>CALLUG010000034.1 GCA_938011315.1 uncultured Flavobacteriaceae bacterium
CTGTAAATACTAATAATATTAGTATTGATAGTGTTTATATTTCTAAAACTAACCCTAGTAACATAGAACTTTCTGTGTTGTTAAATGCGTCTAATAATCAAGATATTAGTAATGTACCAATTTCATTATTTGAAGAAGAAAATCTAATTGCAAAAACAAGCATTTCTGTAACAAACAACACGGCTATATTTTCGTTGCCAATTCGTAAAAAAATTAATGCAAAAGTTACTATTGAAGATACAAGTCTTCAATTTGATAATAAATTTTATTTTAACATTAATACACAAGAAAAAATTAATGTTCTTACTATATACAACACGACTCCCAATGGTTTTTTGGAGCGAATCTACACAAAAGATGAGTTTAATTACAATGCTGTAAGTAGTGATAATCTAAATTACAACACTATCGCACAGCAAAACTTAATTATACTAAACGAACTAGATAACTTATCTGTCCCGCTTATTAATACATTAAAAACATTTACTTCCAATGGAGGAAGCTTACTTGTTATTCCTTCTAGCAAACTATCTGTTAGCAATTACAACGAGTTACTTGGAAAGTCTATGTTTGAAGAAATTATAGATATAGAAAAAAAAATTACGACAATTAATTATGTTCACCCTGTATTTAATAATGTTTTTGAAAAAGAAATCACAAACTTTCAGTACCCAAAAGTAAAGCAATATTTTAAGATTAATTTTAATAACAGTCCACTACTGTCGTTTGAAGATGACCAAGCATTTCTTATACAAAATAACAACACATTTGTATTTACTGCTGCCTTAAACACAACTAACTCTAATTTTACTAACTCCCCCTTAGTTGTTCCTACTCTATACAATATCTCAAGGCAAAGTCTTCAACTCCCAAAACTCTACTATACCATTGGTAAAGAGCATCGCTTTGATGTCAATGTAAGCCTACAGCAAGATGATATTCTAAACCTTGTAACACACAAAAACCTAACAATTATTCCGCAGCAACAAACCTTTAACAATAAAGTTGCTATTACAACTAATGATGTTCCTGATGTGGCTGGAATTTATGCAGTAAATAACAAAACAGAAACCATAAAGCACGTAAGTTATAACTATAATAAAGGTGAAAGTAAGCTAAATTATATCGATTTTAAAGCTTATAAAGGTATTAGAATAAGCAATTCCTTACCTAAAGTAATCAACGACTTAAAAAGTGATTTAACTATTAATGCACTATGGAAATGGTTTGTTATTTTTGCACTAGTCTTGTTAATTATAGAAATGCTCATCTTAAAATATTTTAAATGAACGTACTTATAAAGTCTGCAACGATAATTGATACCAAAAGTGATGCTAACACCAAAACACAAGATGTATTAATTGAGAAAGGCATTATTACCAAAATAGGGACCAACCTTGAAAACCCTAAAAAGTATAGAGAGATTAACCTAGACAATCTTCATATTTCTCAAGGATGGTTTGATAGTAGTGTTAGCTTTGGAGAGCCTGGTTATGAAGAGCGAGAAACAATTAGTAACGGTCTAAACGTAGCTGCTAAGTCTGGTTTTACTTCTATTTTAATAAACCCAAACTCCAATCCTGTAATAACCACAAATACTGATGTCGTTTTTTTAAAAAGTAAAGCCATAAACCATGCCGTGAGCCTACATCCTATAGGCGCACTAACCTTAGCAAGTAAAGGTCAAACACTTGCAGAACTATTTGATATGAAAAATGCAGGAGCCGTCGCATTTTACGATTACAAACAGCCTATAAAAAACGCTAATTTAATGAAAATTGCCTTGCAATACGCAAGCACTTTTAATGGTCTAATATGCTCTTACCCTATGGACAGTTCTATTTGTAGTAAAGGCATTATAAACGAAGGTGTTGTAAGCACAGTTACAGGCTTAAAGGGTATTCCCAACTTAGCTGAAGACTTACAAATAGAACGAGATTTAAGCCTTCTAGAATATACTGAAGGAAAACTACACATCCCTACAATATCTACAAAAAAAGCGGTAGATTTTATACGGATTGCAAAACAAAAACAATTAGATATTACTTGTAGCGTTTGCATACACAACTTAATACTTACCGACGAGCACTTAACAGATTTTGATACTAACTTTAAGGTTTTACCTCCATTACGTACTCAAGAAGATATTAATGCGTTGCATAAAGGTCTAGAAGATGGCACCATAGATATGATAACGAGCGATCATAATCCGTTAAATATTGAGCTAAAAAAAATAGAGTTCGATTATGCTCAAAGTGGAACTATTGGTTTAGAAACCGCATTTGGAATCTTAAACAAGTTGTTTTCTACAACACAAACAATAAAATATTTAACTAGTGGTAAAGAACGTTTTGGGCTAAAACAAAGCCCTATTAAAGAAGGTCATCCTGCAAACATTACGCTCTTTAACCCCGAAATGACTTACACATTTTCAGAAGCAGAGATATTATCTAAATCTAAAAATGCAATCTTTTTAAACAAGCAACTCAAAGGCAAAGTGTACGGAGTCATTAATAATAACAACATTATTCTATAATTTTTATGGAGCAGCAAATAGTAGATAAGGGAAAAAAATTGGCAATACTAAGTTACTTTACCATTATAGGAGTAATTATTGCATTTTATATGAACGCAGAAAATAACAACAATCCATTTACAAGTTTTCATGTGAGACAATCCTTAGGTTTATGGCTTACCTTTCTTGCCTTAGGCTATATTGTTGGTGGTTTTGATGATATTAAAATCTCTTTTGCTTGGTGGATTTTTTTTACTGTGCTTCTTGGCTTTGGTATTGTAACTGCAATAAATGGAAAAACCCAGCCCACCCCTATTCTAGGATCTTTGTATCAAAAGCTATTCGCTAATTTAGGAAAATAATTATCTTTATAATGTCACAACCAAAATTACTGTTAGAACATATTACTAGACCATCATCTCTAACGACCAAAAAAGCACCTTTGTTACTTATGCTTCATGGCTATGGCAGTGACGAAAACGATTTATTCTCGTTTGCTAATGAGCTGCAAGACGAATTTTTTATTATATCGGCAAAAGCGCCTTACAAATTACAGCCTCACGGCAATGCTTGGTACGCTATTAATTTTGATGCCGATCAAGGTAAGTGGAGTGATAATGATCAAGCAAAATCGTCCAGAGACTGTATTGCTAAATTTATTGATCAAGTTTGTAAAACTTACCCTGTAGATTCTGAAAATGTTACATTGCTAGGCTTTAGCCAAGGGACTATACTTAGTTATGCTGTAGCATTAAGCTACCCAGAAAAAGTAAATACTGTTATTGCACTGAGTGGCTATATTAATGAAGATATTATAAGTTTCAAACCTCCTGAAAATTATAAACACTTGTCAGTTTATAGTTCTCATGGTAGTGCAGATCAAGTAATTCCTGTAACTTGGGCTAGAAAAATAACAGCACAATTAAACGATTTAAAAATTGCTCATAAATACAGTGAATTTCCTGTAGGACATGGTGTCGCCCCACAAAATTTTTATGAACTTAAAGCTTGGTTAAACACGTTTATTTAGTTTACTAAGTTTAAATTTTAGTATTGTATTAGTGTTCTGTTTTTATTTCGTTTTAATTTGGAGTTCATAAGCTGCTTTTAATATGCATAAGCTTACTCAACAAAAGTCTCTAATTAAAAAAGCTGCTTACTGTAATAATAGCACAAATTGTTAGTGGTACAGTGCTAATTATAACTAATAAGTTTTTGTTGTGTTTAATCCAGTGCTTTATTGTGAGTACTAAAAATACAATTTGTGCTATAAAAAATGGTAAGGTTAATAGCTCTCTAAAAACTCCAATTAATATAGCTTCTATTTTATAAATATTAATGAGCCAAATAAGTATGAAGTAAACTACAATTGTAAGATTTATAATAACCAAATTTCTATTCGTTATTAATTTTTTCATTAGTATAGTTTGAGTACAATGCGATGGCTATAAACAAAAAACGGCAAACTTATTTTAGTTTGCCGTTATATGCTTTATTATATTTATTGTTATTTTTCGTATTTTACTTTTTCCCAGTTAGCATCTGCTATAGGGCGTAAAATTTCTGGACCTTCACTTTTCCATTTCTTAAACGTATTAATCCCCCATGAGTTATAAAACATATATAGTTTTCCATCTCTTATTTCAAAAGTTTCTGGATCTGCATCCACTTTTTTTCCGCTAGTCCCTAAAGCATAAGCACAATAACCACCATATTGAGGTACGTATTTGTCTGGGTTTGCCTTAAATTTATCTAAATTGGCTTGGGATGAAAATTTGAACTTAACACCGTCGTGACTTGCTACAAAACTCTTTTTACCCTCTACAGCTTTATTATTGTCAAAATAAGAGGTAACATCATAGCCTTCTGCTATAAATCCACCATCTAAATAATAATCTTGTTGCTGGGCTTGAGAAATAAACCCTACTAATAATGCTAAAATTAATACACTTCTTTTCATTTTTATTTAGTTTAAATATTTAAAAATTTAAGTTGCTAAACTAAAACAATAAATACAACTTTAAAAGTCGAACTTATAACTTACTCCTGCTAAAAACTGGACATTTTGCACCGGAAAGTTTAGCCAACGTTCGTAATCTTTATTCAAGATATTATTTGCTTTTGCATATATAGACCAGCGCTGATTAATACGGTATCCAATATGTGCATTTACATCAAAAAAACGCTCTAATGTAGTTATGTCAATAAGTGTGCCAGTATTAAAATTTTGTTCTAGTCGCTCCCCTATAAAAAATAAATTTGCACCTGCAAACCACTGGTTATTAATTTGATAATCTAAAAACAATGACGCTTTAATATCTGGAAGATTCCAAGCTTCATCTTGAATATCTGTTGTATATAAAAAATATTCAGCTTTTAAAACTGCGTTAAGCTTTTTGTTAAGGCTAATATCTAATTCTGCAAGTGTGCTAAAGGTAGTTACATCATCATAAACTACAGTAAAAGAATTAGCGAATTGAAACCCTTGACTGGCATTGGATACGGCTGGATTGGCAGTAAATAATGCTTTGTCATTTTCTGAAACATACGCTGCCTTAACAGTATAACTTGTGTTGTTAGACAATTTCCCTTGTAAGCCAATATAAGCATCATATTGTTGGTCTGTAGGTTGTATTGTTAAGGTGGGAGACACAAAAGAGTTTTGATTAGCAAAGCCATAATATGAATTTTGAATTAATTCTCCCTCTACCCCTGCAAAAGCAATCAAAACATCGTTAACTAGCTTGTATGTTGCTGTTATTTTTGGGTAAACAAAAAAGTCATTGTCGCCAGATGCTGTATCGTTTAAATAAGCTACAGAAGCTCCTAAATTAAGGTTTAAATTATCTATTTCAACAGCATACGTAGTAGTTATGTTTGCTATAAGATTTCCGTAGTCTATTTCTTGGGAGGCATTAAGGCTCTGTTCAAAAGTACCATCGAGGTAATTAATACCTACATTAGCCTTTAAATCGTTATATCTGTTTATAGGAATACTAAAATCCGTACTTGCTATAAGGTTGTTTTCGGCAGAATCTATATCATCAAAAAAACGTCTGTAACGAGCACGTACTGTTTTAATAAAACGATCTTCAAACTGTAATGTATTTCCCACATCAAAAGTGAAAAACGTATGCTCTGGGTCAATTTGGGCTATTTGATTTTCTGTAAATACATTGTCTGGTAATCCATACCAATTGTAAATTTCATGTCTAAAATTGGCATCTATATTCCATACCAAGTCGCGCGTGTTTTTTGAGTAATTAACAGCAATTTTTGCATCAGAAAAATCATCGTCTAAGGCAATATCTTCTACACCACCTTGTGAGGCATGATAATTAATATAACCTCCTATGCGTTGTGTGTTGCTTAACACTTTGTTGAGATATACTTCGCCCAAAAGTGTTGTAAAAGATCCTACCCCTAAGGAGGCGTAATTGTGAAATAGTTTTTCTTTTTTTGCCCTATCCACCAATGCTGCTTTTACTTTTGCGGGAGTAAATAAAGAGGCTACGGGTATAGAAAATATATTGTACTCAACTGCTTTTTTATTGGTGGTTTGCGCATCATCTACAGAGGGGGTTTCTTTAATCTTAAACGCATCCGATATTTTAGGTGTATAAGGTTTTATAACATTCACAACCTCTGTATTAATAGTATCGTTTTGTTGTTTTTTGGTTTGAGACAACGCAATCGACAGGTTTAATAATAGTATAAACACGACTAGTTGTTTTATAGTTTTACACATAGTTGTTTTTGCTTAATTTGAAGTTGTTTTCTAGTTTTCATCATCTGTTTCTACAGACGAATTTGTTTTTGCTTGTTCTGTTTTAATTTTGCTCAATGTTTCTTTAGCTTCTGCAATAATGTCTTCAAATTCTTTAAAATTATCAATTATACTTTCCAAAATGTAAGTTGCTTGATAGGCGTCTTTTAATTCATAAAAATTTTTTGCCATTAAAGCTAATCCTTTAGCGCCATAATATTTATGGGCTGAATGATCTTTTGCTAACTTTTGGATGGTAGTATTAGACGCTTGGTATTTCTTATCTTTATTTTTGAAATAGGCGTTAAAGTATAGTGCTTCTGCCGCTAAGGCACCAGAGGCTATTTTTTCTACTTGTGCATAAGCTGTTTTGGCGCGTTGTTCATTATTGGTTTTAAAAGCGGAACGAGCAATTATAATTTGCGCATCACTTTTTATACTATTATCTATTTTGGAATTAGCGAGCACCTGTTCTGCATAAGTAACAGCTTTGGTATAATTGCTTAGTTGATAATAAGCATTCATAAGATTAGATTGAGCAAATACAATACTTTGTGGAAGATCTCCTTCTTGCTCTAAGCGCTCTAGTATTGGTATTACTGTAGACCAATCTTTTTTGTTTAAGTTAATCTCGCTCAACCGTGTCAATGCGGTCTCTGTGTATTCTCCTTTTGGTTTGTTTATAATATATTGATAATGAGGTATGGCTGTATCTTGCAAACCTTCTTTAAAATAAAGTTGTGCAAGATAAAAATGAGCTTTTGTTGTGTGCAAACCATTTTTAAACTCAATAAGGTACTGGTTAAAAAGCTTTATAGCTTTACTATTACTACCTGCTAAGTATTGTTTTTCAGCAGCTTCGTAGTTGCTGTTATCTAAGTCAGCATTAGTTACGTCTATATAATTTAAAGATTTTACCCAAGTTGCATACTCATTAACTTTGCCTAAGTCGATATAGATTAAACGAGATGTTGCTACTGCCTGCAAGGCCTCTGGAGAACCTGGATATTTACTGGCAATTGTTTTAAATTTTGTTAGTGCCAAGTCATTATTTTCAGCATTGTAATGTACTAAACCCTGTCGTAATAGTACATTAGGCACAAAAGCACTTTCGCTATATTCTGTTTGCAAACGATTGTATGTCTGCATTGCGCTATCGGTATCATTATTTTTTACATAGGAATTTCCTAATTCATAAAGCGCATCATCTCGAAGTTTGGATGTTTTGTAGGTTTCTATAAAACTATTTAGCCCTTGTATTTTTTTTGTGCTTTCGCCTGCATATCCATAACTGAGTGCTCTCTGAAAAACAGCATAATCGGGTGTTACTTTTTTTAGTTGTATAGCTTTATCGTAAGCTTTTATTGCTGCAGTGTAGTTACTAGAAGCAAATTCACTATCACCCAATCGTAGGTAGGCATCATTTAGTCTTAGCTTGTCTGTAGTTGTATTAATGTAGGTATCAAAAAAGCTTATAGCATTAGAGTACTTTTTTTGTTTAAAATAAGTATATCCTAAATTGTAATCGATATTAGCAGCTTCATTAGTAGATGTTGATTTACTGTTATTTTTAAAAGCTTTAAACCCTAATAAGGCTTCATTATAATTGGTTAAATTATAATCCGTTTCTGCTTTCCAAAATGTAGCTTTAGCAGTATATATAGTATCTCTTTGCTCTTTTAAAGAGGCATTAAACAGCGCTTTTGCCTCTAGATACTTAGTTTCATTATACAATTCTACACCACGATAAAACGCTACTTTTTGGTAAGCAACTTTACTCTCAAAACTATTGTTTTTTTCCAAAAGAGCTAAGGCGTCTTTATAATTTTTGGAAGTTATATAGGAGTCAACCAATAAGATTTCTATGTCTTGTTTATAACTGGTTTTAGGATATTTATCCAAATATTCTGTTAATACTTGTGGTACAGACTTGTATGGGTTACCAATTTCGTAACTAATTTTGGCATAGTTTAGAGCTGCATCTTCTTGGATTTTTAAATCATAATCCATCTGCGATGCATTTCTGAACGCATTTAGGGCTTCTTGTTTTTTATTCAAATTAATATAGCTCTCGCCTAAGTGATAATACGCATTTTGAGCAACAACATCATTACCATCTATAATTTTATTGAATTCTGAAATGGCTGTGTCAAACTTATTTTCTTTATAATATGCATATCCTAATTGGTAGAAGTCGGTATTGGTCCATTTGCCAGCTCGTCCTTTATATTTTTTTAAAAAAGGAATTGCTTCTGCATATTGTTTTAAGTTAAAATAACTCTCCCCTATTATTTTTGATAATTCAGAAATTTCTTTTGCGTTGCTTGTTTTTAATTTTGATTTGGCTAGGCTTATTGCTTTTTCAAAGTTTCCAAGCTTAAAGTTTAAATCTGCTTGGTAGTACGATAGGTTGTCTTTATATTTTTTATTATCTTCAACCTTATCAAAATACTCCGATGCTTTATTGTAATCATCACCTTCATAAGCCATAAAACCGATATAGTATTTTGCTTGTGAACCGTATTTCTTGGAGTTTTCTACGCGAGCTAAATATTTTTTGGCATTTTTATTATTTTTTGTTGCATAAAAACTATACCCATAGTTAAAATTAAATTTATCGCGCTCTATCCCTGTTAAAGCATTTTGGGCAACTTTGTCATACCATTTTTTGGCACTGGCATACTTTGAATTTTCAAAATAATAATGACCTACATCCATAAATGCACTATTTTGCTTGGTGCTTGTAGGGTAGCTTTCTACAAAGTTTAAAATTAAATTATCTGCATTTTTTTGGTTTAATCGCACCGCAGCATTTGCAATGTAGTAATCACTATCCGATATTATAAGTTCTTCTTTACTATTGTTTTTAACTTTATAAAATAACGATTGTGCTGCTAGATATTGCTTATCATTGTATAAAGATAATGCTTTTTGAAAGTCAATCAATTCATTAGTATATTGTGCCGATTTTTGTGCATAATTAATATAACTATGCAGCAATAGTAGTGTAAAAACAAATCGTCGTTTTTTTATCATTACTTAGTCTTTTTGTTAATAATCAAAAGTAATTTAATATCGTTTTATAACGTCAAAATTATTTTATAATTATAAACCAACTTATTAAACAGTTATAAACTTATGAAGGCATACTAAATTTCATTTTTAAAAGTTACACTAAAGCAATACATTTACACAAATCTATAACGATTACTTTTTAATGATGTCTCAAACTGTTTTAGAACTAAATAATGTTTCTATTTTTCAAGGTGAAGGCTTAGTCCTTTCGGATATAAACTTTGAAATGCAAAAAGGTGATTTTGTGTATCTCATAGGAAAAACAGGAAGTGGTAAAAGTAGCTTTATGAAAACATTGTACGGCGATTTAAGTCTTACCAAGGGCAATGGAACTATTGTGAGGTTTAACCTAAATAAATTAACTGAAAAGGAAATTCCCTTTTTAAGGCGAAAATTAGGAGTTGTTTTTCAAGATTTTAAACTTTTAAACGACCGCACAGTAAACAGTAATTTAGAATTTGTTTTACAAGCAACAGGTTGGAAAGACAAGACTAAAATTAAATTAAAAATTGAAGAAGTACTCGACAAAGTTGCTATGAAGTCTAAAGGATTTAAGTTTCCATACGAGCTTTCTGGAGGCGAGCAACAGCGAATTGCTATTGCCAGAGCCTTACTCAATAGCCCCGAACTTATTCTTGCTGACGAGCCCACCGGAAATTTAGACCCACAAACAAGCTTTGAAGTTATGGAAGTCTTACAAGACCTTAACAAAAAAGGACACACCATACTTATGGCAACTCATGATTATGCACTACTCCTAAAATATCCTAATAAAACCTTAAAATGTGACGAAGGTAAAATTTATGAAGTTGTGCAGCGAAAAAGCTAAACTTTAAGGACAATGATTTCTGTATTAATTCCAGTACACAATTACGATGTTAGCCAATTAGTACTTACATTACACAAACAATTACTAAATCTAAATATTAGCTTTGAAATTTTAATATACGACGACGCTTCTACACACAGTACAAGTAGGAAGTCCTTACTCAATAAGCTCAGTTACACGTCCTATATAGTATTAAAGCAAAATATAGGTAGAGCAGCAATTAGAAACAAACTAGGCAATGCAGCCCGCTATAACAGTTTGTTATTTTTAGATGCGGGAACAGAAATTAAAAATTCAAATTTTATTAAAACATATTTACCTTACAGTAAGCACAATCTGGTTTTGGGGGGTATTACGTTTTTAAAAACACCCCCTAAAAAACCTTACAAACTTAGGTGGCTATACACAAAAAAAAGAGAACAACAGTGGGTAGGTAATACATTGAAGCGTCGCATTACACTATCGGCCAATTTTTTAATTCAGAAAGCTATCTTTATATCCCACGTATTTGATGAGTCTATAATAACTTATGGTCATGAAGATAGTGTGTTTTTTGAAAATTTGAAACAAAAAAACATTGCATTTACTTATATCAACAATCCCGTTATTCATAGCGCAGATGACGACGCTAACACGTTTATAACAAAAACAGAACAGAGTATAAATAACCTCATTCAATTAATAAATAAAGGGAAGTTAAAAAAACAAACGTTCGCTATTTCTAGAATGTATTATTTAATAAAATCCATAAGGCTAAACAAAATAATTTTGCTGCTTTTTTTAATAAGTAAAGGGAGCTTAAAACGTCATTTTAACTCATCATATCCCTCTATTTATTTGTTCGATTTCTATAAATTAGGCTACTTTTGTTATCTAAAAAATAAAGCTTAATGTTTTTTTCTATTATTATACCTCTTTATAACAAAGAAAAACACATTTCTAAAACAGTACAAAGTGTTCTTAATCAAACTTATGCAGATTATGAAATCATTATCGTAAACGATGGTTCTACCGATGCTAGTTTAACATTAGCAAACGCCTTTAAGGATCAACGGGTTAAAATATACAGCATTCAAAACAAAGGGGTATCTTATGCACGGAATTATGCTGTTACAAAATGTAATTATACACACATTGCTTTTTTGGATGCAGATGACCTCTGGAAGCCCAACCACTTACAACAATTAAAACATCTTATACAAACCTACCCCGACTGTGGTCTGTATGCTATGGGTTATGAAAAATCATTTTTTGAAAGAAAAAAGGTTAAGGCTAACTTTTCAAACCTCAAGCTTCCTTTTGTTGGTATCGTAACTAATTATTTTGATAATAGCTATTATGACGCTCTTTGTTGGACTTCTGCAATCGCTATGACAAAAAAACAGTTTAACCACTTTGGAGGGTTTGACGAAGACCTAAGAAGCGGTCAAGACACTGAGTTTTGGGTAAGAATAGCCTTGCAATGTCCTATTGCATTTTCATCAAAAATAACTGCGATCAAGAGACTTAATTGTATTAGTAATCATCTATCGTTTTCCGTTCAAACTAACGATAGAGTTAAAGTATTAAATCGCTTTTTGAAATATGAAAAGAACAATCAAAGTTTAAAAAAATACATGGATTTGAATCGATTTTCTGTTGCAATAGACCAAAAAATAAAAAAAAACTACACGGTATTTTCTGAAATAAAAAAAGACATTACACTTACAAACCTTAATCGTAAACAAAAAATTTTATTACACTGCTCTAGCTTTATTTTAATTGTTTTAAAAAAGATGCAATTGGTATTATTGAAAAACAAACTGTACTTAACGGTTTTTAAAACTTAAAAATTTTTTATAATTTCTAATATATTCTGTTTCATCGAAGTTAATGGAAGCTAAAACCAAGCAAACTGCTCCAGATGAAAAATTACCAATCTCCCTCCAAATTCCTGTGGGGATAAATAAGCCTATATTAGGCTTATTTAGCATTATCGTTTTTTTGGCATTTCCATCATCCAGATGCACTTCAAAACTTCCACTCAATGCAATTAAAAAAGAATTTTGTATGTTATGGGCATGCCCTCCTCTATAAGCATCATTAGGGACATCAAATAGATAGTATAGTCGTTTTATTTCAAAAGGAATATCATTGTTTTCAATTACTGCCAGTTTACCTCGTTGTTCGTGTACTGTTTTAATTTTAATTGTGATTGCGTCTTCTATCGTTGTCATAATCAAATATCTTTTAAAAGTGTCTCCCACTGTTTTGAGAGCGTATTTACAGAAAAAGTCTCTATACTCTTTTTTGCATTAACTTTGCAAAGTTGATATAGTTTATAGTCTGTAGCAAGTTTATACATTGCATTTGCTAATTGTTCTATATTGTTGTTTTCTACCAACAATCCGTTATGGTTATTTACAATAACTTCAGAGGGGCCTGAAGTACAATTTACTGAAACCACTGGTACGTTTAGCGCTAAAGTTTCTAAAATTGTTAACGGAAAACCTTCAAACCTGCTGCTCAAAACCATAAAACGTGCTTTAGCAATATATGGAAAAGGATTGGGTGTAAATTTTTTGAAAATAACATCCATTTGTAATTGCTTTTGCTCGACATAGTTTTTAATAACCTTAGTGTCACTTCCACTTCCTAAAATTAGGAGTTTGATAGATTGTTGTTTAAGTTTAGACATTTGGTAGGCATCTATCAGTAATTTCAAATTTTTATGATAATCATCTATGCGTCCATAAAAAATAATATAATCTTCCTTAACCTCTGTAACGTTTACTAGAGATTGTTCGGTTAGTGCAAGAGGATCCACGCAGTTGTATAGTGTTTTAATATTGGAAAGCTTGTATTTTTTTTGAAACTTAACTGCTATGGCTTTAGAAACGGCTATCATTGTTTCATTTTTATATAGATACTGATTAAGCCAAGGATACTTTGTAAACGTTTTGGAGGTTTTAAAGTTTTGCAGCATATACATTATTGGAGCCCTGTATATAAATTTAGATAAGATATATTCTCTAAAAGCTTTATTTCTAGATCTATTGTCTATTATAAGGCTAAAATTGTGTTGCGCTAAATAGCGCTTAAACAGTATAAGGCGCTTTAATCTATTCCATACCCTGTTTTTTTTAGTTTTCACAAGTCCTAAGTTTAACAAAGTTCCTGCATATTTATAATCTACCTCTGGCAAAACAGTAATAATGTGTACATCATATCCCAATTTGCTAAGCATAATAGATAATAATGCAGAACAACGCTCCGCACCTCCTTTGCCTAACGATGAGGTTACGATACACACTTTTTTGTTATTATTTTTAGGCATTAAAAACTATCTTTGAAAACAAAAGTAAATAATATTGAGGGTCTTATTAGTTGGGGAATACAATAGATTTCATAATTTCTTAAAACAAGGTCTTACACTACTAGGGCATCATGTTACTGTTGTAGGCTTAAATGATGGTTTTAAGCATGTCGATGTTGATCATAAAATAACACATTACTTTAGAAAAGGAATTTCAAAAAAAATACGTGTAGTACTTTTTAGGTTATTTAAGTTCGATGTTCATTCGTTTATGGTTAAGTTGCAAATTTTAAAACTTAAGCAACAATTACAAAACTATGATATTGTACAATTTATTAATGAAAGTTCTTTTTTATGCCAGCCTAAAACCGAGAAAAGTATTTTTAACCTTTTAAGCAGATGGAATGGCAAATGTTTTCTGCTGTCCTGTAGTTGTGACTATCCTAGCGTAACTTATGCTTATCGCAAAAAATTTAGGTATTCTATCCTAAATCCTTTTTTTGAAGCAAGAGTAAACGAAAAAGACTTTTACCCTATACTAAAATATCGATCTGCAAAGTTTAGAGCATTACACGATCATATTTATAACACTATAGCTGGAGTTATTGCTTCAGATTTAGACTATCATCTACCCCTAGTTGGGTTTAAAAAATACTTAGGTATGATCCCCAACCCTATAAACATAAAAGAACTAAAATACATTAAACCCACTATAAACAATAAAATCATTATTTTTCATGGTATAAACAAACACAATTATTACAAAAAAGGAAATGATTTTTTTGAAAAAGCTTTAGCCATAATTTTAAAAAAACATTCTTCTAAAGTTCGTATTATAAAGGTTAATAGCCTACCATATAATACTTATATAACATCCTATAATACGGCACATATTGTACTAGACCAAGTTTATGCGTACGATCAGGGTTTTAATGCGCTAGAAGCAATGGCGAAAGGCAAAGTTGTTTTTACTGGGGCAGAACAAGAGTGGTTAACGCATTATAATTTACAGCCAGATACCATAGCGATTAATGCACTCCCCAATGTAAATTACTTAGTTAAAAAACTAGAATGGCTTATTCTAAATCCAAAAAATATTATAAGCATTTCAAAAAATGCACGTTCATTTATTGAGAAAGAACACAACTACATCAAAATAGCGAAACAGTACACTATGCGTTGGGCTAAAGCTATAACGGTTTAGTCTTAATAATTGGTATAAGTAGCGTTATTTACGTCTTAACTTAATTTACACGCTTATTAATGCTAATGTTTTTTTGAATATCCTCCAAAAAGAGCATCTCTAAGCAGTATTAATATGACAACAAAGTATAATACATAAGTTACAAAATGCGCTATGGTAACTCCTCTTACACCATAATTTTCAATAAAATAGAGGCTTGTTAAATAAAATATTACTACAGAAAAGGCTTCTGTAATAATATAATGCCAAAACATTTTTTTTGCCAAAAACTGATAGGCAATAACCATTGAGAGTACCTTTACAAAATCGCCAAGAAGTTGCCATAAAAAAAGCGCTTCCACAGGTATAAATGCTTCTGAAAAAATAAACCTTACAATAACTGATCTTAAACTATAAATAACGATTAGCCCTAAGCCAAAAATTGGAAGTATGGTTTTATAGAAACTAAAAACTTCTTTTCTAAATTCAGTTTTACTATTAATTTCTGAAAAACGAGGCAGTAAATAAAGCGTTATTAAAGAGCTTACAAATAATAAATAGTATTTAGAAATTCTAGTCATTGCTTCCCAAAAACCAGCCTCCTTAACACCTATAGTATTTATAATGTAAGATCGAATAGCTATCATAACAATAGGTAACGCAATAGCCGAAAATAACGCCATAATTGTGTAAGCACTCATTTTTTTTGCCACTGTATAGTCTATAGTTTTAAATTTCAACAATGGACATACTACTTGCCTACGATTATAAACAAAAATTAAGCTAACAAAACATATCAGCGACTCTACTAATGCTACAGAAATTAGTGCTCCCTGCAAACTGTATTTATAGATTAAAACCAAACTAATACACAGCCCAAATACTTGCCCTAAAATATTTAATATTATAAGAGTTTTGTGTTTTGATAAACCGTTTAATACAGCATAAACAAGTATATTGAGGGTGTAAAACGGAAGCGCAAATGCTAAGACTTTAATAATGTGTGTGCCATTAGTAATCCTGTTAGAAAAAATAACATCGCTTATGTAATTTGCGCTATAGTAACATATTGTCGCAATTAATATTGTAGAAATTATTGCTAAGTAAAAAATGGTTGTCACTATTTTTGCAAACGTTATCACATCGTTTTTGAATTCTGAAACATATTTTACAGTGGCATTATAAAAACCAAGAGTTGCAAAGGATTGTGCAGCACTTAGAAAATTTCTTAAATTACCAATAATAGCCAAGCCCTCTGCCCCAATATATATTGCTATAGCTTTAGAACTTAAAAAACCAGCTATAGTTCTAGTCAATACAGAAGCAACGTTTAGCGAAGCCACTTTAATCAAAACATTAGTTGTTATGTATTTTAAGCTTAGTTTCAATTAATAAGCGTTTATATACATTATAACTTTATGTACTTTATGCAAGGCCATTGTGGGATATATTGGCAAACTAACAACCGTTTTATGAATATGTTCTGTTAGTACAAAATTTCCTTTAGTGTAGCCTAACAGTCCATTTTGTTGATGTGGCGGAATTGGGTAATGTATCCCCGTTTCTACATTGTTTTGTTTTAAGTAATCTATAAAACCTTTCCTGTCTGCAACCCTAATTACAAATTGATGAAATACGTGGTCTGCTGTGTGACTAAAATAAGGTAAGATTATTTTATCATTTTTAATATGGCTAAGATACATCTTAGCAATATTACGTCGGCTTAGGTTATCGTTATCTAACATTTTTAGTTTTATATTCAAAAACATTGCTTGTATTTCATCCAACCTAGAGTTAACTCCAATAAGATCTATATTATATTTTGAAGCACTACCATAATTTCTGTATTTAAACACTATAGAGCTTAACGCCTTGTCGTTAGTCGTGATAGCACCTGCATCGCCCAACGCCCCTAAATTTTTGGTTGGATAAAAACTAAATGCTGCTGCGTTAGCTAAATTTCCTGCCTTAATCGCTTTGGCGTTTTTAGCACCATGTGCTTGTGCTGCATCTTCAATAACAATTAGGTTTTTCGATTTTGAAAGATTTAAAATAGATGTCATATCCACCAATTGTCCGTATAGATGAACCACTAGAATACCTTTAGTATTTTTGCCTATTGCTTTTTTTATTGTGCTTGCTGTAATGGTGTATGTTTTACAATCAGGCTCTACTAAAATGGGAGTTAAACCAGAGTTAATGATTGCTAAAATAGAAGCCACATAAGTATTTGCAGGAACTATAATTTCGTCGCCTTTTTTTAATTTACCTAAATAAATATAGCTTTTAAAAATTAAAGTTAAAGCATCCAAACCATTAGCAACGCCAATGCAATACTTAGTACCGCAATAAGATGCGAAATTAGTTTCGAAGCGTGCCACTTGGTCTGCTAAAATATAGTTACCAGAATTTAAAAACTCACGGTACGCATCCTCAAACGGTTTGTGAAAGCGAGCGTTAACTTGTTTTAAATCCAAAAAAGGGATCATAATACTGCTGAATTTAATTTCCTAAACCTTGCGACCTCTATTTCATAAAAGTCCTGCGTTATTGTTCTTGCGCCAAAACCTTCTTTCCAGTACTGTAACCCTTGGTTTATATTTTTATTTTTATTACTACTAGAAATCCCAAAATCGAAATAAAGTTTATCAGCAAACACCTCTTTAAGCAAATAATCGTGTAGGGCATCCAAGCTTCCTAATTTGTTTTTATCTTGATTTGCAGATATATATTGTGAATGCGCTACAGTTTCGGTTTCAAAAATTGTAGTCCCTGCAACAATTGTGTTCTTATAATATACATTAAATTGTCTTATGTTGTCCGGAAAACGTTGCTTTAGCTTTGTAATTTCATCTAGACTATGAACAGGACTAACCTTATGTTTTTTAAGTAAATTAGGAATTAAAATTGTATTCCAAAACGCATCAAAAGTAAAGACTTCTTTGATTGTTAACGCATAGTTTTTAGAACGATTAATTCCTTGAATTCTATCTTTTGAAAATGAGTTTTTGGCTGCTAACGTTACTACAGAAAGTGCATCTCTTTGTACGAGTTTAGCCTCTAAAACAAACATAAGATACTTTAGCTCGTCACTGGGCATTTGATGATAAATTGATGGAATATCTTTTAGTTGAATTTGTGTATATCCCAATGTATATAAAGTGCTTAGCAGCGTTTTAAATCCTTGTATTACATCTTTTAGTTTGGATGTTTTGCTTAGCAACAACCCACCGTAAGTAAGACCTTGGTGTGAGTACAGTCTGTTTCCTAACCTATTTGCAGGAAACAGACCAATAAGTTTTGTGTTTTTGAATATTAAAAATGATGCATCCTTAAAACGGTCGCTATGATAATCCATAAAGTCTCTAAAAAACAAAAATGTTCCGTTTTTAGATTCCTTTACAAAGGCATCCCAAATTGCTTTGTGATTATTGCTATAGGCTTGTGCTAAAAAGATGTATTTTGTATTAAAATATTAATACTGTGAAAATACTATTTTTATCTATATTTTTTATTATAGATTAATATTAAATGTTTGTTCTATATCATTTTGTTTCGTTTGCGTTCTACTTCCGTCAAAAATATTTTACGTAGTCTTAAAAAATTTGGAGTAACCTCAACGTATTCGTCTTTTTGGATATACTCTAGGGCTTCTTCTAAAGAAAATTTTATTGCAGGAACAATTTTTGCTTTATCGTCTGCTCCAGAAGATCTTACATTACTTAATTTTTTAGTTTTAGTAATATTGATAGTCATGTCATCGCCACGAGAGTTTTCTCCAATAACTTGTCCTTCATAAATATCCTCACCTGGATCTACAAAAAACTTTCCTCTATCTTGCAGTTTATCTATAGAGTAAGGTATTGCCGTTCCTTTTTCCATAGAAACTAAAGAGCCGTTTTGACGTTCTGGAATACCACCTCGCAAAGGCTGATATTCTTTAAAGCGGTGTGCCATAATTGCCTCTCCAGCGGTTGCTGTTAGCAATTGGTTACGTAAACCAATAATGCCTCGAGAAGGGACAAGAAATTCGCAAACCATACGGTCGCCTTTTGCTTCCATACTTAGCATTTCTCCTTTGCGCATGGTTACCATCTCTATAGCTTTTCCAGAAACGTGTTCTGGCAAGTCGATTGTCATCTCCTCAATAGGTTCGCACTTTACACCATCGACCTCTTTAATAATAACCTGTGGCTGCCCTATTTGAAGTTCGTAGCCTTCACGACGCATTGTTTCTATTAAAACGGATAAGTGTAATACACCTCGACCAAAAACAAGAAACTTATCTGCGCTTCCTGTTTCTTCAACGCGGAGGGCTAGGTTTTTTTCTAATTCTTTAACTAAGCGATCTTTTATATGTCTAGAGGTCACAAATTTACCATCTTTACCAAAAAAAGGTGAGTCGTTTATTGTAAACAGCATACTCATTGTAGGCTCATCGATAGCTATTGTTTTTAAGCCCTCTGGCGACTCAAAGTCGGCAACGGTATCACCTATTTCAAAACCTTCTAATCCTACAATAGCACAAATATCGCCCGGATCTACCTTATCTACTTTTTTACGCCCTAAACCTTCAAAAACATGAAGTTCTTTAATTTTGTTTTTAACTACCGTAGCATCTCTTTTTACTAAAGAAATTTGCTGACCTACCTTTAGCTCACCACGAGTTAATCGTCCTATCGCAATACGGCCAGTAAAAGACGAAAAGTCTAAAGATGTAATTAGCATTTGTGTATTTCCTTCTGGGATTTTTGGCGATGGAATATGATCAATAACCATATTTAATAAGGGCTCTATATTTTCTGTTTCATTTTTCCAATCGTCGCTCATCCAATTGTTTTTTGCTGAACCATAAACGGTAGGAAAATCTAATTGCCACTCTTCTGCACCAAGTTCAAACATTAAGTCAAACACTTTTTCATGTACTTCATCTGGGGTACAGTTTTCTTTATCAACTTTATTAACCACTACACAAGGTTTTAAACCTAAGTCTATTGCTTTTTGTAATACAAATCGTGTTTGTGGCATAGGCCCTTCAAAGGCGTCGACTAATAATAAAACCCCATCTGCCATATTTAAAACACGTTCTACTTCGCCACCAAAATCGGCGTGACCAGGGGTGTCTATAATATTAATTTTTGTATTTTTATAGATTACAGACACATTTTTGGACGTAATAGTAATACCACGTTCTCGCTCTAGATCGTTATTGTCTAGAATTAAATCTCCAGTATTTTCGTTTTCTCTAAACAACTGGCAGTGGTACATAATTTTATCTACCAAAGTAGTTTTACCGTGATCGACGTGAGCAATAATTGCAATGTTTTTAATAGTAGTCATGAGTATTATTTAAGCGCGCAAAGGTACGCTATTTTATTGTAAATAAAATTGAATTTATTTTGCTTTAAAATGTGGTATTTAACTTAAAATTTTATTAATATTGTAATAATGGTAGCTTTATATCATCAATTTATTTCTTAATGACGCTATTATAAATCATGTTTAACTAACTTTTAAGGGAAATGATAAATACAAAAAAAATGAAAAAATATATTCCATACGTTTACTTTTTAGCGACTATCGTATTTTTCTTCTCTATTTTTAATGATAAAGCAATACACTATCTTGTATTAGCCTTAAGTATTCCTTTTGTTTGGCAAATCTTTAAGCCCAACTTTATACTACGATTTATATTAGGGATTACTACCATATGCTTATCCTTATATTTTGCTTTGGGCTACTTAACTGGTGTGCTTAATATCATTTCTTTAATTAATATTACTGATCAAGTAATGTTATTTGGAGGTCTGTTTGTAACTACAAACCTTATAATGTCGTTATGTATTGTAAGCAAGGAGAGTGATGTTGTAGAATCAAAATTTATTTCAAAATAATTTAACACCGTATTATTTAAGTCTATAAGTTTATATTTGATTAGTTTTGCTTACTAAATCACTGTACTATGGAGCTCAACCTAATTCCCAAACTAAAACACACAGCAGCTAACAATTTCTTTTTGCTTGCTGGTCCTTGCGCTATAGAAAATGAAGATATGGCATTACGCATTGCCGAAAAAGTACTTAGTATAACTAACAACTTAGAAATACCTTATATTTTTAAAGGAAGTTTTAAGAAAGCAAATAGAAGTAGAATTGATAGTTTTACGGGTATTGGAGATGAAAAAGCATTAAAAATCCTAAAAAAAGTCTCAGATACTTTTGACATTCCTACAGTAACCGATATCCACGAAGTTTCTGATGCAGAGCTAGCGGCACAATATGTCGATGTGTTACAAATCCCTGCTTTTTTGGTTAGACAAACAGACCTAGTGGTAGCCGCAGCAAAAACAGGTAAAGTCGTTAACTTAAAAAAAGGACAGTTTATGAGTCCAGAAGCAATGCAACATGCTGTACAAAAAGTAAAAGACTCCGGAAATAATGCCGCATGGATAACAGATAGAGGCACTATGTTTGGCTATCAAGATATGCTTGTCGATTTTAGAGGAATCCCAACCATGCGCCAATACGCACCTACTATTTTGGATGTTACACACTCTTTACAACAACCTAACCAAAGTAGCGGAGTAACTGGTGGTCGCCCCGACAGGATTGAAACTATTGCAAGAGCTGGTGTAGTGAACCACGTAGATGGACTCTTTATTGAAACCCACTTTGACCCTGCTAATGCAAAAAGTGATGGCGCAAATATGCTAGACTTGCACTATTTAAAACCACTACTAAGCCGTTTGGTAGCAATAAGAGCAACCATTACTAATTTTTAAAAAAATATAGACTTATACCAAATTATTACTTTAAAATATTATAAGAAAGTCTTGTGTTTTGCTTACATATTTCTACGATACTGCCCCCCCACTTCAAACAAAGCATTTGTAATTTGTCCTAAAGAACATACTTTACAAACCTCCATTAAAACCTCAAAAATATTGTCGTTATTTATCGCTTTATTTTGAAGTGTTTTTAGTTGCTCGCGGGTATCATTTGCTTTATGTAATTGCTCTAAAGTTTTAATTTGAAATTCTTTTTCTTGCTCTGTTGCTCTAATAACTTCTTTTGGAACTACCGTTGGAGATCCTTTTGAACTCAAAAAAGTATTAACCCCAACAATAGGAAATTCACCATTGTGCTTTAAAGTTTCATAGTATAAACTTTCTTCTTGTATTTTAGAGCGCTGGTACATGGTTTCCATGGCGCCCAAAACACCGCCACGTTCTGTAATTCTGTCAAACTCCAAAAGCACAGCTTCTTCTACTAACTCTGTTAATTCTTCAATAATAAAAGCACCTTGTATTGGGTTTTCATTTTTGGCTAATCCTAACTCTTTATTAATAATTAATTGTATTGCCATGGCACGGCGTACCGACTCTTCTGTTGGTGTTGTAATTGCTTCGTCGTAAGCATTGGTATGCAATGAGTTACAATTATCATATATTGCATACAAGGCTTGTAGCGTTGTACGAATATCATTGAAATCTATTTCTTGGGCATGCAAGCTACGTCCTGAGGTTTGTATGTGGTACTTGAGCATTTGCGCTCTTGCATTTGCACCATATTTATGCTTTAGTGCTTTTGCCCATATCTTGCGAGCTACACGACCAATAACGGCGTACTCTGGATCAATACCATTTGAAAAAAAGAAAGACAAGTTTGGTCCAAATTTATTAATGTCCATACCTCTACTTAAGTAATATTCTACATAAGTAAATCCATTAGACAAGGTGAGTGCTAATTGTGTAATTGGATTGGCGCCTGCCTCTGCAATATGATATCCAGATATAGATACCGAGTAAAAATTACGAATATTATGGTTTATGAAATACTCTTGCACATCCCCCATTAAACGCAATGCAAATTCTGTTGAAAAAATACAGGTATTCTGAGCTTGATCTTCTTTTAATATATCGGCTTGTACTGTGCCACGAACCTGTGCTATGGTATTTTTTTTAATCTCTGCATATACGTCCTTTGGTAATACCAAGTCTCCAGTAACTCCTAGCAACATTAAACCCAAACCGTCGTTGCCTTTTGGCAATTCTGCATTATACTTTGGGCGTTCCTTATCTTTATATATTTTGGCAATTTTTGTTTCTACGGTTTTCTCTAAACCATTTTCTTTAATGTAAATTTCACATTGTTGGTCTATAGCGGCATTCATAAAAAAGCCAAGTAATATTGGTGCTGGTCCGTTAATAGTCATACTTACGGAGGTTAGCACGTGAGCTAAATTAAAACCAGAGTACAATTTTTTTGCATCATCCAAACAACAAATAGATACACCTGCATTACCTATTTTGCCATAAATATCGGGTCTGTAATCTGGGTCATTTCCGTAAAGTGTTACACTATCAAATGCTGTAGATAAACGTTTTGCTGGTAGTCCAGCACTTACATAATGAAAACGACGATTTGTACGCTCTGGTCCTCCTTCTCCTGCAAACATACGTGCTGGATCTTCTCCTGTACGCTTAAAAGGGTATAAACCTGAAGTGTACGGAAATTCTCCTGGAACATTTTCTTGCAAGCACCATCTTAGGATATCGCCCCAAGCTTCGTACTTTGGTAAAGCCACTTTGGGAATGTTAGTTTGGGACAAGGATTTGGTTTGAGTTTCTATTTTAATCTCTTTGTCTCTTACCTTAAACGTGTAAATTGGATTTTTGTATCGCTCCACTTTATCTGCCCAGCCTGTAATAATTTCCCAGTTATAGGGATTCAAATTTAATTTTACACTATCAAATTCTGCAACCAGCAACTTAACAAAGTCTTTAGTGTTGTCTGTAACTACAATCGACTCCGATGCGATTCCTGATTTATCTAATCGTGGTGTTGTTTTTAAAACCGATTCTAATGTTTTGTATATCCCAAAGAGTATTTGGGCAAAGTCAACCTGCTGTTTTGCTGTTTTGTCGTAAGCACGGTTATGTTCTGCAATTTCAGATAAATAGCGTGTTCTACTTGGTGGAATTACAAAAATCTTTTCGCTCATTTCTTCAGAAATATGAAATGTAGATTTTAGGTCGGCTTCTGTTTTTTCTACCAACTTATCCATGATAGCCTTGTAGAGGGTATTCATCCCTGGGTCGTTAAATTGGGAAGCTATTGTACCATACACAGGTAGCTCATCCTGAGGAGTATCCCATAGGTTATTATTACGCATGTATTGTTTTTTTACATCGCGCAAGGCATCTAGGGCTCCACGTTTATCAAACTTATTAATCGCTACTAGATCTGCAAAGTCGAGCATATCAATTTTTTCTAGTTGTGTAGCTGCCCCAAACTCTGGTGTCATGACATAGAGTGCTACATCACTGTGTTCCATAATTTCGGTATCGCTTTGCCCAATTCCTGAGGTTTCTAAAATTATAATATCGTACTGAGCCGCTTTCAAAACTTCTACGGCTTCGTTAACGTATTTTGATAGTGCCAAGTTAGACTGTCGTGTTGCTAAGCTACGCATATAAACACGAGGGGAATTAATTGCGTTCATCCGAATACGATCGCCCAATAAAGCCCCCCCTGTTTTTCGCTTGGAAGGATCGACAGATACGAGACCTATAGTTTTGTTTGGAAAGTCTATCAAGAAACGACGCACCAGCTCATCTACTAAAGATGACTTTCCGGCGCCTCCTGTTCCTGTAATTCCTAAAACAGGTGTGTTGCTACTTTTGTTTTTGGTATGAATTTTATCTAAAATATCTTTGGCGACTTCTGGAAAATTTTCTGCCGAAGAAATAACACGAGCAATTGCTTTTGGATTTTTACTTGCCAATGCGTTCAATTCACCATTTAGTGTATTACCAATAGGGAAATCCGATTGTTTTACCAAATCGTTAATCATGCCTTGTAGTCCCATTTCGCGACCATCGTCTGGCGAGTAGATACGAGAAATACCATAAGCCATTAAAGCTTTAATTTCTGAAGGTAAAATTACACCGCCTCCACCTCCAAAAATCTTAATATGACCTGCCCCTCTTTCATTAAGTAAATCATACATATATTTAAAGTACTCATTATGTCCCCCTTGGTAAGAGGTCAGGCAAATTGCGTTGGCATCCTCCTGAATAGCCGTACTCACAACATCATCCACGCTACGATCGTGTCCTAAATGAATAACTTCTACGCCTGTAGATTGTATAATACGACGCATAATATTTATAGAAGCGTCATGCCCATCAAATAAGGCTGCGGCAGTTACAATTCGTACTTTGTATTTAGGTTTATAAGGCTTTGCTTGTATCATTTTGGAAATATCATCATTTTGAGTGTGCAATTTATGAATTTTGTAGTAATTTAGTTTCAATAATTTGAGTAAGCATCAAAAAATAATTTTAGACGGACAAATGTGTAAAAAACGAAAATCACTTAATCGTCTAAAAATACACTTAATCGAATATGTTAATCTTTTCATAACTAAAAAACAAAACGCGTTGATTAAAATAGTAGTTTTGTCGCTATAAATCATTATGTTAATTTTTAACATTAAAACAATAATAATCAAACAATTATGAAATTAAAATTACTACTTAGCGTATTCCTTCTTGCAGGAATAGGATTTGCACAAGCTCAAGGCTTACCAACTAACCCAGAGCCAGGAAAATGTTATGTTAAATGTATTACCAAGGACACTTTTGAAAACATCCAAGAGCGTATTCAAGTACAGCCTGAGTACACTACTTTAGAAGTTGTTCCTGCAACTTACAAAACAGTTGAAGAAAGAGTATTAGTAAAAGAAGAGTCTAAACGATTAACTTACATTCCTGCTGTTTATGAAGATGTTGAAGTTTCTTATATAAAGAGAGAAGCTGGATCTAGATTAAGAGTTATCCCTGCTAGTTTTGGAACCTCGTCTCAAACGATACAAGTACAACCTAAAACTTCAGGATGGGAGTACAAAGTATTAGAGGACTGTCCTTCTATTAATAAAGATGAGTGTGTTGCTGCATGTTTTGTTGAGTATCCATCTCAATCTAGAAATGTACAAGTTACAACATTAGCATCTGATGCTAGTACTACATCCGAAGCTATTGCAGAACAAACAACAACCTATACTAAAAGAGTAGTTAAAACTCCTGCTAGAATAGAAGAAACTGTTATCCCTGCAGAGTACAAAACAATTACACGCCAAGTTGTAGATACACCTGCATCGACAAGAAGTGTAACTGTACCAGCGCAGTACAACTCTGTAACTAAAACTGTGCTTAAAACTAAAGGTGGAATTACAACTTGGGAAGAAGTTGCATGTGAGTTATTAGAGCCTACAGCAATACCAGTATTTTACGAAACAGCTAGTGCTCGTTTAACTCCTGAGTCTAAAAAAGTAATTGACGACAGACTGTTACCAATCCTTAACGAAAAGCCTGTAAATATTGAAATATTATCTCATACAGACTCTAGAGGAAATGACGATTACAACCAGTCATTATCTCAACAACGTGCAAACTCTGTAGTAAACTACTTAGTATCTAAAGGTGTTTCTAGAAGCCGTTTATCTGCTAAAGGATATGGCGAAACTAGATTAACTAACCGTTGTGCTAATGGTGTTGATTGTACACAATCACAGCATGCTGAAAACAGACGTACAGAATTTAGAATCTTAAACAATTAAGAATACTCTAAATTTTAAATTATACAAAAAAAGACTGCTTCCTTAAGCAGTCTTTTTTTTATGGCATAAAATCTCGAAAATAGACATCACACCAATTGTTGAAATAATGTGTTAAAAAAAATAATTAAATCAAACCTTACAGCTTAAATGTTAAAATTTAAATAAAATTTTGTTTTTGTTGTATTAATTGTAATTTAGTTTTTTTAATACTAACTAAACTATTACAAACATAACTGTAAACACAAAACAATTTTTTAAAGCAATAGCAGTACTGCTATTGCTTATGGCAATAAGTTGCCAACAAGACGACGAAGTCCTTATTAACCAAACACCCAGTCCCCTAGAACCAGAAATACCGCAGGCGGATTACTTGGTTAATTATACAAACACAACCCAACTAAAAGACGATGCCTTTGTGACTGCTCGTATTAATGACATTAACCAAGCCTCCCTAAGTAATAACGCTACCTTTGGGATTGTTAATGCCGCAAACTACGGCTTTAGTATCGATACCGACTTGGTACAGCACATTTCTACAGCGCATCTGGACAGTTACACCTTTACGGTTATTAGAGACAGCCCACCAGAAGAAGACATTTTAGAAAATTATGTCCTTACTAAGTATGCCGACCAAAGTTACAAACAATGGCTCATCACATACCATAAGGATGACGCTTTTGAGAGTGGATATAACATTGCAGAAGCATCGATAGAGATTATAACAGACCCTAACTTAATTACCTTCTCTACCCGCAATGATTGTTTTCCTACCATTACATACGAAGAAGAGTCTTGCGAGAGCACCAGATGTATTGGGTCACAGCAACACACCTATGAGGAAGCCATACGAAAAGGCTGTGCTTACCTCGGAAAGCCGGGAGGTCCTGTTTTAAACTGTACTCAAGGTGGCTGGGTAGAAGACTCATCGGATTGCAATAAAGGTGGTAGCAGTGGTAGAAGAGGAAATTACAATGATGACTCTGACGGTTATAACGATTATGACGACTACAACAACAACTCTAGCGGCGGCGGTGGTGGTACTGGAAGCAACAATACTAACAACAATACTAATAACACCACAAACAACAATACTAACGACCAGCAGGAAGAAGGATGCCGCCTTAACCTAGATACCCAACAGTTTGAGTGCCCTACACCTGTTGTTCCGTTTGAAAATGAAGATGGCATTAATAGAGAGTGTGCCAAGATAAACGACTTTTTGAATGCTGGTAACGCAGTAAGTAATACTTTTAAACAACAACTTATAGACTTACAAAATTCTAATAATATAGATGTAGAATTTGAGAAATCGATAAGTGCATTCGAAAATGTTCAGGCTTTAGTTCAAGATCAAGGAACTAATGGGAATGCAAAAGTAAGAATACTAGCAACCCCCTCAGAAAACTATTTAGCATTTGTACATACCCACCCTAATGATAGTAAAGGGACTTACTCTGTATTCTCATACGATGATTTAGAAGCAATATCTCTAGTATTAAATAATAACAAATTAGATACTGGCACGTTTGTTGCGTTTTTAATAACCAAAAAAGGAGATAAACTAACACGTTATGCACTCACCATAAATAATAAACAAAAGTTTCAAGAATTTTTTTATTTTAAGAACGATACAAATTTTGACTTTTTTGCATCAACTCAGCAGCAAAGAGACAGAAGGAATAATAGTTTTATAACCTCTGAAAAATTAAAAGACAAATTTTATGATGGTATAACCCTAACTAGCACACCTCCATTAATTACAAACACAAACACGGACTCAGAACAAGTATTGGAGTTATTTTTAGATTTTATTAATGAAGCCGATATGGGAGTAACCCTATTTGAAGCCGACGCGGCATTCGATAACTTTACTCGTGTTCGTAAAAAAAACAATGGCTCTATAGAGCGAAAACCTTGTAATAACTAAATTAAAGCACTATGAAAACAACTATAAAATTTTTATTATTTATAATTATCGTAACTAATTCAATAAATTTAAACGCACAGGCAAAATACCCTTTATCTACCTATACAGGTGTTTGGGAATGGCAAAATGGAAATGAAATATTTAGAGTGAGACTGAGAGCTGATTTGGAAGATAATACTCGTTTTATTGGTCATTATGAAAAAGTAAGTGTTGATGCTAATGGCAACGAAACTTTTATTTACAATTCCAATAAGGAAGTTTTTACAGGAAATAATAAGGGTTGGCTTCCTTATGTAATAACAGGGGGAGGTATTATCGACAATACAGTAGATCAGTCCAAATACCACCCTTTAAAACATGGAAGTCTAAAATTTGAAATACTAACAGCTACTCCAGGGAATATTACTGCTAGATGGCATGTGTTTAGAAAAACAGGCGGCATAATAGGGGATGATGAAGCGCCAGAATTTAGTGTTCCTACCGATGTTATTTTAACAAAAGTAAACTAATAGTCCTTATCTTAACATATATTACTAAGGGTTAGTGCATACAATGCTTAGCCCTTGGTTGTTTAATTTGTAATAAGCAATGAAGTACCTCATTATAATAGCAACCACCTTACTAAGCTTTGCTAGTAATGCTCTACAAGTAAATTCAGAAATTAGACACCCTTTATCTACCTATCTTGGTGTTTGGGAATGGCAAAATGGAAATGAAGTATTTAGAGTAAGACTAAGAGTAGATCCAAAAAACAATATGAACTTTGTTGGTCATTATGAAAAAGTAAGTGTTGATGCTAATGGTAACGAAACTTTTATTTACAATTCCAATAAAGAAGTTTTTGCAGGAAATAATAAAGCTTGGGCTCCTTTTGTTATTTTTGGCGGTGGTTTTATCGACAATACAGTAGATCAGTCCAAATACCATCCTTTAAAAAATGGAAGTCTAAAATTTGAAATACTAACAGCCACCCCAGGAAATATTACTGCTAGATGGCATGTGTTTAGAAGAGATGGAGGAGAAACAGATGATGATGCTCCAGAATTTAGTGTTCCTACCGATGTTATTTTAACAAAAGTAAACTAATAGTCCTTATCTTAGCATATATTACTAAGGGTTAGTGCATACAATGCTTAGCCCTTGGTTGTTTAATTTGTAATAAGCAATGAAACATCTCATTATAATAGCAACCACCTTACTAAGCTTTGCTAGTAATGCTCTACAAGTAAATTCAGAAATTAG
>CALLUG010000035.1 GCA_938011315.1 uncultured Flavobacteriaceae bacterium
CTTTGTAGTTAATCGCTCTTTTAGAGCCTCTAAGACAACTCTTGTCTTGAATTTTGAAGTGAATTTTCTCCGTGTCATATCAGTAAATTTAATACTTTTTTTTGAACTTAACTTACTGTCCTAATTTAGGGGGAATGATCAGTATGTTTCCTAAAAATGTAACATATAAAATACTGTTAGTTAGTTCAAATATTAATAAATGGATTAAACGAGAGTTAAAAGGCAGGCAAAAGAATAATAAAAGTAACAATCCATATTTATACTTTAAAAATGAAGATGAGAATATTGAAATTTCTGTAATTGAATGGTCGGTACTTTTTGAAAACATTAAGCGAAAATTAAATTACCTATCTAACATTTTAGAGACTAAAGATGTTGATATTGAGGAAAAAACTAAAAGGGATTTTGCGGATATAGAATTTAATAAAATCAAATCATCATTAAAGAAAGTCGCTGTGTAATTGAGAGAAATTAATTTCAATTCGCTTTCTTATTTTTCCTTTTGCCTTTGTAAAAGCGATGTAATTGTGTTGATTTTCAGCCTTTTATTATAAACACTTCGTTTAATCATAGGTCTAGGTAAGCCCCTTTTAAATAGCGAAATAACTGTAGCTCAGTGTTTATAGACATATATTCTGCGATAAGGTTAAGGCTTACGAGTTCGTATTTGTTTAAAGCTACCTATATCCCCACAAATTAGTTTTAGGTTATTAAGAATAATTTCGTAATTTTCAATAAAATTGCCCATGATATTTAGTTGTTTAATATTCAGTTAAATATGCGACATTTTTGTCACATGGGCAATCCTTTTTCTAAATGCACAACAGGTATATAATGCTATTTTTAAAGCTAAATTCACACTTAATAAACCATAACTTTTAATACTATGAAAACACCACTATTAGTTGTCTTTTTTATAACGTGTACACTAAGTATAGCACAAACAGATCAAAAACTTTACGATATTATCGACGCAGTATCTACAGAACGTATAAAAAAAGACATACAAACACTTGTAAATTTTGGTACACGACATACGCTAAGTGATACGGTTTCCAATGTAAGAGGTATTGGTGCCGCAAGGCGTTGGATAAAGACCGAATTTGAAACCATCTCTAAGCAATGTAAAGGTTGTTTAGAGGTTTTTAATCAGCAAAATCTTGTAGCCAAAGGAACCAACACACGTATTACTCGTGATGTAATGGTTACTAATGTTGTTGCTATACAGCGAGGTACAAAATTTCCTAATCGCTATATCATTATGAGTGGTGATATCGACTCTAGGGTTAGCGACCCTAATAACTATCAGTTAGATGCCCCTGGGGCTAACGATAATGCCTCTGGTATGGCGGGAACCATTGAAGCGGCACGTGTATTAAGTGCTTATAAGTTTGATAATAGTATTATTTATGTTGGGCTTTCTGGCGAGGAACAAGGTCTCTTTGGAGGAGCAGGTTTAGCTAATTATGCTAAAGAAAAACAATGGGATATTATTGGAATTATAAATAACGATATGATTGGTAACATAAAAGGTGTTGACGGCGTGATAAATAATAGGGAGTTTCGCATTTTTTCTGAACCTGTCCCTGCAAACGAAACTGAGCAAGATAGGCGCAGACGTCGTTTTAGAGGCGGTGAAGTTGATGGTATTTCTAGACAAATGGCAAGGTATATTTATAAAACAACCAAAGCATATATGCCAGAAATGCAGCCGCGTATGATATATCGCTTAGATCGTTTTGGTCGTGGAGGGCATCACCGCCCATTTAATGATCTTGGCTTTGCAGGGGTGCGTATTATGGAGGCACATGAAAATTACACACAACAACATCAAGATATTCGCACAGAGAACGGTATTGAATATGGAGACACTTTTAAACATGTTAATGTTGAATACGCAAAAAAACTAACTGCAGTTAATGCTATTAATTTAGCAAGCCTAGCAAGCGCACCACCTGAACCTCTTGAGGTAAAAATAGCTGGTATTGTTGAACCATCGGCAAAATTAACATGGCGTAAAGTTGATAACGCTATTGGATATAAAATTTACTGGAGAGATACCACCTCTCCAACTTGGGATTACAGCAGGTTAGTCGGTAATGTTTCAGAATTTGTATTAAAAGGGATTGTTATTGATAATTATTTTTTTGGCGTTGCCTCTATTGGCAAAAACGGTTATGAAAGTATGGTTGTTTTCCCTAATTAAAAAAGTAGGTTATAAGTTATCGAAATGCAATATTCTATCCGATTCATAAGTTAAAATTGCGTGAAAATATAAAAATACAAAAGCAAAAATTAGAAGAACAGAATACACAATATTAAACATATGAATGTCGCTAATGTAGATATAGGCAATTTGTATAATTTCCGAAAACACAATACATAGCACTCCTAATACTAAGTTCATGGACTTCTTAGAGCCTTTGTTTAAGTAATTTAGCAGTGCAATCGTAAGTAATAACATGGTTATTACATTGTATACATTTTCAAAAATCATCATATTAAAATTAAGTAATTCATTACTTTTTCTAGTAATTTTTGACAATAATAGCACACAATAAATATCTAGAGCCAATAAAACAATTATATGTATATAATATTTTTTAATCGATGCTTTAATACTTATAGGTTTTAGCATTTCCAAAATTAAAAATAGATAGGCAGCAATGTAAAATGTATTTAAAATATAGTATGATAGCGAAACAATTAGTGTATTCGACCTAACTGAAGGCATACAACTTAAAACAAATTCGCTAATTTGAGGGATGATGTAGCAAATTAAAAACAATAAAAAATATAGACTCTTTTGTTTTACTTTATTAAAGTATAGTACAATTAACGCAAACAACAATAAAACCTCTATTAGGTTAGAAGCTAATGTAACACTCAATAACAAAAATATTACAAATAGTAACGTGAGTAGCGATAATATTATTTTTGTTGTTTTCAAGGGAAAATGACTTTTTTTAAAGACTAAAACACAAATATATAATTTTATGTAGCTAAAAACCAAATATTTTCGATGAAGCGTAATGTTAATGTATTTTCACAAGTAAAAAACACGAGATTTAATGTAAAGCATTTTCAATATTATACCAATTGTTATTTAAAATGAACTGTAAATAATTTGGAATATACTGTGTTTAGACGCAATAGAAACGAATTGTATCGTTTATTTTGAGTCCTAATTGATATTAATCCTCTTGTTATGAATAACTTGATTATAGACAACGTATTTTAAATAGGTGTCTAAAAAAATTAATTATAATCTAAGTATTTTGTTATTTTCAAACTCATAGGGTTTGTGGTAGATCGAAAGTAATTAACTAACTTGCCATTATCACCAACGAGATATTTTTGAAAATTCCAAAGTACAGTAGAACTCTTTTTTGCATTTAATGTTTTTTTAGTGAGCCAAGCGTAGAGAGGATGTTGTTTATCACCTTTAACTTGTATATTTTCTGTAATAAGAAAGGTCACTCCAAAATTTTGTTCGCAAAAATACTGCGTTTCTTTGGCCTCACCAGGAGACTGTTTTGCAAATTGATTGCAGGGCAATCCTATTACTATTAAGCGATTAGAATACGTGTCGTTTAATTCTTGTAAGTCCTTTAACTGCTTAGTAAAACCACATTTTGATGCAATATTTACAAAGAGTATTTTTTTTCCCTTATAGCTTGAAAGTGTTATGGGTTTTCCTTTAGCATCATTAATAGCAATATCGTAAATCGATACTTCTTGTTTATTACAAGCGTCTTTATTTTTAGCTAATTTTACTGTGTTAATTAGTTTCATAAAATTATAACTTAAATGAAACAATACCACAATCCATTTCAAAGATTTGACCCGAAAAGGCAGCAGCGTTTTCAGATAATAAAAACGTAGCTGTACTGGCAACTTCTTTAGGGTTTAAAAACTTTTTTAGAGGATGGCGTTCTGTTATATTTTCTATCATTTTTTCATTGCGTAACAGCTTTGCAGCTAGTTCTGTATTGGTCACTGTAGGCGCTATAGCATTAACTCGTATGGTTGGAGCAAGCTCTGCCCCTAAAGATTTTACCAAACCTTCTACACCCGATTTAGAACTAGCTACACTAGCGTGAAAAGGCATGCCAAGTTTTGCAGCCACTGTGCTAAAAAGTAAAATTGACGGATTGTTTCCTTTTTTAAGTTGCGGAAGGTAGTTTTGAATTGTTTTTACAGCTCCAATCACATTAATTTCAAAATCGGCTCTAAAGTCGTCTAACTTTAATCTCGACACAGGTTTCAAATTAATACTCCCAGGACAGTAAACCAAAGCATCTAGAGCTTCAATATCTGGTAAGTCATCTGTTAAAACATCACAAGTATAATGGGTTAAATTGGGGTGATTAACTTCTGGTACAGAACGACTAATGTTAATAATATTATGGGTGTCTAGCAATTGACTGGTAATTGCATGCCCTATGCCTCTACTGCCTCCTATAATTACAATTTTTTTCATAGTTACGAACGTTATATAATAATAAATGTAAAATTATTAATTTTGTTTAACAAATTATGTTAAATATTAAACAAAATTAAATTCACAAAAGCATTATATAATATAACTCTTCAAATATATTTTAATAAATTATGCTATTATTGGTTGTTCTGGTATTAAACTAAAGTTAGCTGGGGGTACTAAATTAACAATATCCTCAGAAAAACTAAAGGCATTTAACACATTATAGGATAACCAAATGTTAGCTAATACAAACGGTATTTTAAGTGCATCTTTTAGTCCTAGTTTTGAGTCTTCCATATGAACCCATTTGCGCAATGGCTGTTCATAGATTTTGTTCAGTACCGTTTTGGGACCGTAATATTTTTTCAGTCTTACAAAAATTTCAACATCAAACAACCATCGCGACAAAAATGGTGTATTATATGCTATTGGGATAATGTCTCTTTTAAAAACTTTTGCACCACATTGAGTATCTTCAATAGAGAGTCCTAAAATGAAAGAAACTATTGTTTTTATAATTTTAGAAAATATGTTTCTAAATATATTGCGCTCTATCTGCCCGCCTTTTTTACATCTAGATCCGTAAACTAAAGTTACCTCGTCTAATGTTTTTAGTTTATGAACAAGATTTTTAAAATCCTCAAAATCTGTAGATAAATCGGCATCAATAAACCCTATATAATTAATATCTTGTTGGTTAAATAAATAGCGCGCCCCTACCCTAACAGCTGCGGCTTTACCTGCATTTTTCTTTACATCTATAACACTTATTTGCTGATTAAATTTTGCTTTCATACTTGAAAGAACACTTAATGTATCGTCCTTACTACCATCGTTTACAAAACATAAGTGGTAATTATTATTAGCTTCAATAAATTTTAAAAACGCATTAACATTTAGTCTATTTGCTTCGTTATAACAAGGTATAATAATTCCAGTTTTCATAATAAAATTGTTTTAGTTATGACTCAAAAATAGAAGCGATTAGAGTATTTTTGGGAGCTAATTCGGTGGTAGGAACGCTTGTATAGGTCAATGAAAAGTTTATAACGATAATTACCATTCGCCGAAACAAAACTTTGTATTATCTTTAAAACATAGAAAAACAGGTTCTGTTTTAATGAAAAAAAAATCAAACAAATACTTAATTACGGCATTGCTCATAGGCTTGGCATTTCATGGGGCTTCTATATTTTTCACTTTAGAAACAACCTATGATGCCTTAATACACCTCTTCTTTGCTGATCATTATAGTCATAATTGGTTTGAGCCTTGGAACTATAAATGGTACACAGGGTTTAGTGTTATGAGCTACCCACCATTAGTTCATCAAGTTATTGCTGGTCTGTCATTAATTGGAGGCTTAAAATTTGGGCTTTTTGCCACAGCTTTATTAGGTGTTATTTTGTTTATAACTGGAGTTTATCGGTTTTCATTATTATTAAGTGGGAACAAGGTTACTGCGGGTTATGCTTCTATTTTGGCGGTGTTTTCTTCTTCGTTTGTTGAGACACTACATGTTTTTGGGCAGTTACCAAGCATTATAGGTATCTCAGTTTTAATGCATGCCTTGCCAGAGGTTTACTTGTGGCTTAAAACAGGAAAGTATCGTTACTTGTTTACGGGGCTTTCTTTAATTTCTGTAACAGTAACCTCACATCATGTTACCCCTATTTTTGGAATGGTTTTCTTTATTTTTCCATTAATAGGAATGGTTATTATGGATGTTTCTAAAGAAACAGTAGGTACAATCAAGGCTGTAACGTTTAAGCTATTTGTTGTTAGTTTTTTTAAGTTATTTAAACGCATCGTAAGTTTTGGCGCCCTCTCATTAATTATTATTATTGGATGTATTCTTCCATATTGGATTAACTCAAAAAACAATCCTATAACTCAAGTTCCTATTCCTCATGGGTCTAGAGATAATTTTTTGGAGATTACTTCTTCTGGGTTGGTGTTCTTTTTAATTCCGTGGGGATGCTTACTTATTATACTTCCCTACATTTTATATCGATATTATAGTAAACGTTATTTGTTTTTTGGCTTATCTATTAGCTTACTGTTTGTGTTAGGAACGGGAGGTACTACGCCTATTCCTAAAATTATATTAGGCGAAACAGCTTTTAATATTTTGACTTTAGATAGGTTTACACTTTGGGCTTCTATTATGTCTTTGCCCATATTTGGGGAGTTTGCTTATCGTTTTGTAGAAGCTGATTTGAAACAGTTAATACAGCATAAGTTTGGAGCTATCTATCATGGAATAATTGGAGCTATTATCGTAGGTTTATTTTTGTTTATAACTGTATTTACAATGAGTCTTGGTTACTTTAGGCCTTCACAACCACAAAAAATTAAAATGCGCCCTATTGTTAATTTTTTAAACCAAGACCAGCATGACCAATGGCGTTACTTAACCTTAGGATTTGGCGACCAAATGGCTTGGCTATCGGCACAAACAAATGCTTTAACTGTTGATGGTAACTACCACTCTGCAAGACGCTTACCAGAGTTAACCACAAGACCTGTTGAACGCTTAGAAAACTCAAAATTTAAAGGTGTTGAGGGAATTGGGTCTTTGCAGCAATTCCTAACGGTTCCAGAAAAATATAATTTAAAGTACATTTTTTCTAACGATAAGTTTTATGATCCAATCTTGTATTTCTGTGGTTGGCAACGCTTGCAGCAACTCGAAAATGGGATTAATGTTTGGGAACGTTTAAACATCCCTCCTATAAGCACTGTATTACCAAAAGATAATGTAGCTAAATGGCAAAAAATACTTTGGGGAACACTTCCATTTTTAACAATTATAATTGCGTTTATCTTAAATATCCAATTAATGTGGCTAAGAACTCTAAAAACAAAGCTTAGGACAGTTCCAGAGTATTTAAAATTCAGGAATAATTACGCATCGTTTTCTTCTGTTGTATTAAAAACTACACATATTTGGGCGTTATTACTAGCTATCCTATTCGTGTATGGATTATACAAAGTGTATTTAAAAAATAACGACCATATATCTCCAAAAAACACCGTATTGGCATATTATAATGCCTTAGATTTTAAAGCGTTTAAAAAAGCACATAGCTTAATTAATCCCAAAAAAAAGAGTTCCATAGCCCAGTATATGTTAGAAATATCTGTTAGCGATGGTCTGCTAAGCTCTTACGCAAAACTCAATGCGATTAAGACTACTATAAATTTTAAAAACGATAGTTTAGCTACAGCAAAAGTTGTTACAAATTGGATTACGCCTTTAGAAAGTATAGATAAAACAGACTATAAAACACTTGTAAAACAAAATAACAAATGGTATATAAATATAGACGACTTAAACTCATATTTGCCACCAGACCAGCTATATTCTAGCAATGTTACAACCTATTTTAACCAAGGACGACGACGCATAACAACAGAGCAAACACATCATGAAGATGTTTTGAAACAACCTGTACTAGAGATTTTATCTGCAAAATTGGTTAAATTTAAAACGCATTACGCCATTGTTGGAGAAGTACAAAATATAGATAATGTACCTGCAGATGTTGTACTAAAAGGAACACTTTATAATAATAACAATAAAGCCTTAGCGACATACAATGCAAAATACCACCTAAAACATAAACTAATGCCCAAAGAAACCTCTAGTTTTAAAATTAATTTTGAAGGCATTGCCTGGTCTAAAACTAAAGATTCTATTCCTAAAACATTTAACCCAGACGAATTTACCCCCGTTGAGTTTGAAGAGCAACCTACTAAATTTAATTTACAAGCGGCAGGAAATGTATCAAATTCAGATTTATATAAAAGCTTCGCTATAAACGAATTAAACGTCAGTAGTAACACTATTAGTGGAAGCTTATTTAATAGCGGAACAGAGGAAATAACAATACCCCAACTGCTAGTTAGTTATTACAATTTAGATAAAACATTATTGTGGGTCGATCACCTTTTTCTTAAAGATGGTATTAGGCAACAACGTAAAAAATCTTTTGATTACACCATTTTAGAAAACGAAAAAATAACTGTTATTAACGACGATATGAGTAATTGTTACGTAAATGGATTACCTAATAAAGATATTGCACTAAAAGTAATCCCGAATAGAATTATAAACCATACACAACATCAGTTACAAAAAATTAATCACCCAGAGTATGAATTTATTAAAATTGAAATAAATGCTTACATAGGCAATCCTAAATAATGAAAGCAAAATTTATACATATTACTCTTATATGTCATTTACTTAGTATAACGGCTATAGCACAAATAGGCTTAAATCCCAATGCTATAACAATATTAAACACTAAAAACGACTTTACGGCAGGCGATACCATTGCACTACGCTTTACTTTGCCCAAAGGGACAAAACCAAACTTATACTGTACTAATAGTTATGGTTCTACCTTAATTAGCCCTTCTATTAAAAATCAAACCCTTGTGTATACATTACCTAAGCACATTAGTAACAAATCTGGCAGCATATACTGGAAACTAATAAGTCATGAAACGTCACTCTCTGGACAATTTAATATTCGTTCAAAACCTAATGTGGCATCAATAGAAACATATATAGGACCACCTAGTGTGCAAGCAGGACAAAACGATTATACTATGGCGGTTGTTATTCCTACAGATACACTAGATAATCCTCTAAATACTAATACTAAGGTAACTGTAAAGCATCAATTTCTAGATACTGTCGTTAACGCTACTGTAATAAACAACAATATTATTGCCTACAGTAATATAACATCTAAACAAAAGAGTGGTCGCATACTAATTTCTTCAGAAGTATTAGGTAAAAATTCCAAAGAGTTTACTGTAGATGTATTACCTAGCTTACCCACCAACTTTACAATAGGATATAACCAAAACCATAGCTATGCTGACGGAAATCAAATTACTACATTTTTTACCTCAACACTCAAAGATCGTTATGGTAATACTGTTATTGACGGCACTTATGTCACTTTCTTTGTTAGAAACAAAGCTGGAGCTGTTTTAAAAACATTTGGTACAACTATAAACGGGGTTGCTAAGTCCGAAATGCTTCATCCTAGCAATCCAGAGTCATGGACTGTAAAAGCCTTTGTAAACGGAATGGCAGAAAGCAACACGATAACATTAAACTATAAAGAAGCTATCAAAACCTTTAATGTTCACTTTTCTAAAAACAACAGAACCATTACCGTGGGACCTCTTAAAAGTTTTATGAAACAGCTTATACCCGATGGCCTACAAGTAGTTGCGTTTGTATATAAACACAATACATTAGTGCATAAATATAATGGCGCTTCAAAACAAGGACTTGTAACATTTAATCTAAAAAAAGACCTTATAAAAAACGATACTTACAACATAAAAATACAAGTAGCTGGTTTAGAGAAAACATTTAATGCTAAAATATTGTGGTAACTTATAACAAAATTATATTACGTAGCATCCTACTAGCTTCTTATATAGGAGTTGTAGCATTAATTATTTTTGGAATTAGTAGCGTATTTGCCTATCTAAATACGGGAGCAGATAGAAGTACATTATTACACACCGAAGTAAAAAAAATAGATCAATATCTCCCTAAAGTTATTTGGGAACCTCTTAATAACGAAGGCAGGGTAATGGATATGCAAACCTTAAACGCTATTGAAAAAGATTACTTAAGTGCCTTGTATCTAAAGCATATAGCCTACAAAAACAACATTACCATTGGTCTTGACGACTACTATACCGAAAGCGCAAGAGAAAATTTATACCGCACAATTGCTACCAATAACGCAGAACGTATTGTTATAGAGGCTACAACATTGGCTCATCATCCTAAGTTAGATTTTTTTAGTGAAGACGGGCAGTTAGCCGTAATTACAGATAAAAATGTTATAGAATATAAGCGTATATATAAAAATAATGTTTTAGTTTTTGAAACTACCGAAGAAGCAACGTATAAGATTGTGGTTTTGCTAGAAGATGGATTTTGGCGTATACGACATATCGTTGCACAAGACATACACGAGCATATTGAAAAAACTATAGAAACACCAAAAATTAACACAACGATAAAAGGCATAAATTACTACCCTAAAGATACACCCTGGGACATGTATACTAGCAATTTTGATGAGCACATCATAGCTAAGGATTTTGAAATTATAAAAAATGCTGGATTAAACACCATTAGACTATTTGTTCCATACAAAACGTTTGGAAAAGCAAATCTCATTCCTGAAAAATTGGAAAAATTACAATGCGTTTTAGACATTGCAGAAGCTAATAAGCTAAATGTGGTGCTAACACTTTTTGATTTTTACGGTGATTATTCTGTATTAAATTGGACACTAAACCAACGTTATGCAGAAACAATTGTATCTAGATTTAAAAATCATAAGGCAATATATGCTTGGGATATTAAAAATGAACCCGATTTAGATTTTAATTCTAGAGGCAAAACAATGGTAATTGCTTGGCTAAAACAAATGCTTATACTTATAAAAACAATAGACAACAATCACCCTGTTACTATTGGTTGGTCGTCTGCAGAAGCTGCTCCTATACTAAAAAATTATGTCGATTTTGTATCCTTTCATTACTACAAAGACATCGCAAACCTAGCAACTACTTTCAATACTTTAAAACAAACGATTACAGATAAACCCATTGTTATTAGTGAGTTTGGATTATCCTCATACAAAGGACTATGGAACCCTTTTGGAAATTCGCCAACAACACAGGCAAACTATCATAAAAATGTACAAAAAATACTTAAAAAGAACAACATCCCTTTTCTGTCTTGGACTTTATACGACTATAAAAACATTCCTAGAGCTGTTGTAGGAAAATTGCCTTGGAAAAGACATAAACAAAAGCATTATGGTTTTATTGATACAGATGGGGTTAAAAAACCATCATTTCAATTTATTACAAACTAGATAATAGCGATTTTAGATATTTTAGATTGCTTTTTGGACTCAATAATAGTTTTAAATTTATCGATATATAATGCTGTAATTTTTTGCATTGGATAGGCTGTTGCAGCTTTAAAGTTTATATTTTCTAGATGTACTCTATAAGCCTCATTCGTTACAATACGTTCTATGGCTTTAGCCAAACTATCAACATTATTAGGGTCAAAAAACTCGCCTTTATACCCTTCGTCCTTAACTAATAATGCTAAATCTCCTAAATCTGGCATAACAACAGCTTTACCAAAACTTCCTGCTTGGTGCAGTACTCCAGAGCTTCCTGTGGTAGAGGTATAAGGAAATACAACTACAGCACTTTCTTTAAATAAACTAGGTACATCTGTTTCTTTAACATAACCTGTAAAACGAATTTGCTCAACATGTTTGTAGTTCGCCTTTACGGTATCTAAATATCCTGGTACATTAGGGTTATCTGTACCCGCTATAACAATTTCTAAATTAAGTTTTGTGGTTTTTCGTACTTTTTCTACAGCCTCAATCATCATTTCAACTTTTTTGTAGGTTCCAAATTTTCCAAAAGTCATAATTTGTAGAGGACCATCTGGCAAGTCGTAATTTGTAGATGCTAACGGAATTTCAAAAGTACCATGTGGTATTAAAACAACATTATTTGCTTTATATTTTTCTTTTAATATGCTAACGTATTTTTGCATAGTAACAGCTACAATGTCGGCTTGTAAAATCAGTTTAGTTAGCCTTGTGCCTATAAAATTATATAGCTTTTGCATAAGCTTGTTAGAGGTAAACCCTGCGGTACTTAAATCGACTTCTTCTAAAATATTATGCAATAATACAATACTCGGTATGCGTTTTAACTTACATACCAAAGGTAACATTAAACCCAAAGCGGCTGCAATTTTACGATCTCCAAACTTCATAAATTGTAAATTAAAAAGCACAGCATCTGGTTTAGTATTTGTTATAGCCTTACTTACAGTAATAATCGTATTGTAAGCATTAAAAGTCCAACACGCCTTAACACTAATTTTACATCCAGCTTCTGTAAATACAATATCTTTCTTAGCTTCAGTTTTGTCTGTTAATAAAACAAGTTCTGTAAGTTCCTCGTTCTGTCTAAAATGCTTTACCAAATGGTAAGCATACTCATTAAGCGTTATTTTACTTGGTGGATAGGCAGTTACAATTGCTAATTTCATAATATATTGTGTTAGATTTAATACAAATTTGAGATTTAATCTGCTTTAAAACAACAGTATTTAGATAGATGGAACTTTAGTGTAGACGAAAGAAAATTAGGTGTAGATTTTAGGAATTTTGCATTGACGCTTATAATCTATAAAAAAGAATACCATTTGTATAGCTAACAGTAAAACCATTGCTATAATTTGCATCGTCACAACTTGCTGTAAGCTATCGTGAAAACATATAATAAGCCCCACTTGTAACAATCCAAAAAGTCCAGAAAAAATAACAGGAACATACTTATCTAGTGATAGATAGTAATAAGCAAATATATTTGAAATTGCAAATAAGCTTGTTGCCAAGGCATATTTCCATAATAAGGGTGCAATTGCTAGGTAACTGCTGCCAAAAAGTAATGAAACCACTAGCTTAGGGAAACATAAACATCCAAAAATAATTACAAACGATATTGCTATAATATAACCAATATACTTAACTAAAATCGGAGTAGTAGCCTTGCCTTCTTTTTTTAATTTTATAACAGAAGGAAGTAAAAGCATTACAAACATCCAAGCAATAAAATATACAATACGCCCTATAAGTGCAAGAGAAGCGTATAAGCCTGCATCGTAAGTTTCAAAATAATGCTTCACTAAAAGAATATCACTATTGTTTATTATAATTTGTGTAAGCTCATAAAATGCTGTAATTATAAAAAAATGTTGTAACAGTTTTGTGTTTTCTAACCCCAAAGAGTTATTTTTTTTAAAACTTATAGCTTTTAGCTTAATAGGTTTTAGTCCAAAAGCAAATGATACTAAAATTCCTATTGCAATAAGTATTGACGATTCTATTTTAAATAGTACAATTAAGCCAAGTGTAATTAGTAAGCGACTTAGCATTTCTAACTGGTACGTTATAGATAGCAACTTAAGTTTTGATTGTCCTTGTAGCGTACCTCGATTAACACTCATTAAAAAATATAAAGGAGTTCCTATACCAAAAATAATAAACATACTTGTGGTAGAAGTTTTAAATATGATTTGTAACTGAGATGCAAATACAATGATTAAGGCACCTAAAATTATTCCAGTTATTAAAGCGTTTTTATACATTTTAGAGATAAAACTTAAATATATGCTTGTAGTAAATGATGCAGAAAATTTTGCTGTGACTAACTGAAAAGTCATTGCCACAAAAGATAGCACTAGCAAAAATGTAATTAATACAGCGGCATCTGCAAATTGCTTAGGTCCCAAAATACGACCAAGTAAAAGATTGTAAGCATAATTCCCTGCATTAACAATCAAGGCACTGAGCATAAATAATTGCTCTGGAGATACTCTTTTTTTGAAAGTACTAATTGCTATAATCATTTTTTAAAATTAAGAATTATATTAGAGCTATTAAGCCTCTTATAATATTTAGTTTTATATATCATCAAATTAATAATTAAGCTACATTGTAATGATACTCAAAATCGTCATATATTTCCTTACAACCATAACCTATAATAGAAAAATCCTGCTTTTTAAGATAAGCATTAATGTATAACGTTCTTAGAGCAGACATACCATTAGCATCTATTTCTGTGACACCATCAATATCTAATGTTAAATTTCCATAGGTATCTAAAATATAATTAAAATGAGTTTTAAATGAATTAACTGTTGCTGCATTAATACTTCCTTTAACGCAAAATGCTCCGTTTCTTTCTTTAATTGTTAATGCCATAGTTTTTTAATTTTAATTGTTAATACTTGTTGTTTACATTACAAATATCGGCTCAAGCTTTAATTGTTTTTATTCAATTTCGTTGAGATGCAGTTTACTGTAGACGAATCATAAATACATATAGATTGTATTGATTACCTTGCATTACTACAAAACAAAAAATGATGTTATTACAAAAACGCTTCATAATCGTATTACTAACCATTACTAATATTAGTTTCTCTCAAGATATGCAAGAAGGCTTTACCTATCTTGAAACAGCTAATTACGAAGAGGCAGAAATGTATTTTAAAGCTGTTTTACAAAATTTCCCAAATAATAAAACCGCAAAACTTTGCTATGGTAGAGCTATTGGACTTAATGGTAAGCCTAAAAAAGCAAATTCCATTTTTGTAGAATTATTAGAAGAATATCCTAACGATTTTGAAATTAAACTCAATTATGCCGAATCATTACTTTGGAATAAAGAATACGATACCGCTAAAGCCTACTATGAAAAACTAATAGTCCAAGATGCTAACAACTTCCCCGCCCTACTAGGTTATGCCAACACACTCTCTAATTTAAAATTATTTGATGATGCTTTAATCTATGTCAATAAAGCCTTAGACGTTTTGCCTGGAAATGAAAGCGCGTTAATCTCCAAAAAATATATCCATTTAGGTTATGCAAATCAATACCTAAAAAAGCAAAAGTATAACGAAGCAGAAATCTATTTAAACCAAAATTTATTAGAGTTCAAAAATGACAGAGAAACTCTACTTAACCTCGCTAACTTATATTTAATTTCTAACAAATTAGAAAAAGCAGAGGCAACTTACCAAACTATAGCAAAACGTCAAGAACAAGACGACATCGCATTATCATTAAACGGCTTAGCCTTAGTAGCACACTTAAAAGCAAAAGAGAAACAAGCATTAAAAATAAGCACACAAGCATACCATAAAATTAAATTTATAAAAGACACCACAGTTATACAACAAACCAAAGAACGATATATACAAGCATTAATTTGGAATAAAAAATACAGAAAAGCTAAAACCCTAACCAATCAATTACTATCTAAAATGCCAAACAAAAATTGGATTTTAGCATTAAATGCCACGCGACACATTTACAAAAGCGAGTTTAAAAAAAGTTTAGAAAATTACAATGCTATATTGCAAAACGACTCCACATCTTTTGATGGGAATTTAGGTATGGCAAATGCGTTAAAAGCATTAGGGCGTTACAAAGATGCTTATAAATTTGCACAAAAAACTTTATACTTTTATGACAATCAAAAAGACGCTGCCAATTTTGTAAAAACACTAAATACACAATTTACACCACAGCTAAACACAACAACAACTTACTCGTTTGATAATGGAGATAATAATGCTTTTGCTCTTAATACCAATATTGAAATTCCTTTTAGTTTTAAATTTAAGTTACTCGCCAATTATAATTACAGAACCACAAACAATAGCGTTACTAACAATAATGCCACGGCTAATAATGTGCTTTTTGGACTCTCGTATGCTCTACGTCCTAAGCTTAATATCAAAGCAAGTTTAGGCACTAATATTACTAATGCAGAAACTAATAACCATACACAACTCCTCTCGGATATTGCTATAAATATTATCCCATTTAAACTACAGACCTTAGATATTGGTTACAAAAGGGAGGTACAAAATTTTAATGCAGACTTATTAGATTTAGAACTTATACAAAATAATATTTATGCTAACTATAATGTTAATACAAATTTTAACTTAGGGTGGTTTACCCAATATTTTTACACGTTTCAAAACGATAATAACACACGTCATTTATTTTTCACATCATTATATTACACGATTTTAAATAAGCCAAGTTTAAAAACAGGACTTAACTATCAATACATTACATTTAAAGATCAAGTTCCTGAACTTTATTTTAGCCCAGAAGAGTTTAATGCTACAGAAATTTTTTTAAACCTTATCAAAGATGAAAACATAGCAAAACCAAAAACATGGTTTTACGAGCTAACCGCAGCCACTGGCATTCAGTTTATAGAAAATAACGATAGGCAAAGCACTTTTAGGTTTCGAGCCAAACTGGGCTATAAATTTTCCGATAGGTCGCTAATAAACGTGTATGGTTCACATAGTAATATTGCCTCTACAACAGCAGCTGGATTTAGCTTTTCAGAAATTGGATTACGTTTTAAGTGGTACCTTAACAAAGCACCACTATTTTCAACAAAATTCTAACTATCATTGACTACCTAAAAGTAGTTTTTACAAACTATAATTGTATTATGATTATATATTTTCTGTTTTTTTAAGGTTAGTATTCTTTTAAGGACTAAACCTTTTTGTATTTTTACTTAAATTTTTTTTAATGGACATCAACTTCAACAAAAACGAAGATCATAATAAGTTACTACTTTCAGAGCTCAAAAACCGACTTATAAAAGTAAAACAAGGTGGTGGAGAAAAACGCATAGAAAAACACCATTCCAAAGGGAAGTTAACCGCTAGAGAGCGTATTAATTACTTGTTAGATTCAAAATCTGAGTCTATAGAGATTGGTGCTTTTGCAGGCGATGATATGTATCATACACACGGAGGGTGTCCCTCTGGAGGGGTTGTGGTAGTCATAGGATATATTAAAGGGAAACAGTGTATTGTTGTTGCCAATGATGCTACAGTAAAGGCAGGAGCTTGGTTTCCTATAACAGGTAAAAAAAATTTAAGAGCTCAAGAAATTGCTATCGAAAACAAACTCCCCATCATTTACCTAGTCGATAGTGCAGGAGTGTATCTGCCTATGCAAGATGAAATTTTCCCGGATAAAGAACATTTTGGTCGTATTTTCAGAAATAATGCTATAATGAGCAGTATGGGGATTACGCAAATTGCCGCAGTAATGGGAAGCTGTGTTGCTGGTGGTGCCTATCTCCCTATTATGAGCGATGAGGCGCTTATTGTAAACAAAACAGGAAGTATATTTTTGGCAGGAAGTTACCTTGTAAAAGCAGCTATAGGCGAAAGTATTGACAATGAAACTCTAGGAGGCGCTACCACACACTGTGACATTAGTGGGGTTACCGACTATAAGGCAAAAGACGATAAAGATGCCCTAGATACCATTAAACGACTAATAAATAAAATAGGTGATTATAACAAAGCGGGGTTTAACCGTATTGACTCTAAAAAACCATTAGCCTCCCCAAATGATATTTATGGTATTCTTCCAAAATCTCGTGCCGATCAGTACGACATGAAAGAAATTATTAAACGCTTGGTAGATAATTCTGATTTTGATGAGTACAAAAAAGGTTATGGTCAAACCATTATTACAGCTTATGCACGCATACAGGGCTGGGCTGTTGGCATAGTTGCCAACCAACGTAAGTTGGTAAAAACTAAAAAAGGAGAAATGCAATTTGGTGGTGTAATTTATAACGACTCTGCAGATAAGGCAACACGCTTTATAGCAAATTGTAATCAGAAAAAAATTCCACTTGTTTTTTTGCAAGACGTAACAGGGTTTATGGTAGGTAGCAAAAGTGAGCATGGAGGTATAATTAAAGATGGCGCAAAAATGGTTAATGCCGTAAGCAACTCTGTGGTACCAAAATTTACAATTATTATAGGAAATAGTTATGGTGCCGGAAACTACGCTATGTGTGGTAAGGCCTACGACCCTCGCTTAATTGTTGCTTGGCCTAGTGCAGAACTAGCTGTAATGAGTGGTAATTCTGCTGCGAAAGTATTATTACAAATAGAAAAAGCATCACTCGAAAAAAAAGGAGAAGTATTCACAAAAGAAAAAGAAGAGGCATTATTTAATACTATAAAATCCCGTTACGACAACCAAGTATCGCCCTATTACGCCGCAGCACGAATATGGACAGATGCTATAATAGACCCGCTAGATACACGCAAATGGATAAGTATGGGTATTGAAGCTGCTAATCATGCTCCTATTGAAAAAGCATTTAACTTAGGTGTGCTACAGGTTTAATATTGTTAAATATTATTTTTAATACCAATTAATTATTACTCAAAATAAGCTATACAACTCATTTTAAATAACAATTGGTATAAGACATAGGCATAAATAAAGCGGGATACTTTAAAAAAAGAATCCCGCTTTTCAATTATTTTAATCGGACATTAATACTTTATAGTAAGTACGATAGTACAATAATTTAGTTACCTCCTGCCTCTAGCGCTTCTACTTTTGCTTTCATAACCTTAAACTTTTCAGTGGCATCAATAGCACTGTATAAGCCCATTAATGTCTTGGAAGCATCTAGGTTATTAGGCTCTATACTTAAAGCCTTTTCTAAATAAGGAATGGCAGTCAAAAATAATTGTTCTCGTTGCTTGTTTAAATCATCAAATTTTATCTGATCTGCCTTAGAAGTTCCTAGTGCATTCATCTGCTCAACCACTACTTCTTGTTTGTTAATTAACAATACTGCCGAGGCAATAAGAGCATTAGTGTGCTTTGGGTCAATTTCAAGAACCTTCTTGTAATACTTTTCCGCACTAGCATACTCTTTATTTTCTCCTGACACAACACCTAAATTGTAAATTAAATCCGTATTATTTGGCTGTAGTGTTATGGCTTTTTCAATTAGTTTTTTATACTCTGCTTTATCTCCTATTTTATAACGAACATTTGCTTCAGAAAGAATTAAATTATAATCATTTGGATTTAATGATTTTGCTTTATTTATAGCTTCAATAGCCTTATCGTTTTGTCCTTGTTGTACATATATTAATGCAATATTTTTACTTATTTCGGCTACTCTCGATGGTGTTTTTGAGTCTCTAGGGTTATTAAATTTTTTAGACTTAACCGATACATCTCTAAGCTTTCTAGTAGGAAATGACTGTTCTTCTCCAGACGCAATATCTGTAGCAAAATATTGATTTACAATTCCTGTGTAGCCTAAGTCTAATAGCTCATCATAAGCTTTTAAAGTTTCGTCGTAGTGCTGGCCGTTTTGTGCTAATATTGCTGCATTGTATAGGTAAATAGTGTCTTTTGATATTCTGTAAGCTGTATCCATATTGGAAGATGCTGTTTTAAAATCTTTTTGGGCAATAGCAGCCTCTCCTTTAGCGTATAAGGCACTTACAATATCTGTTTTCAATTTTTTAATTTGGGGGCCGTAAATAAATTTACCTACGCTTCTCTCTAAATCTGGAACTTTATTAAAAGCGTCTACTACCTCAGTTAACTCTTTATCACTACTATTCCCGTTAGCATAAAACGTTTTTCCTTTTAGAAAATAAAATTTTGCTTTTGTTTTATCGTCCATAGCAGAGAGTAAACTTTCTGCCGACTTAAGTGTTGCTTTAGCTGTAGAGAAGTTTCCACTTTTTACTGCTTTTTCTAAAGCTTTAAGTTCTTTTTTTTGCGCAAAAGCTAACGAACTAATAGCTAATGATAACGTAATTATAACGTATTTTTTCATTTTAGTTATTTTTAAATTATTGTTATGTTTATTTAATCTATCTCATTGTCAGTTTTATCAGTATCAACCACTGTGCCGTTACTGTTATTAGTAGCTTCTCCTTCTAGTTTTTCTTCAACAACGTTACTATCGTCATGCATTACTTTGGCCACTGCTGCAATGGCATCGTTATTTTTAAGATTTATTAGTTTTACACCTTGTGTAGCTCTTCCCATAACTCTTAAATCTTCAATCGCTAAACGAATAGCTACTCCAGATTTATTAATAATCATTAAGTCATCTTCGTTGGTTACGTTTTTTATAGACACTAAATTACCTGTTTTATCTGTTACAGAAATAGTTTTAACTCCTTTCCCACCTCTATTGGTAATCCTGTAATCTTCTAGACTTGATCGTTTTCCATAGCCATTTTCAGAAACAACTAAGATGTTACTTTCCATATCGTTTACAGCTATCATCCCTATAACCTCGTCTGTTTTTTCATTTGCCAAACTAATTCCTCTTACCCCAGAAGCACCTCGTCCCATTGGTCTTGTTTTTTCTTCTTCAAAGCGTATTGCTTTACCAGACTTTAAGGCCAACATAACTTGACTCTTACCATCGGTTAGTTTTGCTTCAAGAAGCTCGTCGTTTTCTTTAATTGTAATAGCATTAATTCCGTTAGTTCTTGGTCTAGAATATTGTTCTAAACTGGTTTTCTTTACTTGACCTTTTTTAGTTGCCATAATAACATAGTGGTTGTTAATATAGTCTTCGTCTTTTAGGTCTTGAGTACATATAAATGCTTTTACTTTGTCGTCTTGCTCTATGTTAATTAGGTTTTGAATAGCTCTTCCCTTAGATGTTTTACTGCCTTCGGGTATTTCATAAACACGCATCCAAAAACATTTTCCTTTTTGAGTAAAAAATAACATATATTGATGATTTGTGCCAACAAATAGATGTTCTAAGAAATCTTCATTACGCGTGGTCGATGCTTTTTGCCCTACGCCTCCCCTGTTTTGTGTTTTATATTCATTTAATGAAGTTCTCTTTATATATCCTGCGTGAGAGATTGTAATCACCACTTTTTCATTTGGAATCATATCTTCAACCGATAGGTCTCCGCCAGCATACTCTATAACTGAGCGACGCTCATCACCATATTTACTTTTAACGTCGGCTAGTTCTAACTTAATAATATCCATACGACGGTCTTTTTTATCTAATATATCTTTTAGATCGGTAATAGTAATTAATAACGCATCGTACTCTGTTCTTAGTTTATCTTGTTCTAAACCTGTTAGCTGTCTCAATCGCATTTCTACGATAGCTTTAGATTGAATTTCTGTTAATTTAAAAACATCAATCAATTTTTGTTTTGCTTCTTCTGTGTTTGACGATGCGCGAATGAGTTTTATAACTTCATCAATATTGTCGGACGCAATGATTAGACCTTCTAGTATATGTGCACGTTCTTCAGCTTTTCTTAGTTCGTAAGTTGTTCGTCTTACAACAACATCATGACGGTGTTCTACAAAGTGATGAATCATATCTTTAAGATTCAACAATTGAGGTCGCCCGTTAACTAATGCAATATTGTTAACACTAAAAGAGGATTGAAGTGCTGTATATTTATACAATTTATTTAAAACAATATTGGGGATAGCGTCTCGTTTTAGAATATAAACAATACGCATACCGTTCCTATCAGATTCGTCTCTAATGGTAGAGATTCCTTCTAGTTTTTTGTCGTTAACTAAATCGGCAGTTTTCTTAATCATATCTGCCTTATTAACTTGATAAGGTATTTCTGTTACAACAATACATTCTCGCCCAGCAACGTCCTCTATGTTTGCTTTAGCACGCATTACAATACGCCCTCGACCAGTTTTAAAGGCTTCCTTAACACCATCGTAGCCATAAATTATTCCTCCTGTAGGAAAATCTGGTGCTTTAACATGTGTTATTAATTCTTCAACCTCAATGGCATTATTTTCTATATAAGCAATTATGCCATCAACAACTTCAGATAAGTTGTGAGGTGGCATATTAGTCGCCATACCTACTGCTATACCAGACGCACCATTAACTAAAAGTCCTGGAATTCGTGTTGGTAATACTGTTGGTTCATTTAAGGTGTCGTCAAAATTTAGTTTATGGTCAACAGTTTCTTTATCAATATCGGCAAGCATTTCTTCCGATATTTTACGCATACGTGCTTCTGTATAACGCATTGCTGCAGGGCTATCGCCATCTATAGAGCCAAAGTTTCCTTGACCATCGACTAGCATATATCGTAAACTCCAGTCTTGCGCCATACGGACCATAGTGTCATAAACAGAAGTATCACCATGTGGATGGTATTTACCTAAAACTTCTCCAACAATTCTTGCCGATTTTTTATGAGCACTAGTAGATTTAACACCAAGTTCATGCATTCCAAACAAAACACGCCTATGCACAGGTTTTAATCCATCTCTTACATCTGGTAATGCTCGTGACACGATAACTGACATTGAATAATCAATATAAGCCGATTTCATTTCGTCTTCAATATTTATAGCTATCAATTTCTCTCCTTCTGCCATATATAAAATTAATTAAATTTAAAGTGAATTTTCAAATCGAGCTAAAATAATAATTTTATGAGCTTTGAATATCATTTTTAATACTTTTTATCAACAATTAAAGTTGTTATCTTGGTTATAACTATAGCGTAGATTATTTTAAATAGTTTCTTTTTTTATGTTAATTCGCTATATTTTTCCTAAAAAAGGTATAATTTTTGATTTAATAAAAATGTTTTTATTATTTTTAATGCAGAAAGAAATTGATTTATGGATGACAATTTTTCCCCACGAGTAAAAGACGTAATTGCCTACAGCAAAGAAGAAGCACTTAGATTAGGTCACGACTTTATTGGAACCGAACATTTAATGCTTGGTCTTTTAAGAGATGGCAATGGTAAAGCTATAGATATATTAAGTGCATTGTATATTGATTTGAGTCACCTAAGGCGAAAGGTGGAAATTTTAAGTCCAGCAAATCCAAATATTAAACTATCGACTAACGAAAAAAAGAACTTGCATCTAACACGCCAAGCAGAACGAGCACTAAAAACGACATTTTTAGAGGCCAAGCTATTTCAAAGCACTTCTATAAACACAGCGCATTTACTCCTTTGTATATTACGAAATGAGAATGATCCCACAACAAAGCTTTTAAACAAACTAAAGGTAGATTATGATAATGCAAAAGAACAATTTAAGTATATGATAACTAACGAAAGTAGTAATGATAATTTTATGGAGAGCCCAAAAGCAGAATCTTTTCAAGATGATGACACATCTCCAGAGGACACAAAAAACAATCCATTTGGTCAATCGTCAACTAAAACTAGTAAAAAATCTAAAACCCCTGTTTTAGATAATTTTGGTCGAGACTTAACAGCTATGGCAGAAGACGGAAAATTAGACCCTGTTGTAGGTAGAATAAAAGAAATTGAGCGAGTATCGCAGATTTTAAGCAGACGCAAAAAAAATAACCCACTACTCATTGGAGAGCCTGGTGTAGGTAAATCTGCTATTGCCGAGGGTTTAGCAAATAGAATTGTAAGCAGAAAAGTATCGCGTATTCTTTTTAACAAACGTGTAATTACTTTAGATCTAGCAAGTTTAGTTGCGGGAACCAAATACAGAGGTCAGTTTGAAGAACGTATGAAGGCTGTAATGAACGAGCTCGAAAAAAACGAAGACATTATTCTTTTCATAGATGAAATTCACACTATTGTAGGTGCAGGCGGTGCCACAGGGAGTCTAGACGCATCAAATATGTTTAAACCCGCTTTGGCCAGAGGCGAAATACAAGTTATTGGAGCAACAACCCTAGACGAATACCGACAATATATTGAAAAAGATGGCGCCCTAGAACGCCGCTTCCAAAAAGTAATCGTAGAACCAACGTCTGTAAAGGAAACTATTGAAATTTTAAATAATATAAAAGACAAATACGAAACGCACCATAACGTAACATACACCCAAGACGCTATCGAAGCTTGCGTAAAACTTACCAACCGCTACATGACAGAGCGATTTTTACCAGACAAAGCAATTGATGCTTTAGATGAAGCTGGATCTCGTGTACACATTACCAACATTAATGTTCCGAAACAAATTATAGAATTAGAAAACCAACTAGAAGAAGTAAAACAAACAAAAAATACAGTTGTTAAAAAACAAAAATATGAAGAAGCTGCGAAGCTTAGAGATGACGAAAAACGATTAGAAAAAAACCTCGCAGATGCACAACTAAAATGGGAAGAAGAATCTAAATTACATCGAGAAACTGTAAACGAAAACAGTGTTGCAGACGTCGTTTCTATGATGACGGGCATTCCTGTAAACCGTATTGCACAAACAGAAAGTAATAAACTTGCCGTACTCCCCGATTTAATAAAAGGAAAAGTAATTGGGCAAAACGAAGCTGTAAATAAAGTTGCAAAAGCCATACAACGTAATCGTGCTGGACTTAAAGATCCTAATAAGCCTATTGGATCATTCATCTTTTTAGGACAAACAGGGGTTGGAAAAACGCAATTAGCAAAAATATTATCTAGAGAGTTATTTGATAGCGAGGATGCTTTAGTAAGAATTGATATGAGCGAATATATGGAAAAATTTGCATTATCACGACTCATAGGAGCACCTCCAGGTTATGTAGGTTACGAAGAAGGTGGACAACTTACCGAAAAAATAAGACGTAAACCTTATGCTGTTGTACTGCTTGATGAAATAGAAAAAGCACATCCAGATGTTTTTAATATGCTTCTTCAAGTGTTGGATGATGGCTTTTTGACAGACAGCCTTGGTCGAAAAATAGATTTTAGCAACACTATAATAATAATGACTTCCAATATAGGAGCACGCAAACTAAAAGATTTTGGCACAGGTGTTGGCTTTGGTACTTCTGCGCAAAAATCTCAACAAGGTGACTATGCCAAAAGTGTTATTGAAAATGCGCTAAAAAAAGCATTTGCTCCAGAGTTTTTAAATAGAATTGATGATGTTATTGTTTTTAATACCTTAGAAAAAGAAGATATTAATAAAATTATAGATATCGAATTAGAAAAACTCATGCAGCGCATTAGCGACTTAGGTTACACCCTTAAACTCAGTAAAAAAGCAAAAGAATTTATTGCAGACAAAGGTTTTGATCAACAATACGGAGCTAGACCCTTAAAACGAGCTATTCAAAAATACATTGAAGACGCCTTAGCCGAAGAAATTATAAGTTCAAAACTTAATGAAGGAGATACTATTTTTATGGATTTAGAAAAAGACGCAGTAGAACTTAATGTAAAAATCGAAAAAGAAGAAAAAACAACTGATGCTTAACACTGTGATATTATTTAACACCTAAGGAATTAATTTTCAAAAAATTAACATTAAACACGTTGAATAAAATTTAGAATAAAGACTATAAATTATAAATATCTCTTTTTAGCTTTTATGATTAAATCATTAAAATACAGGGCTTTATGTTTTTTAGCTTCCTGTTTAATTTACCTCATTATTTGGTGTGGTCTTAAATTTGTTTTTACAGAGGCACACGAAGCATATAAAATAATGATTTCGAGTGTATTTGCGGTAATTTTAGCTCCAAAAATACACATATTTAAAACTCAATTTAGAACAAAAAGGCAGATAAAATGGATTTTTCTTAAAAAAATGATTTCAATTTAGAATTTTAAAAATGAAGATTAACCTAACACTAGTAGCATTTGTATTTTGTTTATGTACTAGAGTACAAAGTCAAGATATTAGTTTTGAATCTTATAATCCAAAATCAACATTAGTCGTACCTAATACTACCATTAAGCGCGCTAAATTTCCTTTTATAGATGTACATGGACACCAATACGGTATGGCAACACAAGACCTTACCCCTGTAGTTAGAGCCATGGATACGCTTAATATGAGTTTAATGGTAAATTTAAGTGGTGGGACTGGTGAGGATTTACAAAAAGCTGTTAGTAATATCAAAGCCAATTACCCCAATCGCTTTGTTGTATTTGCAAACATCAAATTTAATGGTAATGTAGGAAAGCCAAATTGGATAAAAACGACCTTAATCCAATTGGAGCAAGATGTAAAAAATGGTGCTAAAGGATTAAAAATATATAAAGGCTTAGGACTTAGAGACAAAGATGTGAATCAAAACCGTATAGCGGTTAATGACCCTAGACTGGACCCTATATGGGAAAAATGTGGCACTCTAGGTATCCCTGTGCTTATACACTCAGCAGATCCAAAATCTTTTTGGGAGCCTTTTAATAGCCATAACGAGCGTTGGCTAGAATTAAAGACACGCCCTAGCAGAAAACGTGACGCAAATAATCCTGCACCATGGGAACAAATTATTAGTGAGCAGCATAAAATGTTTAAAAAACACCCTAAAACAACCTTCATAAATGCGCATATGGGGTGGCACGCCAACAACTTAGCAAAACTAGGAATTCTACTAGATGAAATGCCTAATATGAATGTAGGTATAGGAGCAATTATAGCAGAACTAGGAAGGCAACCACGCTTTGCTAAAGCATTTTTTATAAAATACCAAAATCGTATTTTGTTTGGAAAAGACAGTTGGAAACCAGAAGAATTCCCTACCTATTTTAGAGTATTAGAAAGTGATGATGAATACTTTCCTTACCACAAAAAATATCATGCATTTTGGGCAATGTATGGGTTAGACCTGCCAGACAATGTTCTTAAAAAAGTATATTACAAAAATGCTTTACGTATTATTCCTGGATTAGACAAAAGCTTATTTCCTAATTAAAAGATTTATTACCAATAACTATTTTTGATTAGACTAAATCTACCTTGTTTTTGTTGTATAACAAAGATATAATGCCTAATTTTGCAAACTTTAAATATTAAATTATATTTTATTATGAATCATTACGAAACTGTTTTCATCTTGAATCCCGTTTTATCTGAAACTCAGATAAAGGAAACAGTAAAGAAGTACGAAGATTTTCTTACTTCTAAAGGAGCAAAGATGGTAGCTAAAGAAGACTGGGGGCTAAAAAAGTTAGCCTATCCAATTCAAAACAAAAAAAGTGGCTTTTACCACTTATTTCAATTTACTGCTTCTGGAGAAGTAATTAATCCTCTTGAAATAGAGTTTAAGCGTGACGAACGCTTTATGCGCTATTTAACCGTAAGCCTAGATAAGCATGCAGTATCTTGGGCAGAAAGAAGAAGAGTTAAACTTAAAGAAAAAGCGTAATTATGTCTATAGAACAACAAGCAAAAGGAAAAAAAGATGGCGAAGTTAGATACTTAACGCCGCTAAACATAGAAACAAATAAGACTAAAAAATACTGTCGTTTTAAAAAATCTGGAATAAAATACATAGACTATAAAGACCCCGATTTTTTATTGAAATTTGTAAACGAGCAAGGTAAACTCCTACCTAGACGCTTAACAGGAACATCATTAAAATTTCAAAGAAAAGTATCTGTAGCAGTTAAAAGAGCTAGGCATCTAGCATTAATGCCTTATGTAGCAGATTTAATGAAATAATATTATAACTATGGAACTTATATTAAAACAAGACGTTGAAGGACTAGGATTTAAAGACGATACTGTAACGGTAAAGAATGGTTATGGTAGAAACTTCTTAATCCCTCAAGGAAAAGCAATCTTAGCAACTATTTCTGCTAAAAAAGTGCTAGCCGAAAATTTAAAGCAACGCGCCTTTAAAGAAAAGAAAATTGTTGACGACGCAAATACTATTGCCGAAGCCATTAAAAACCTAGAGATTAAAATTTCAGCAAAAGTTGGCTCTGGAGATAAATTATTTGGCTCTGTAAACAATATTAATGTAGCAGAAGCTCTTGAAAAATCAGGACATACTATCGACAAAAAGTTTATAACCGTTTCTGGCGGAAATATTAAACGCTTAGGGAAATACAATGCTATAGTTAGACTTCATAGAGAAGTATCGGCTGAGTTGCCTTTTGAAATCGTAGCTCAAGCCTAATTAATACATTTCAACATTAATAAAAAAAAGAGAAATTGTTTATTCAATTTCTCTTTTTTTGTTACTAAAAGTTAGACGATTCAATACTCTTTTGTTAATTACACCTTTAAGTCTTTCTAGTGTGATAAGCCTATTGTTGTTATCAAAAAGAAAAGCTATAATGCAATTATATCAATTGTTATTTAAAATGAGTTATAAATAATTTGAAATATATTGTGCCTGTATGAGATAGAAAATCTAAACATAGCCTTAGCTTACGTTTAGATCTTATATTGATATACAGACGCAATAGAAACGAATAATATAGCTTATTTTGAGCCATAATTGGTATTGCACTTTAAACACATTGATTGTTTTTCTTCAAGATTTTTTTATAGCAGCACTTATTACTTAAATATATTGTAATATTCACTATCTTTATATGTACTAAAAAAATATGTATTACACCATTGCACAGTTAATTTTCGTATATTAGAATCGCCAAAACTATTTTAGATGAAAACAACAAAAAAACTACTAACAGTATTCGTCATTATTGTTCTTATAATGCAATTTTTCAGGCCTAAAACTAATAATGGTCACCTAGAGGATATGACAGCCTTTATAAACGACACACAACCACCAAAAGCGATAAAATCAATTTTAGAAAACACCTGTTACGACTGTCACAGCAGTTATACCCGCTACCCTTGGTATAATACTATTACACCTGTAAATTACTGGATGCAAAACCATATTAAAGATGGGAAAAAGCATTTAGATTTTTCGAAATGGGACAGTTATTCTATAAAACGAAAGGATCATAAACTAGACGAACTTATTGAAATGGTAGAGGATAAAGAAATGCCTTTAAACTCTTACACCTGGACTCATAAAGATGCGAACTTAACAGCCACTCAAATTAAAAATGTAATAAATTGGGCAAAACAAGTTCGCGTTGCCTATAGCTTAGCACCAGAGCCACAATAAGCATATGGCTAAAACACTTTTAGTTATTGGTTTTGTTTGGCCAGAACCAAACAGCTCTGCAGCCGGAAGTAGAATACTACAGCTTATTAAAGTTTTACAATCGCATCACTATACTATTACATTTGCTAGTCCTGCTGCTAAGGGAAATAACGCTTTTAATTTATCATTAATTAACGTTACACAAATAAAAATAGAACTTAACAAACCTAGCTTTAACACATTTGTAAAACAATTAAACCCAGATATTGTTCTGTTTGATCGTTTTATGATGGAAGAGCAATTTGGTTGGCGCGTTGCTACATATTGCCCTAATGCACTACGCATACTAGATACTGAAGATTTACATTGCTTACGCAAAGGTAGGCAACAAGCATTAAAGGATACAAATAAGTTTAATGATACTTACTTATTTAACGACATCGCAAAACGCGAAATAGCAAGTATCTATCGCTGTGATATTAGTCTTATTATTTCTAAAAGTGAAATGAATATCTTAGTTTCTAAGTTTAAGGTTCCTGAACATATATTGCTTTATCTCCCATTTTTGCTAGACACTATTACAGAGCAGTCCATTAACCAACTTCCTAAACATCAAGATAGAAGTCATTTTGTAAGTATTGGTAACTTCCTGCATCCACCAAATTATGATGCCGTACAATTTCTTAAAAAACGAATTTGGCCGTTGATACGAAAACAACTTCCAAAAGCAGAACTACACATTTATGGTGCTTATGTCTCTCAAAAAGCGATGCAATTACATAGTGTTAAAGAAGGCTTTTTAGTAAAAGGCTATACGCCTAGTGTAAGTAAGGTCATGCAATTAAGTCGAGTCTGTCTAGCACCCTTACGCTTTGGTGCAGGATTAAAAGGGAAACTAATTGACGCTATGAAATACGGAACCCCTTGTGTGATGACAACAGTAGCCTCGGAAGGAATGTATGATAACGGTATTACTAATGGCCCCATAGAAGATATGCCTATTGAGTTTGCTAATAAAGCGGTTAGTCTATATTGTAATTTAAAACAATGGGAAGCATTTCAAAATAATGGATTTAGGACAATTAATAAGCGTTTTAATTATAAGAAATTTGAAACCACGTTTATTAAAAAACTACAAATGGTATTAAGTCACCTTAATACACATCGCTTACAAAACTTTACAGGACAAATATTACAGCACCATCAATTGCAAAGCACAAAATACATGAGTAAGTGGATTGAAGAAAAAAACAAGAAATCTTAAACGTTGTAATATTTTTTTAGTTCAGCGTAATGTTACTATTAAAATTAATTATTAGTCTTTATGAATTTAGTAATATACTTACTCACTAGATTAGGAGCTTCTTCTTGCAAAAAATGACTAGTATTTAAAATATATTCATTTTGAGCTTTAATTTTTAAGTCAGCCATCACTCGCTCTCTTTGCACAGACCATTTTAAAAAACTATCGTGTTTCCCCCAAATAATTGCTGTAGGAATATCAATTTGTTTTATAACATTACTATAATCAGGTAAGCTGTTGCAGGTATTAGTAAAAAACTGATACATTGCTCTAGTTTTTCCTTCCATTAATGGGGTTTTGTAGCCCTCAAATGCTTCGGCAGATAATTCTGTGTATTTTAAGCCTTCATCAAATAATTTGTTTAGCATAGTACTCGTTGTAATCCCATTTTTATACAACCACATACTAAATTTTGCAAAGTTACCGGATTCCATCCTAATGGGAGGTTGAAATCCTTCTTCGTAAATAATAGTGTTTAAAATAACTAAGTTTTTAATTTTTTTTGGTGATAGTTTTATAAGTTCCCATGTCCAAAGACCTCCAGCATCGTGCATAACATGATTCCAACTATTAATGTTTAAACTTTTCATGAGGTTCAGTAATCTAATTGCATGTTTTTCAGGGCTATAAACATCATAGCCTTTAGGATTATCACTACTACCAAAGCCTAACATATCTGGTGCAATAACGCGATAACCTTGACTAACCAGAGTATCTATCATATTTCTGTAAAGCCATGAAGATGTAGGAACGCCGTGTAATAATAAAATAACGTCTCCTTTACCTTTATCTATGTATTTTATATTACCCTCAGCTGTTTCAAAGCTATGTTGTAAGTTTCTAAATTCGGTATAATTAAGTAATTCCGATTCTGAAGATAAGCGCTTAGAACTACAACTAAATGACATAATGATAAAAAATACGACACTAGATTTAAGATATAATTGTTTCATAACATAATCATTTTGGGATTACTAAAATTTGGTGGTTAGGCGTACATTGAAAATTCTAGGCGTTAAAAAATTTGGAACAGCAAATTGTTGTTGACTAAATGAATCTCTTATAAAAGTATTGGTAATGGTGTTTTGAGCATCAAATATATTAAAAATCTCTACGCCTAAACTTAAGTATTTAAACTTGCTTCTCCAATCTTTATAAACAGTATTTCCATTCACAATATCGTAAGAAAAACCTACATCTGCACGCCTGTAGTCTGGCAGTCTACTCCTAAAATCTCTAGGGTCTGCAAAGCGTGGTGTTCCGCCAGGAACTCCAGTATTATAAACTAAATTTAAGTACACTTTTAAGTCTGGTAGACTTGGAACATAATCTTGAAATAGCACTCCAAATTTTAATCGCTGATCTGTAGGTCGTGCTATAAAACCTAAATTGTCTACATTCTCTTCAGTTTTTAAATAACCAAAACTAAACCAAGATTCTATACCAGGAACAAACTCACCATTAAGTCTTAAATCTAAACCAAACGCAAAAGCTTCTCCACTGTTTCTGGCGCGATAGCGAATACGAACATTTTCTAAAGTATAGGGGTTTAAGTCAGTAATATTTTTGTAATAAGCTTCCGTAATAAGCTTAAATGGTTGATTTTTTACTCTAAAACTATATTCATTGGCAGCAACGATATGAATTGATTTCTGAGATTTCACATTAGGCTGTACTACTCCAGCGGAGTCTCTTAACTCTCTAAAAAAGGGAGGCTGGTGATAAACGCCTGCACTTAGCCTAAACAGCATATCTTTACTCCAATTGGGTTTTATAGCAAACTGAGCCCTTGGGCTAAATACGGTTTGGTTACTTCGTGCAATCCCATCGCCAGATACAGACCAATTATGAACTCTAGCACCTATATTATAAAAGATATCGTGACCGTTGCTATTAGCTCGTTTACTCCATTGCAGGTAGGCTTGTAATCGTTGTATTTTTGTATTATTATCTGCTCTTACATTTTGAAAAGCAACTAAAGGACCTGTAAATGGCGTGAAAGGTTCGTCGTTCCTAGGTCTTATGTTTGGAGGATTTATAGAAAACCCAGCAGAGTCAATAACTTCAAACTCATCTAGTCGATCACGAATATCTTCATCGGTATATTTTACAGACCATTCAAAGTGATGCTTATCAAGATTGTAATTTCCCTTGTGTTCTACTGTTGTAATTAGAGCATCTAGTTCGTTTCTAGCATGAGTTAATTGGCTTCCTATACCTTGACTAAATTCGACTTCGCCTAAGTTGTCGCTGCCAATATTGGTATTTACTTCTCCCAGTCTGTACTCTGCAAATATGTCAAAAAACTCACGTTCCTGGGTAAGGTATGAGGAAGTAATGAGTTTTAATGTTAAGTTATCGTTTATAAAAAAAGAACCTTTTAAAGCTCCAAAAAGGGTTTGATATTCGTCACGTTCTTGGCCTTCAAAAAACACGAGTAGAGCTAAAGGATTTTGTAATGTTCCAAAATTGGTTTGTTGCGTTTCTGGTTCAAAATCATATTGATTAATTGAGGCATTTCCTAAAAAGCTTAAATGAAATTTGTCTGAAAACCGATACGTAAGGAACGTTTGTGCATCGACAAATAAGGGGTCGAAGTTCGTTTCTGTTTGTCTAGCTTCTACGAGCAAACTATTGTCTCGAATACGAGCACTTGCTATAGCTGAAAATTTAGAATCTTTAGAAACAACTTCGCCAGTAATACTGCCTCCTAAAAGATTGGCATCTGCACTAAGGCTAAATTTTGTAGGGCTTTTATAGGTTATATCTAACACTGAAGATAGCTTGTCGCCATATTTTGCTTGAAATCCCCCTGCCGAAAAATCAACATTTTGTACTAGATTGCTATTTACGAAACTTAGTCCTTCTTGTTGTCCAGAGCGAATTAGGAAAGGGCGATAGACTTCTATTTCATTTACGTAAACTAAGTTTTCATCAAAATTACCACCGCGTACGTTATATTGTGTGCTTAATTCGTTAGTAACACTAACTCCTGGTAAGGTTTTCAAAATATTTTCTACACCAGACTGTGCGCCTTTTATTGTTCGTATAATTTCGGGGTCTATCGTGGTTATACCTTCTAGTGCTTTACGGTTGTTATTGCTAATGACAACTTCTGTAATTTGCTCAATATTAACTTTCATGACAGGGTTAAATTCATGATCTGCCCCATTTTTAAGATTAAACTTTACACTTATTTTTTTGTGTCCTAAATGCGTAAAGATTAGAGTAATCTCTTTATTTGCAGGGATTTTTATGAGATAAAATCCATTCTCGTTGGTCGTAGTACCTAGTGTTGTATTTGCTTTAATGTTAACATTATTAATAGGCGTATTTGTTTCGTCCAAAATAACTCCTTTTACGGTTGCCGTTTGTGAGAAACTTACTAAAGTTAATAAGAAACAAAATAATAGAGGAAAAAATAATTTGAGCTTCAAAGTATATTAATAGGTTTATTTTCTAAAAAAACTTGCTTCAAATGTAGAACTATTTCCTACATTATCTATAACAATTAGTTTAAAATTATGCTCTACATCGGTAATAATATTATCACTAAAGTTATATACTAGCAAGTCTTTTTTTGGTTCATACTCCATCAAAACCCATTTGCCATTTATAGTTGCTCTATAATTTCTTATTCCAGAATGTTTGTCTTTAATTTTTACTCTTAAATTGGTTTCTTTACTAATCCATTTTTTATGCTTAAAATTTATGGGGTTAATTACAGGGCTTACAGTATCGGTAGCAATAGTATATGTTCCTAAAATATTAGTTCTAGCAATTAATGTATTTTCGTTTTGCTTGGTATTAACATAAGTTTTGGTAGTATTAAACGTGTTAAGTCGTGCAATAAATAGTTTGTCTTTATCTAATTTATTGTAACGTTCTGTATTGTAGGTTATCGAAAAGTACTTTTGCGTAGGAACCGATGGGGTATGCAGCGTTAAAGTATCGGAGTTTACATTAAAATTGATAAGTAAATCGTCGTAAAAAGTATGTTTCGGCAAAAAAACGGAAACATTATCTTTATGTAATGTTTCTGCTTGGTTTGCATAAAGAAAATAATTGCCTGTTTCTTTTATTTCAGAAATACTATTGTTACTAATACTATCCATTTTTTTTCCAGTAATATCTAGACTAACTGTAGTTTTATTTCCGTTATAATCGGCAATTGTTATGTTATAAATAGTATTTGTACTGTCTTCAATTTGAAGATAACCATTGTTTATCGTATTTTTATATAAGCTCAAAGGGTTATTAGCTTGAACAAATAATTTTTGAATCCTAATTTTCTGTTCTTTATAATATTTATAGTCTATTAGGCGATTAATGTGTTTAGTTTCGTTAAATGAAAAACGTTTAAAGTCAATTTCAAAAATTTCGTTTCCATTAGAAGATGTTTTTATGTTACTTACGCCATTTTTGTTTAATGCGCCGTCCAGCCTATCTGTAGTAACAATACCAAAGCCAATTTTGCCGTGTGCAGTCATGTTTTCGGCTTTGTAATTACCGTTTTGTAATGGGATAAGTCTTATTTTTTTGATGCGGTTGGTATAGTTTATATGTGCTTTATCATCTATTGCGTAAGCATAAATCCCTGATACTGTTGGTTTTTTTGTATCCTTAACGTGCAACCCAAATAGCATAGGGTTTATTGGGCGTTCATTTTTATCTCTAAGTTCAAAATGTAAATGGGGCGCAGTAGACCCTCCTGTATTACCAGAAAACCCAATATGTTCGTTATTCGCAATGTCAAGGATTCCTATTTTAGGAAAGACTTCTATCTCAAAGGTTTCATTTTCATATTGTTTATGTTTGATATAAGCTTCTATTTTGGGAGAAAATTTTTGAAGATGTGCATATACAGAGGTATAGCCATTAGGATGTGTAATATACAAAGCTTTGCCGTAGCCCCAGTGCGATATTTTAATTCTGCTAACATAACCTTCTGCAGCAGCAATAACGTTTAAGCCTTCTTTACGCTGTGTTTTGATGTCCATACCTGCATGAAAATGATTAGATCTTAACTCGGCAAATGTCCCTGCAAGTACAATAGGAATGTCTAGTGGGTTTCTAAAATAATCTTGAGGATATGGATTTTGAGCAACAGTATATTTTGCAACTAAAAAAAGTAAGAAGATTAAAATTCGTTTCATAAACTAAATAATAATGCTAAAATATTAATTTCACATTAAATCAATCCTTAATTTTATATATAGTCATAAATTGCTATTACATAATTAGCAAAAAAATTAAAAATAACCTAAAAAATACGTTGCTTAGACACTGTAACAAAATATAAAAATACGATACTAATATAATGATTTGTGTTAATTGTAATTAAAATATTATGGGGTTAGAGTTAATTATATTTATTATTTCAATGTTATTCGGAGTACTTCTATACTGGCGAGAGTCTAATAGTAATAAAGCATATCGCATATTTAATAAACTTATAAACTCTAAAGCTTTACAACTAAAAGCAAAGGATAAAACGGGATTTGTGTTTAATCAAAAATTAATATTGCGTATCGTTTACATAACGTTTATGTACATTACAATATTACTTGTGTTGCAATTTTTAATTCCAATAGGTTACACCACAGTATCTATCTTTGTTTCGAGTATTGTGGGTACAATTGCAGGAACTTATTTGGCTAATGTTATGATAACATCATCAAAAATTGTTGAAGATAAAAGCGATTCTTTAAGCGATTTGGTTACTACGACAATACAAAAGGGGAAAAATATGATTAATGATATAGCGCATAAAGAAGCAAATGATGCGAATAACATTGAATCTTTTAATTCTGAAACCACAAAACCAAAACCTACTAGAAGCGCTAGAACACGACTAAAGGATAAAGGATTAATGTAGCGTAAAATAGCATAAAGAAACTTAAACAATGATAAAAGGATACTGGAACAAGGGTAAAAAACAAAAAACGGTAATAGTCATAATTAGTGTCGTATTACTCATTGTGATATTTGTACTTCGAGATGCTTACCAGCCCATATTATTATTTGTTAGAAAATTTTTATCTATAATAATAATGAGTGCTATAACACTCATTATTGGATTTAGAAAAATCAGAAAATCAGAACGTGTACTAAAACGTTTAATTATTTTAAGCGCATTATTAATATTGTTTTCTATGTGCTATATTATAGGTTGGCACTACAAAATGTACGACTATATGCAAACTTATAATGTTTTTAATAATTTGAATAAAATTGAAATAAATGAGTTGCCCTTAACACAAAACGAACGTATCCAACCGCTTAGAAACATCCTTGCTATGGCAAACGAATCTGTAGGAGAAACTAAAGATGTATCATTACCTCACTTGGTTAGAGTGGATAATGAGAATAAATGGACTATGGCAATCCAACCTTCAAAAAAATATATTTGGCAACGTATTAGCGATAATATAGAAGAAGTTTTTTCGGTATCTAGCACTTCACCTTTTCCTAGATTTTCTAACGAAAATAGAATTCCTGTAACATTTTCTATTGGTGAGTCGTTAAAGTTTAGTAGGAACACTTATAATGCTGTTGTGCAACGTTTTGACCTATGGAAATTATTAAATTATGAGCCTAGCGATGTATTTTACTTAAAAAATGATTTGGGACAGTGGGTAGAGGTTGTTAGTTTAATTAAGTGGAAAGGATTTTTCTTTCCCTACCCTACTTTTGCTGGAGTTATGATTATAGAGAATGGTCCACATACCTTAAAAGATTATATAGAGCGTCTTTTTGTGGGGAAAGGAACTTATATAAGCCCAAGCAATATGGCGCATTACTCTTTTTTGCGAGGGCAAAATACATTGTCTGAAAAAGTATCACGCTTACAAGCAAAATCTTTAAAATTTTTGGGCGGTTTTACAGATCCATTACCTTGGAACAAGAAAACGGCGGTAAAAATACCAGATTTAGAAAACGATCAAAACAAACAACCTTTTGTTACAGATTTTAATTTTACAGGAACAAATACCAATGCTTATAATGGTTTGTACCACTGGTTTGGTTTAGAACCTATAGGTTTGCAACGCACAAGTCTAACCTATAGTGTGTTTATTCCTGCCGATGGCAATAATACGATTTATTACTACGATCATGCTTCAAAAAAACAAGGCTACGCAGGAGTTTCTGCAATGCCGCTAAAAGTAAAAGAATCTCGAAAAGAATATGATTGGTCTGTAAACGCCGCCGTAGAGTTTCGTCCTTATATAAAAGAAATTGCAGGACGTAAACGCCTTTTCTTTTTGGGAACGGTCTCTGCTAAAAATGAAAATGGACAGTTTGACGGTGCGGCAACTCCAGATTTGGCACTCATAGATAGCGAATACCGTGATGTTGTGTGGATCGATGTAAAGCATCCTAGTAAATGGAACGAAATGATATACCAACAATTAAACGAAGCGTGGCGCTCTAGCGAAGGTATAGATTACTATTATACTAAAGATACTATACCCAAAATAGACACAGCCATGAAAACAATAGACTCTTTTAGGATAAAACAAAAACGAGAGGGAAATAATTTAAAAATTAAAGAATTACAAAAGCAAATAGATTCTTTGACATCTTCTTCAAAAACTAATTAATGTTCTACGCACTACAAACTTACAGCATTTTTAAGGTACTAACTTCTAATGCTGTAAGGTGCTTCCAGTGTCCCCTTGGAATATCTTTTTTAGTTAATTGTCCTATCATTACACAGTCTAACTTAATAATTTCATAATTAAGATGACTAAAAATAGAGCGAATAATTGTGTTTCCTGTATTTTTTATTTTTAAGCCTATTTCTTTTTTAGGAGAATTTTCAATATAACTAATGTCTTCAACAGCAATTAATTTGCCATCTATTTTAAAGCCTTCTTTTATGGTTTTAAAATCTTCATACTTTAAATTTTTATCCAATTCGATATGAAATAGGCGTGCAACTCCATTTTTGGAGTTCGTAAACTTTTCACTAATTACCTCGTCATTAGTAAATAGTAACAGTCCTGTAGAGTTTCTACCTAATCGTCCTATCGGTTTTATTCTAGAAGCAGTGGCATTTGCGACTAGGTTCATAACGGTACGTCCTTTACCCTCGCTAGTTGTGGTTGCAAATCCTTTTGGTTTATTAAGTAATACATAAGCCATTTTCTCTGGGTTTATTTTGGTACCATCAAAGCGTACTTCGTCTGTAGGTTTTACTTTAAAACCCATTTCTGATACAATTTTGCCATTAACCATAACGCTACCTATAGCAATATGCATATCAGCATCACGGCGTGAGCATATTCCGGAACTCGCAATATATTTATTTAGTCGTATCCCTTCAGCACTAGAGGTTGTAGTTGGGTTTTGTGTTACGGGTGGATTATGTAATTTTTTGTTATTAAATTTTCCAACGCGTGCTGTCGATACTTTCTTTTTGTCTTTTTTACTTTGATGCTTGGCCATCATTATTTTTTTTTGCAAATGTAGAACAATATATGTTGTGTTAACTACTTATATTCTACAGTAGTTTGGCGTTCTCTATTTATAGTTAACTTGGTAACATCTGGTCTAGAGTAATGCCCTACAACATCAAAGTTTTGCCGCTCTTCATAAACACGATTAAAATCGATATCTTGAATAATTAAACCCTCTTCATTTATTACAGGGGGTAATATCCATTCGCCATCTGGTCCGGCAATACAGCTGCCACCATTTGATAGTATTTCTGGGGCTTTATCCAGAATGGCATTTAAGTGTGGTGTATCTTTAGGAAAATCATTTTTAGACATTATACTCGATACAGAAACTACAAATGATCTCGACTCTCTAGCAATAAAACGAGTAATATCTTTGGTATTAAAATCACTCCCCGGCCATACCGCAATATGTAAATTTTCACCCAAGCCATAAAGGGCCGTTCGTGGCAGTGGCATCCAATTTTCCCAACAGTTTAACCCTCCAACAGTAAATTGTTTTAAAGGGTGTACTTGTAAGCCATTACCATCTCCTGGGGCCCAAGTTAAGCGCTCTTCATAAGTAGGTTGTAGCTTACGATGTACAGACTTAATATCGCCTTGGGGATTAATGTAAACTAAAGACGCATAAAGGCTATGCCCTCCTCTATTTTTTGCACGTTCCATAGTTCCTAAATAAATAGCCATAGAATTAGTTTTAGCTAATTGGCAAATAGTATCTAAGTCTCCTGCCTCAATTTGTACCGAGTTTCTAGTATAATGTGCATGTAACTCCTTGTTTAGGGCTGTATCCCACTCTGCACCTCCTGCTAAAGTTAACCAATAAGGGTACCCAGGAAGTAAGGCTTCTCCAAAAACGATAAGTTCGCATTTTTTTTTGGCAGCATCGTTAATTGCATTTTCTATTTTTTTGAGTGTTTTTTGTTTGTCTAACCAAACGGGAGCAATTTGTGCCATTGCAATTTTCAAAATATTTTCCATTATAAAATTTGTTTTAAAACAAGATTTACATCGATTAATAATATACTAAAAACACCTAATACAATAATAAATTTTAAAATATTATGAAGTAAAAGGTATTGCGTTTTTGTCTTTGATGTCCATAATAATATTAAAAATACAATAAGCAAGCAGATGCTTAAGTAAAAATAATAATACATATGTCCTACTTCAAAGATATGAATTAATAAAAGAGTAGGGATTAAGGTTAATAGCATTAATATGCTTAACATTAATTTTGAAACTCTAATGCCATACACAATAGGAATTGTTTTGTAACTCAATGCTAGGTCACCTTTTATGTTTTCTAAATCTTTTACAAGTTCGCGCATAGAGATAATAAGAAACAAAAATGTTGCGTGTACAAAAATAACCTTATCAAAGTTTTTGTAATAAATACATACGGCAAAAAAAGGGGTAATGGTTAATACCGCAGAAATTAAATTGCCTATTATGGGTTGTTTTTTTAATTTGTGTGAGTAAAACCAAATAAAAAAGATATATACAGAAAAAAAAAGTACAGCCCTAAACGAAACATAACTGGCTGTAATTACTGCCAAAAAATTTAGGATAAAATAAAATGATAACTTTGTGTTTTGACTTACCATTCTATCCAGCATTGATTTTTGTGGACGATTAATTAAATCTTTTTCATAATCATAAAAATTATTGATAATATAACCTCCAGCTATGGCTAATGATGAGGCCAAAACTAACATTAATAAATTAATATCAAAAAGAACCTTACTTAATGCTGTATGAGGTGCAAGAATATATTTTGAAGTCATATATTGTGCTACAATAATGACCAATATATTATACCCTCTTATGACAGAAAACATACTAAAAAACTTAATGAGTATATGTTTCTGTTTGCGAGAAAGCATTAGTAGTTAATAGATTGTGTTAATACTATTATAATGGATAAAATTATTAAAAATTATAAACTACCTGTAGCTTATAGTTTGAAAGCGCTTGTTTAGCTTTATCTATATTTTCTGTAAAGCCTAAAATATAGCCACCACCTCCAGAACCACAGAGTTTTAAATAATAATCATTAGTTTCAATTCCTTTTTGCCAGAGCTCATGAAATTGGCTAGGAATCATTGGTTTAAAATGGCTTAATACAATTTTAGACAAATGTTTTGTATTATGAAAGAGAGAATTAATATCACCTTTTAAAAAATCTTCAACACAAGCATTTGTATGTTTTATAAATTGCGTTTTTATCATTTTGCGAAATCCCTCTTGTTTCATTTTATCCATAAAAATACGAACCATAGGTGCAGTCTCTCCAGTAACACCGCTATCTAATAAAAATACAGCGCTTTTTCCTTCGCAATTTTGACAAGGGATTCCTGTAGCTTCAATATTATCTTGAGAATTTATTAATATAGGAAGACTTAAATAACTATTAAGTGGGTCTAAACCAGAAGATTTACCATGAAAAAACGATTCCATTTCAGAAAAAATGGTTTTGAGTTTTAGTAATTTTTCTCGTGTTAAGTTTTCAAGAATTGTAATTTTATCTTCAGCATATTTATCATAAATAGCAGCTACTAAGGCGCCACTACTGCCTACGCCATAACCTCTTGGTATTGAAGAATCAAAATACATTCCTGCATTAATGTCTTGTTGTAGTTTTTTAAAATTAAATTTAACTACCTTGGCAGGAATTTCTTTTAAATAAGCTACAAATAAAGCCAAACCTTTGTTAGATGCTAATGCCTCATTCGATGGATTTTGTTCTGTTTTTAAAGCACCATTATAAAAGTTATACGGAATAGATAAGCCTTTAGAGTTTTTAATAATTCCGTACTCTCCAAATAATAATATTTTTGAATAAAAAAGTGGTCCTTTCATTTTATTTTTTTGTTACTCAGCACTAAAGTCATCCCATTTTTTAACTTAAACCATTAACCTTGCTTAGCGCCAAAACCTACGGTATCGCAAATATAACGACTGTTTTGGCAATATGCAATTAACTCAGTCTTAATAAATTCTAAAACTTGAGATTTATCTTTTTCTGGATATAGTATATGTACATTTGCCCCAGCATCGAGTGTAAACCCAATATGGCATTTTGATTGTGACCTAAATGTCCAAATTTTATTAATAATCTCTAGAGTGTTGGGCTTCATCAAAATAAAATAAGGCATACTAGTCATCATCATTGCATGAAGGCTAAGCGCTTCGCTTTCTATTAGACCAATAAATGCTTCTAAATCTCCCGACTTTAATATTATTTTGAGCGTATTTATAGTTTTATGAGCTTGCTTAAACCGTTGTTTGGCAAAAGGATGATTATGCATTAAATTGTGTCCTAGAGTACTACTTACTTGCTTTTCTCCTTGATCCACTAGCAGGATAGTGTCTTGGTAGTTTTCAAAATTTTGATGTATTGCGTAAGGATATTTAGTGCCAAAAAAATTAGAACTGTTTTTGATGTTTTCATGCTTTCCCCATACAATTACATTGCCTTCAATGCTCCTACAGGCACTTCCTGAACCCAATCGCGCTAAAAACGATGCTTTTTTATTAAAGTAATCGGTGTTAAATTCTTTTTGAAGTGTTGTTTTTGACTCGTTGGTCTTTACTAATTGTTGCTCTATACTCATTAGGCACAATGCTAAGGCACTCATACCAGAAGCCGAGGAGGCAATACCCGAACTATGCGGAAACGTATTTGAAGTTTCAATTTTAAAATAATAATTTTTTAAAAAAGGAACATAGCGCTCTATACGCTCAAAAAAAGTAACTATTTTAGACTTGAAAGCATCCTTTTTAACCCCATCCAAAAACACGTCAAAAGAAAAAGCATCAGCATCATTCTTTTGTGTATAATGCAGTGTTGTAATTGTTTTACAAGAGTTTAAGGTAAAACTAATAGATGGGTTTTCTGGAATTTGATTTGCTTTTTTGCCCCAGTATTTTACTAATGCAATATTACTAGGCGCCTGCCAAGTTACGCTTCCGTTCGTAATTTTGTTTGAATAATTATTGGGGACAAAGTCTGTTTCAGTCATTAGTGTAATATCTATTACAAAGATAGTATTTTCATAACTTTAGTATGATAGTAATTGCTTATTAACAACATCATCCCGAATAGCATAGAAACCTATAGGGAAACAAAGATGTCACTGTAGAGAACATTAGCTTAAAACTGTAACAAAATATGAATAAATTATATTATAACGTTTTTTTTATTTCTATATACCCTATTCTTTTTTAGTAAATTATACTTTAAAACTAAGACACTTTAAGATACCATTATTGATTTTGTTTTGAATATAATTTTAGAATGCTTGTTCGATATACCCAAAATTAAGAGTCATCTGTTCTTGAGGCTGTATTGTCTGTGTCCAGATAATTAGGGATACCATCAAGGTCAGTGTCGTCATTGGTTGGATCGCCGTCGCCAATATCATTTGTTGGGTCGCCATCTCCATCTCTATCAAAAGTTAAGTCTGTATCTGGTTCTAAATCTTCATCTATAGTAAAAGTCCCATCCGCATCATCGTCTGGATCTAGGTAGTTAACTAAAGCATCTTCATCGGTGTTATCTGTATTTACATCAAAGTCGCCGTCTAGATCTTCTAGATAACTAGGAATGCCATCGTTATCATGATCTAAAACTTCTGTTTGAAACAATTCAAATTTAAAAATAACTTGACTAAAGATAGGAATTCCTGGTAATGAGTTATTAAAAAACCCTAAGCCAGAAGTCATAAAAACAACGCCTAACCCTGGGTTGTTAAAATTAACGACGCCATCGGGGTCTATGGTAAATCCATCGGCAACATTAAAATCTAAAAAAGCTCTACTAAAACCTGGTACGACTTGAGTTAAATCAAAAGTAATAGGATTCGCAGAATTATCAAAAACACCTCCGTTAAGAGTACTCCCCTGAAAATTAACCAATACTTCGTCCGATACGTTTGGAATTTCAGCACCATCGCCTTGTCGTATTCTTAAAATAAAATACTCATAGGTTATTCCTTGAAATAAAGCTGTTTTAGTCTCTACTGCATCAATTAACAATTTATTGTTATCTGGGTCTGGTAATACACCACCTGATGGAAGTTCCATAAATTCTATATCGCTAATTTTGGGATTAGTCATATTAGCCAGTGCAGTAGAGTCGTAGTAATGTGTTTGTAAATATTGTCTTAACGTATTGTTATCCAATGCATCTTGTGTAGCTCTATCGGGCGTTCTATCTATTAATCTTGAGCCGTCGTCGTCGTTTCCACAAGACACAAAAATGAATATTAAAATTAAACTAAAAAGTGTTACTTTTATTGCTTTCATTATAAATTGTACTTTTGGCTTGCAAGATACAATTTTATAATATTTTTGTGCAAAAACATTAACGTTGTTTTATATAATTGTATGCGAATAGACAAATACCTTTGGTGCGTTAGGTACTTTAAAACAAGAACTATTGCCTCGATAGCTTGTAAAAAAGGACATGTAAGAGTTAATGATGCTATTGTAAAGCCTAGTAGAGAAGTATTTCCTTTAGATAAAATAAGTGTCAGAAAAAACCAAGTTAATTATTTGCTAAGCGTTAAGGAGTTGCCTACAAATAGAGTTAGCGCAAAGCTTGTAGATATTTATAGAATAGATACAACTCCTAAATCTGCCTTTGAAACACAAGAATTACTAAAATTCTCTAAAGATTATTACAGAAAGAAAGGTGTTGGCAGACCCACTAAAAAAGACAGAAGAGATATCGATAACTTTAATCATGACAATGAATAATCTTAATTTTTTAAATTAACTTTTAATGACAACAAACACTAACACAATACTAACACACCAAGAGATTACTCACAAAATAAGACGTATTGCATATCAAATTTATGAAAGCAATATTGATGAAAGTGAGATTGTTTTGGCTGGTATTGATCGTAATGGGTATATCCTTGCAGAAAAACTGAAAGCTATTCTAGATGATATTTCACCAATTAATTCGCTACTTTGCAATGTAATTATAGATAAAAAAACACCTTTAAGTCCTGTTAAAACATCTTTAAATCATGAAGATTATAAACATAAATCTGTTATTTTAATTGACGATGTTTTAAACTCTGGGACTACCCTAGCCTATAGCATAAAACATTTTTTAAACGTTCCATTAAAACAGTTTAAAACTGCTATTTTGGTAAATAGAAGTCATAAAAAATATCCTGTGAAAGCAGATTTTAAAGGAATTTCTCTTTCTACATCTTTACATGAACATATTTATGTTTCTTTAGAAGACAAAGCTTATACTGTAGTTTTAGAATAATGCTGCTATAATTTCAGTAGTAATAACACTACATGTTTTTTGATCTGTATTAATTTTTGTGTTGGAAAGGTTGTAATATTGAGCACGCTCAAACAAATGCTTTGCAACAAACTCTGTAAGTGCTTCTTTGGTTGTTATATGTGCTATTAATGGGCGTTTATTTGTTTCATTTTGTAGTCGATTAACTAAAGTCCTCACACTTGCTTTTAAATAAACAGATACGACATGATGTGTATTTACAATAGTATTCATATTACCTGAGTAACAGGGTGTACCTCCTCCTAGGGCTAATACAAGGTTGCTATTAGTATTTATGATAGTTTGTAGTGCTAATGTTTCTGTCTTTCTAAAGTAAATTTCTCCTTTTGTTTTAAATAAATTGCTTATTGTTTGCGCTTCTTGATTTTCAATATACTGATCTAAATCTATAAATTTATAATTTAGTTTTTGAGCCAAATTAGTGCCTATCAAAGATTTTCCTGAAGCCATATATCCTATTAAAATAATAATCATTATTACCTTATAAATTGATTTTTAAAACATTGCTATATCTAGTGACAAAAAAACAAAAAATTAATTTAAAAAAGTGTTGTTTTATTAATTAAAGACTTTATATTTGCACCCTCATTAAAGAAAATAAATTATTGACCTGGTAGCTCAGTTGGTAGAGCATCTCCCTTTTAAGGAGAGGGTCCTGGGTTCGAGCCCCAGCCAGGTCACTAAAAAGTTAAGCATATAAGCTTAGCTTTTTTTAATTATGTCAACTTTTAAGCGCACGTGGCGGAATTGGTAGACGCGCTGGCTTGAGGGGCCAGTATCCGTTTAGGATGTGGAAGTTCGAATCTTCTCGTGCGCACAATTATATTTTAAAAACACCTAATTATACCAATTGTTGCTTAAAATGAACTGTAAATAATTTGGAATATATTGTGTTTAGATGACGTATAAAACCTAAACGTAGCCTTAGTTATGCTTAGGTTTTATAATGGATATATAGAAGCAATAGAAACGAATTATATGGCTTATTTTGAGTCATAACGGTATTACATATATTACTGTTTTTTATACAAATTTCACTCTTTTTTGAGTTTTATTTTAACCCTATGAAATTTCATAGGGTTATTTAAAGACTAAAATATGGTAAGCTTCGCACTTTTTGTGAGTTATCAAGTAAGTTTAATACATGGTTTTACCTCATTATTTTTTTTACAAAAGGACCAATACTTAAACCTTGTCCTATGATTGAAAATAATACTACAACATAAGTAATATAGGTAATTAACTCTCCAAATGTAGAATTATTTAAACTTAAAGCTAAGGCTACAGAAATTCCCCCTCTTAGACCTCCCCAAGTTAAGACAACCACTGTTTTTAAAGGTTTGGATTCCTCATGCTTTAATAGGGAATAAGGTAAAAAAACAGCAATAAACCTACTAAAAAGCACAATAAAAATTGCGATAATTCCTAGTATTAGATGAGAAGAATTGAAATTTAGTAGGTGTATAGCAAGACCTATAAGAACAAATAAGATTCCGTTAAAAACATCATCTAAAATTTCCCAAAATTCATTGAGAGATTTTTGAATTTGAGTTTCATGGTCTGCAATATGAATCTTATTACCTATAAGTAAGCCAGCAATAACCATAGCTAATGGTCCTGAAATATGTAACATAATAGCAATGCTATAACCTCCCAAAACAACTGCAAGACTAACCATTACAGCCAAGTTAGAATTACCTTTTAAGCTACTCATTAGCTTGAACCCTATAAATCCTATAATTAAACCAAAAACAATTCCTCCTACGGCTTCTTCCAAAAACAAAACCCCTATTTCTGCACTAACTTCTGCACCGTTATGTGCTCCTGTGGCTTTGGCTAAAAGTAAAATTCCTGAAAACACAACCACACCTATACCATCATTAAATAATGATTCTCCTTCTATTTTTACACTTAAACTTTCTGGTAACTTTGCTTTTTTTAATATTGCCATAACAGCAATAGGATCTGTTGGAGAAATTAAAGCACCAAATAATAACGCATAAATAAAAGGTAAGTCTAGACCTATTAATAACGTTGTTCCATAAATAAGTCCTCCTACAGTAAATGTAGATATTAGTACTCCTAAACTTGCAAATAGAAGAATTGATTTTTTTTGTTCTTTAAGAGCTGATAAATTAACGTGTAATGCTCCTGCAAAAAGTAAAAAACTTAAAATGCCATCGAGCAATAGCGTTTTAAAATCTGCATTGAGTATAATATCACAAAAAAACTGATAAAAATTAGGTATTATCGATTTACTTAATGAAACGACAGTAATTAAAACTAAACTTAAAATGAGTAAACCTATCGTTGTAGGTAACTTAATCCATTTGCTATTAATGTAATTGAAAGCTACAGATATGGTAAAAATAATACTAAAAGATTCGAACATGGTTTTAAGATTTTATGTTAATATATTTTCCTACAAAAACGCCAATAACAATGGCGAGATAAAATTGCCCAATAATATTTAAAACAATAGTAAGCGCTTGGGCAGAAGCGGTTACTGGTGTTACGTCGCCATAACCAACAGTTGTGATACTAATAAAACTAAAGTAATAAAAAATATATCCAGAATAATTATTAGGAAGCATAAATGAAGTGTCGTTTAGCAAGTGTGTAATTTCAAACAAAATACCTCCCAAAATACCTAAATATAAAAACCCTAACAGGGGACCCATAATAAAACTTAATTTAATCGTTTTAATATGTAACAACTGCTTAACTAAAAGCACACAAAAGTTAGTAAACAGTAAGAGAGATGATAATAACCTCCCCCACTGCAAAGGTGTAGTGTCATAATAGCAATACTCACACCAAATAAAGGTAAGTGTTAGAAATCCCAAAAAATAGGTAATTAAGCGAGTTCTTACTCTTGAGGCAAGTAAGGCACTTGTGATAATAATTAAAGAATAATTAATTACAACAATTAGGCCTGCGTGCCAACCTGTTATACCAATATGCAGCGGTGTTAGTAAAAAATTAAATACCGTAATTAATGCAATTAAATACTTGTGGGTACTTAATTGCTTTATTATCCTTTTCAAAATATCAATAAATATTAGATGGTAAGTGTAATTCTTTTATATGATTTGTACTAATTCGTAACTGGTACCAATCCTCTAGCTTATAAATAGTTCCACTAACAATAGACGGTTTACCTATATAAGGTAAAATAGCCTTATTAATAGGTTTCCCTTCTAGATCTGTTACAATATAATATTCCGAAATATTGTTTTGATCTGTAGTTGCTAAAACAGGAGGTATCCCTCCTGAAATGCACAAAACAGCACAGCTTCTATGTATTTTTCCGTTTCCAGGTTTCATAACTCCAAAGTAACATTTAGGGTCTATAATTTCTCCTTGTAATTCTATATTTTTTGCAATATATTCTGCTTTTGGTACTCTATTAGGATTTGCCTTTTCTAATAAAGTAATTTTTTCATCACTGGTAATTTGAAGTAGTGTTTTACCATTATAATAAATTAAATTACCTTCAATACTTAGCATACTCCCAGATAAATTAGGTGTTTGCCTTTTAATTTTTTTTAAAAACGGATTTGCACTAAGTTTCCCAAAACCTAAAAGCATTATAGTTTTAAATTCATTTTTGTCTGTTTTCACTTTTAACATTGGGTAAGGCATCTCATGGTAAACCCCTGTTATCTTTGTACTCGTTGTTAGTTCAAAAGAACTATTTTTAAAGGTATTTTGTGTTAGTGCAAAAACAATTGCAATGAGTATTAAAAATCCTAGGCTTAAGCTTACAAATGTTTTTAGGGTAACCTTAGTTTTATTGGAAATCTCATCAATATAACCAATAAAAAAATCATCTTTTTCTTTCATATTTAATTATTAAAAATCACAGGATCTACTTCAGTTCCCTCAGGGAGTGCTTTTGGTGAAACATATACTTTTTTGTCTATAAGTTTTAAACGGTATGTACTAACTTGTTCTGTAAACGGTGGTGGGGATTGTCCATTATGTGGTAAATATTGGTAACCGTGCCAAGGGCAAGTTACACAGCCATCTACCACTTTGCCCTCTCCTAAAGGACCACCTTGATGTTTACAAACATTAGATATAGCCGATAGTTTGTTGTTGTATTTAAAAACAGCAATTCGTTCGTTGTCTACTATAAATATCTTGGCTCTATCTTCTGGAATCTCATCAATATCACAAACATAGTCCCAGCCTTCATTAGTATCCGTTGTTTTGATATGATCTAGTTTACGTTCTTTACTTCCTGTTGAAATGTGAAGTGCTGTAATGACAACAAAACCAAAACTTAATATAGCCGTAGACCATAATGATGGTTGTTGTTGGAAGCTACCTAAAAATACGTGCATGATAATTAATGCATAAGCAAAGTAAACCATCATGTGTAAGCGTTTCCAACTTTTTGCTGAAAGATTTTTAAGCCAAAAATCATGGCTAGTTGCTGCCATTAAAAAAAGAATAATCAATGCAAAAAAACCAAGGACTTGAAATGGAAAATTTTTAAGCGAATTATAATCCATATTAGAGCTAAATAGTGCGTAAATGGGGTTAACATTGCCTAAAGTATGAAACTGAAATAAAGAAAACCCTCCATGTATTAATGCTGCCAAAAACATACTCACACCTAAATGCCTTCTGTTATATAATAAAGGTAAAAAACGAGTATTTATCCTGCTTAAAGGACCAATAACTAAAATGATATGCAATAGCACTATAGCTAGTGTTCCAAAAGCTCTAATAATTAACGTTTCTACACTTGTTTGTACATTAGTTATAAAAGTAAGACCTATAAAACTTATAAGATATATAAGCATACTTAAACCTATCCAGCGATCATAGATTTTTTTATTTCTATTCCAAAGTACGGTTTGATAATTTACTCCCATTATAATTTTATTTTTGCAATATTGGTTTTCTTAATCTCGTCATAAATAGCGATACTCGTCGTAAGTTTATCAATAGTAAAGGTGTAACGTCCTTTTGTATCAATACTGCCTAACAAATTCTTGCTATTATTAGAATACCCATATACTAACGACGATGCGCTTTTTAAAGGTTTTTTTAAAATAATTTCAAGATTGTTGAGTTCGTTTTTTTCGTTTAGATTAATAACGAAATAAGCGTCTTCAAAAACAGCACGTTGCGTTTTATGCTTTGAAACAACACTAAAGTCTTTGTCTATTTCTAGTGGTTTTTTAGTAGCGATTGTCGATAATGCTATTAGTGACGACACCAAAAGCCCTAGTGTAATCCATATAAACCGATGTGTTTTTCTTAATCCTGAAGTCATTTTGTAGTAGTTTTACGTATTATTTTCATTAATAATAAAGGCCATAGTCCAATTGCTCCAGGAAGTAGTAGAAGTCTGACAGTCCACTTACTTTCTATAATCAGCTCGTCTAACTTAAAAGCTCCTTTTATAAAAAAATAAATTCCAAAAAGTAACCCAAAAATAAAGTAGCCTAGTAGTAAGTTAACAAAAATTTCAATTATTATAAGCATATTATATCAAGTTTACATCTGTTATTATCTCTAGTAAAGCGGGACCATCATAAGCATTTATTTTTTCTAAAGCTGGCATTATTTCTTCACGTTTGGTTACCCTAATTCCTAAGGCACCACAGTTTTCGGCATATTTTGCAAAATTCACATTATGCAGTGATGTTTTCCATACATCTAATTCTGCTGCTTTTTGTTCTTTTGAAATTTTCCCTAGTTCAGAGTTATTAAGCAGTATGTGTTTAATATTCATATTATATTTTACTAAGGTCATCATTTCTCCTAGATATTGTCCAAAACCACCATCACCAGAAATAGACCAAATTGGTCGTTCTTTACCTTGTGCAGCCCATGCTCCAATAGCAGCAGGTAACGAAAACCCTATAGAACCTAGATAACCAGACATTAAGATAGATTGATGTTTAGGTTCAAAATAACGCCCAAAGGAATAGGTATTATTACCTACATCTACTGCAATTACGGCGTTATCGGGCATAACTTTATTGAGAGCATCAAAGACAGCAATTGAGCTAATCCCCTTGATACTATTATCCTTTAATCTACTTTGCTTTTCTTCATCCCAAATTGCCCAACGTTCTTTAATTTCGGCGCGCTTATTTACAGTCGCTGTTTTCCCTTTTACTCTATCTTTAATAATAGATAATGTTTCAGAAATTTCTCCCCAAAGGGCTACATCGACTTTATGAAACTTACTTAATGCAGCAGGATCATAATCAACCTGAATAATAGGTTTCTTTGGGGTAATCCCTGTATGGTTTGAAAAAGAAGCACCAAACACAATTAGTAAGTCACTTTCGTTCATAAACCAAGATGCAATAGGAGTACCACTCCTACCCAACACTCCACAGCCTAGTTCGTGTCGATCAGGAATGAGTCCTTTTCCTTTAAAAGTTGTGATTACAGGGCAGTTTAATTGTTCTGCAAAGGTAATAATTGCTTCCATATGAAAGCGTGCTCCATGCCCTACTATAATGGTAGGCATTTTGGAATTTATAATTTTATCTACAGCTTTATCTACCATTTGCCCTGGAGGAGCAATATTCATAGGGGTAATTCTTCCTTCTGGGGTTTGTGGACTTTCCCCCTTTGGTTTAGGCATAAAAGCAACTTCATCAGGAAATGTAATATGCGATACGTTTCTGTTTAATAATGCACTTTTTATAGCTAAACTCATTAACTCACTATGCTTAGAATGTTGCTGCACGGCATGGTTAAAATCTGCTACGGTTTGAAACGCTCTAACCAAATCTACTTCCTGAAACGCTCCAGTACCCATTACTTGAGTATCTACTTGACCCGAAATAGCTAGCATTGGTGCGCGATCTACTTTAGCGTCCCACATACCTGTAAACATATTTGTAGATCCTGGTCCTGCTATGCCAAAACATACTGCTGGTTTCCCCATTAATTTACCGTAAGCCGCCGCAGCAAAAGCAGCAGCACCTTCGTGGCGAATTCCAAAAAACTGAAATTTCCCTTCTGCTTCTAACCGCATCATAGCGTCGGCAACTCCAAGGTTTGAATGCCCTACCATTCCAAAAGCTGTATCTACACCCCAGTTTGTCATTGTTTGCATCATCACATCCGATATCGTATCTTGATGTGTCTCTTCTTCTTCTACACCTACATAAATAGCATCATCTTCTTCCTTTACCTGAAACGTATCTACACCATCATCAAATCCTCCTGGGGGTAAGCCTGTACATGGATGAAAATCCCAACCATGCCAAGGGCAGCGTAGCATACCGTTCTCGATAGAGCCTTCGCCTAGTGGACCTCCTTGATGTGGGCAACGATTGTCTAAAGCTGAAAATTTACCTTCAAAATGAGTTAAGCAAACTCCTTGATGACCAGCAGTTACGGTCTGTACTCTACCTTCTGGAAGGTTATTTTTATTGTCTAAAACTTTATACCAAACTGTATTTTTTTTTGAACTCATTTTATTTATAATATTGTTAGTTTAACATTTGTTTTGAAATTGATCTTGACGAATTTTCACAGCTTTAAAGGAATAAGCAATCAAATTTATAAGTGCGCCAAAAGCAAATATAATACCTAAAATTGCTAAATAAATTGAGGAATTTGAATTTGACCCACTAGTTTGAGAAATTCCAGCCATTAGGCCAGATAACACAAAACTTGCAACAGATAGATATAGTAATACCATAGCTCTATTAAGGCGTTTTAATTGTTTCAGTTTTCTAGAAATAATTAATTTACGTAATTCTTTTTTTGAAATTAAATCATTTAATTCACTACTTAACGCAATCATCAAATTAGAGGTCGACAATATAAGTAACCCGATTGCTGGAACAATTGTAATAGGAACATACCAGTTTTCCATATACTAATTAATTAAATTAACTATGTTCATTACTTTCATGTTTTTCTTTATGTTTTTTTGGTAAACTAAATATAATTCCTGCAGTAATAAATTCTGCACTTAACTCACCAATAATACTTTTAAATTCAGCAAACAAAAAAACATTTTTTATTTTATAATGTGCACCAAAGCCATAGTTTATCCCAATAGCTTCAATTTTTTCAGAAATAGCGTTGTTTTGCACATTGCGCTCATCTTCAATAGTATAATTAACACCCAATAAAGGGTAAACACCCAAGTTGTGAGTAGCTTCTAGAATATAATGGGCATTTATATTTAGGTCTGTTATAGATTTTTCAACGTCATTATTAATGTCTTGAAAAGGGAAAATTGATACTTCAGGACCAAAACAAAAATGTTCATTTATGGCATAAAAAACTCTAAGGTTAACACCGTACAATTCGTCTGCTGTTTCTAAAGCTCCTCCAAAGCCAGCTGTAAATCCTTCTTGAGCCCGAACAAGATTAGGTGCAAATGCTGTTAAAAGCAGTAACAACAGCAATGCATTAGTTTTTTTATTTAACGCCTGCATAGTTTATTCCTGTTAAATCATACATTTCTTTACTAAAAGTAGAAAGGTCATCAAAGTTAAACTTGCCAATATCATCGTAACCACAAGCTCTTGAGATAACACGAATTAAATTATTAGTAGCGTCAAAATAGTTATGTAATTGTTTTGCAGATTCATTAATAATAATTCTGCTTCTAAGTGATTCTTTTTGTGTTGCAATTCCTACTGGACAATTATTACTTCCACAAGCTCGCATCCCTAAACAGCCAATGGCTTGTAATGCTGAATTAGATACTGCAATAGCGTCTGCTCCAAGCATTAGAGCTTTTGCAAAATCTTCGGCAACACGAAGGCCTCCTGTAATAATAAGTGTAACTTGTGATGCTCCTACCTTATCTAAATATGTTCTAGCTCTTGCTAAAGCAGGTATGGTTGGAACATTAATATGATCTCTCAAAATTGTAGGTGCAGATCCTGTGCCTCCACCGCGACCATCCAAAATAATATAATCCACTCCAACGTCTAGGGCAAATTGGATGTCTTTTTCTATATGACTTGCTGCTAGTTTAAATCCTATTGGAATTCCACCTGTACGCTCACGCACTTTGTTTGCAAAATCCTTAAAATCGGCAACAGTATGTAAGTTAGGATTGGCAGCAGGAGAGATTGCAGTTTCCCCTTCATTAATTCCTCTAACTTGTGCAATTTCTTTACTTACTTTAGTTCCTGGTAAGTGTCCTCCTGTTCCTGTTTTGGCTCCTTGACCTGCTTTAAAGTGAAATGCTTGCACTTTATCTAGTTTATCCCAAGTAAACCCAAATTGTGCAGAAGCAAGTTCGTAAAAATATTTGGAATTACTAGATTGCTCATCTGGTAACATCCCTCCTTCTCCCGAGCATATTCCTGTTCCTGAAAGTTCTGCGCCTTTAGCTAGTGCAATTTTTGCTTCGCGCGATAATGCCCCAAAACTCATATCACTTACAAACAATGGCATGTCTAATGCTAGTGGTTTTTTAGCTTCGGGACCGATAATAACTTTTGTATTCACGGAATCTTCATCTAGTAATGGACGTGATGCTAATTGTGCTGGTAAAAATTGTATATCTTCCCACTTAGGAAGTGTGTTTCTGTCTACTCCCATCGAAGCAGAAAACCCATGGTGACCTATGTTTTTTAATCCGTTTTGAGCTAACTCTTTAATGTATGTCGTGTAAGGCTCTGTACTTTCTGGGTGTGTATCTGCATAAGCTCCTAGGTAATTGTCACGATTAAATGGCTGTGGATGGTTTTGTAAGTAAGCGTTAATTTCAAATTGATCAACAAATAAATTGTCGCCTTCAATTTTTGTTGAAAATTTATGTAAAACTTCTTTGTTATTGTATTCAGAAACTCCAGAATCTACACGATAATCCCAGCCATGTACACCGCAAATAAGGTTTTGTCCATCAACATATCCGTCAGACATTAATGCACCGCGGTGTAAACAGCGTCCGTAAAGAACTGAAATATTATCATCAAACTTTACAATAACTAGGTCTAAACCGTTTACTAAAGCATGAGTTGGTTTTTTGTTTTCTAACGTGCTTATTTGAGCAATTAAAAAAGGATCTTTCATAAATGTTATGTTACTTTTTTGGTGTTAAAGAATAATATTTTGAATTATAATCAATAATGTTTTCTGTTCTGAGTTGACTTAGGACATTACTTACCGTTTGTCTTGAAGTATTTGTTAGGCTAGAAATATCTTTATGCGACAACATGTTTTTGGCTGTTACAATTCCTTTTTCGTTAGGATTACCAAATTGGTTAATATAATCGGTTATAAATTCTTGTATCCGAGTACTGCTGTCTTTATAAACTAAATCATGTAGTTTTCGTTCTAATTTTTTTATACGAATTCCATACAGTTTTAAAATTTCATTTTTCAGTGATTTGTGTTTTGACATAATTTGCTCCATCCTTTCAGACTCTATAAAGCAAATAACACTATCTTCTAATGCAATAGCTTTTTCTTTCGTAGCAGCTTCTTCGTTGTATAGTGATAATTCCCCAAAAATATTTCCTTTTTTTAAGATGTATTTTATATTATGATTTTGAGTATCTATAATTTTTACAGTGCCTTTTTTTAGGAAAAATATATTTTTTTTATTTTTATCAGTTAAATAAATTGTGTCGCCTTTTTCGATATTATCCATCTCTAAAATCTCACACATACGCAACATTGTTATCCGTCCTAATTTGTTAAATAAATTAAAACCCTCTAAAAACCAATACTTCGTAAACGTGTTCATAAAAATAGTTACAAAAACCAAATGTAATTATTTTTACTTATAAACCTAATATGAATATTAAATATAGTTACTACAGACGACAGATACTTTTTTATGACAAAAACTTTTTTTCATAAGCCCTTTTTCACAACTTATTATATTTTTAAACAAAGGCATTTAATCGTAAAGACAATTATCTTAAATATAGAACTAAAATACTGTACATCAATTAAATAGATACATGCATTAATTTTAATTTAAAGACATAGTTTCACTAAAAAGAGTGTAGTAAAACTATTAATAACACTTTTCCTTTTGCTTATTTAATAATCAAAACGCATGTTTAAAAAAATCGTTTATAACCTTATTATTATTCTCCATTTATATTAAAAATTAGTCATCTACGTTAAATTGCTTGTATTCATTATAGTTTTGAAATTTCAAATTAGTTTAAGAAAGTGAAAAAGCAAACATGTAGTAAAAAATTAATGACTCTTAATTATTACAATGTCCTTCTATTTCAAAAAGCCTTGTTTTCTAATGTCTTTATGTATCTGTTCTATGTTAGTAGGGATGCTTGTCGTTAATAACCAGTTAACATCGAAGCCGTTTCGTATTGCGGTTTTCATTAAGTAATCATTTTCAGAAACTAATTGTCCTAATTTTTTTAAATCATCATAAAACTCTAACCATAAATCTTCATGCATTTTCTTAATCAGAATAAGTACTTTAAAAGCCCTCGCAATAACATAAATACAAAACTTATATGCTTTTTCGTATGTCTGTTCTAAAACTTCTTTGTTTTTTAACTCTAGTGTACGGATTAGCATTAACAAATTTAAACTTATTTCTCCATGCTTATCTTTTGTTATTGTTACATGTTCATTAATGTATCCACTTACTTCTCGCATATACATCATTAAATAACCAGGTAGGGATTCATAGCTACAAAATTGTTCTATTCTTGTTATGATTCGTTTTTCTACAATAGCACGCTTATCGCTTGATGTTCTGTCATCTAAGAGTTCAAAATACAGTCTATTGGTTAAAACCAAATCTTTTTTTAATAAACGCAGTATTAATTTATCTTTCTCTTTAGAGGGTAACTGACTTATAGCGTCTTTAAATTCTTTTTCAAATTTCATATCACTTTTTCATTAAGATTGAGTTAAAAATATAAATTTTAGTGCATTATAAAAAATGTCAGTTTCACTAAAAGAATGATGTGGGGTTTGAATGTATTTTTTTAATATTCTTCAACAATTATAAAATTAAGAATATTTACAATTATTGTATTAAAACAAAAAATCCTCATTAAAAAACAAGGATTTTTGTGATCGCACTAGGATTCGAACCTAGGACCGCCTGCTTAGAAGGCAGGTGCTCTATCCAGCTGAGCTATGCGACCAATACTAATTTTAAAGTCGGGGTGGCAGGATTCGAACCTGCGGCCTCCACGTCCCAAACGTGGCGCGATAACCGGGCTACGCTACACCCCGTAACTTTTAATTGTCCAAAACGCAACTCATTAAGCTCCCATTACTGTAGAATTAATAGGGTTTTGAATTATTGCGGAGAGACAGGGATTCGAACCCTGGGTAAGTGTTTCCACCTACGACGATTTAGCAAACCGCTCCTTTCGGCCACTCAGGCACCTCTCCAGTTTTTAATGAACTTACACACATTTTTTAAATGCGACTGCAAATGTAACTTTTCATCTTAAAGAACGCAAACTATTTTTTATTTTTTTATTAGGATACTAATAAATGCTAAAAAAAGAACAACCACCTTTATGGACTCCGCATTTTTAGTTTATACTTTGACTTTTATCACAACATTTCGAGATAACTAAAAACTAACTCTAGTAGGTAATTAATACTAAAAACAAATTTTAAAATCGATGATTTAAGTCCTTAATATATTATCAATTTGACATCTGTTAAGTATCACAATAATAAGTGTTACACCGATTCGTTTTTTTGCCTTTAGTAAACTAAAACTTTTAATTATACAGAAAATTTTGTTTGAGTTATATGTTTTGTTCGAAAAGAAAAAGAGTATTTTTTTAATAAATGAAAAAAATTAAATTACTCATTATATTTAATCAATTATTGGTATGTTTGTCCAGTAAAATTATATCATTTTATATTTCATTTGCAAAAGCAACTTTACAAAAACCAAATATGAAAAATCAACTAAAACTTATTTCATTAATAGTTGTATTAACTATTTTTAATGCCTGTGCAACGTACAAAACACAGTTTAAAACGCAAGACAAAACTCAACATTTTCCAAAAAACAAAGATATTAGCCACTCGTTTTACCTTGTTGGAGATGCGGGTAATACTCCTTTAGGAAAAACATCTAATGTATTGCAACAATTAGAAACAACATTAAACAAAGCATCTCAGCAAAGTACGCTAGTCTTTTTGGGAGACAATATATACCCATCGGGCTTAGCTAAAAAAGGAAAGGAAAACAGAGCTTTTGGTGAGCATCAACTAAATCTTCAAACAGCAGTTGTTAAAAACTTTAAAGGACAAACGCTTTTCATTCCAGGAAACCACGACTGGTATTCCGATGGTTTAGAGGGCTTAAAACGACAACAAAAATATATCGAAAACATCTTAGGCAAAAATTCCTTTTTACCTAAAAATGGTTGTCCTATAAAAAAAGTTAATATTAGTGACGACATTGTAATGATAGTCGTAGATTCACAATGGTATTTAACCGATTGGAACAAACATCCTAACATAAACAATGATTGCGAAATTAAAACCAGAAACAGGTTTTTTGATGAGTTCGAAAGCTTAATAAAAAAAGCTAGAGGAAAAACAACTTTAATTGCTATGCATCATCCAATGTTTTCTAATGGTCCTCATGGTGGGCAGTATGCTTTTAAGCAACATTTAACACCAACACCTGTTTTGGGAACACTCAAAAATATACTTAGAAAAACAGGTGGTGTATCTCCTGCTGATTTACAAAATAAAATATACAATGAATTTAAAAATCGTATTGTAACACTCTCACAAGAAAATGATAAAGTTATTTTTATGTCTGGACACGAGCATAGCTTACAGTATATAATAGAGGACAATTTGCCTCAAATTGTAAGTGGCTCAGGATCTAAAACCAGTGCGACAAGAAATGTAAACGGAGGGCTTTTTTCGTCAGGAAGTACAGGTTACGCTAGGTTAGATGTTTTTACTGATGGATCTTCTTATATAAGATTTTATGATGCTAAAGATAATAATGTGATTTTTCAAACTCAAGTCTTATCTCCAAACGACAAGGTAGAAGTTTCAAAATATAATGCTACAATTCCTCCTACCAAAACAGCAGCAGTATATAATAAGGAAGAAACTAATAAAAACACTATTTACAAGAAACTTTTAGGAAAACGTTATCGTGATTATTACAGTACCAATGTAACAGTACCAACAGTTAACTTGGATACGCTATATGGTGGCTTAGTTCCTACCCGAAAAGGAGGTGGTCATCAATCAAAATCATTACGATTAGAAGATGCCGAAGGTAGAGAGTACGTTATGAGAGCTGTGCGTAAAAATGCACTACAGTACTTACAAGCAGTAGCGTTTAAGGATCAATATATAGAAGGACAGTTTGACGATACTTATACCGAAGGTTTACTACAAGATGTATTTACTGGATCTCACCCCTATGCCCCTCTTGCTGTTGGTACACTTGCCGAAGCAGCGGGAGTTTATCACACAAACCCTGTGTTGTATTATGTACCAAAGCAAAATACATTAGGAGAATATAATGATAATTTTGGAGATGAACTTTATATCATTGAAGAGCGCGCAGCAGATGGCCATGGCGATAAATCTAGTTTTGGCTTTTCTAACGAGCTAATAAGCACTAATGATATGCTTAAAAATCTTCAAAAAAATGAAAATCATAAACTAGATGAAGCAGCTTACATTCGTGCACGTTTGTTTGATATGCTAATAGGTGACTGGGACAGACATCAAGATCAATGGCGCTGGGCCGTATTTAAGGATAATGAAACAACAATTTATCGACCTGTACCTAGAGATAGAGATCAAGCATTTTCTATAATGTCTGACGGAATATTATTAGGTATCGCCACTGCTATTATTCCAGATATAAGATTACTACGATCTTATAGCGAAGATATTAAAAGTGTAAAATGGTTTAACCTAGAGCCTTACCCTTTAGACATTACATTAATAAATATTGCTGATCAAAACTTATGGAACGCGCAAGTTAAACGCATTACAGAAAATGTAACAGACCAAATTATTAACCAAGCCTTTACAAACTTACCAAAGGAAGTTAATGATGAAACCATTGAGGAAATTAAAACCAAGCTAAAAGGAAGACGTACTAATCTTCAAAAAATTTCTGACACCTATTTCAAGCATTTAAATAAATATGCTATTGTAAAAGGAACCAATAAAGATGATCGATTTGAGGTAGAACGCTTGCCAAATGGAATTACTAAAGTTTCTGGATACCGAATGAAAAAAGGAGAAAAAGCAGAACGTTTTTTTGAAAGAACTTATAATCGAAACACAACTAAAGAAATTTGGATTTATGCTCTAGGCAATGATGATGAATTTAAAGTCTATGGAGAAGGAGACAAAATGATTCCGTTACGATTAATAGGCGGTCAAAATAAAGACACTTACAATATTGTAAACGGAAAACGCGTAAAACTGTATGACCACAAATCTAGAGAGAGTAACTTTGTAACCAAAAAAGGAATAAAGCGATTAACAGACGATTATGAAATTAATGCTTATGATTATTCTAAGTTTAAAAATAACTCAAATCAATTTATTCCAACAATTGGAGCAAATCCAGATGATGGGTTTAAAGTAGGTTTTGTAAATACTTATACTGTATCAACATACAATTTTAAACGAAATCCATTTATTTCAAAACATACTTTATCAGGATCGTACTTCTTTGCTACAAGTGGCTACGATTTAGCACTTAATAGTGAGTTTAGCCGTATTGTAGGCAAATGGAGTTTAGCTATTGATGCAGCTTTTACAAGCCCTAATTTTAGTAGAAACTTTTTTGGTTTTGGGAACAGTACCTCAAACTCCGAGCCAGACGACGATGCTATCGATCTTGATTTTAACAGAGTACGAATTAGAAACATTAACTTATCGCCTTCTTTAATTTGGAGAGGACGATTGGGAGCTACCTTCAAAATTGGTGGAAGTTATGAGTCCATTGAGGTTGAAAATACTCAGGGACGTTTTATCAATACTAACAATTTACTTCCTTCGGAGGTGTTTAACACTCAAGATTTCTTAGGCATAAACGCAAGTTACTACTACAAAAATAAAGACAATCCAGCTTTTCCTACTCTAGGAATGGAATTTGGATTAGATGCTGGGTATAAAACAAATATAGATAACTCCAATGGCTTTGCTTACCTAGTTCCATCATTAGGGGTAGACTACAAATTAATACCAAGCGGTCAGCTAGTTTTAGCTTCAAAAGTAAAAGGTTACATCAATTTTGGAGACGATTTTGAATTTTACCAAGCAGCAACACTTGGTGCAAACAATGGACTCCGTGGTTATAGAAATGAACGATTTACAGGCAAAAGTTCTTTTTATCAAAGTACAGACCTTAGACTAAATTTACGTAAAGTAAAAACAGGTTTACTACCTTTGAATATAGGAATTTATGGCGGATTTGATTACGGTCGCGTTTGGATTGATAGCGACGAGTTTGCGATTCAAAATTCGTTTAACGACAATAGCTTAAACACGTCTGTGGGTGGTGGTGTTTTTCTTAATGCTGCAAATAAAATCACAGGAAATATCTCTCTATTCAATAGCGATGATGATATAAGATTTGCCTTTGCAATTGGGTTCGGGTTTTAACACCTCTTATTCTAAGGCAAATTCATAAAGATTACCTTGTGTATTACTTGATGTTTCGTCAGTAATATACAAGGTTTTTTTATTTTTAAAACAAATAGCTTCCTTTTGTGAGTGGTGCGCAAAGGGTAATTGATTTAGTTTGCCAGAAAAAAAATTGTCAGTAGTAAAATGAGAAAGTTTCCATAACTTATCGTGATTTAACAGCACAACAAACTTTCCGTCTTCACTAATATCTGCCGATGTAATATGATTATTTTCACTGCCAAAATTGTATTTAGAAACAATTTTGGCAAGATGATTTCCTTCTCTATTAGGAACTTTAAAAACAGTTGTTTTTTTTGTGCCTTTACTAAATATATAAAAATGATTGTGGTACAAAAAAAAAGCTTCAAAATCTTTTGCTGCTACAGTATTAGGCAGATTAAAGCCAATTATTTTAGGAATTATCTTTTTTTTTGTAATAATATTTAGAGGGTTAACTTTTAGTATTTTAAAATGATTTCGAGTTTTATTGTTATTTCCAAAATCACCAATATAAAGATTACCAATACTATCGGTCGTTAAGTCTTCCCAATCATCATTATTAGCCTTAATTCGTATTTCTTTGACTATAGTTCCGTCGGTTTGCATGCCATAAATTTTGGCAGCATTACCCGAGTCGTTAACCATCCAAACTAAGTTAGATGTTTTAGTTGTTTCTGTTCCTGAAACTTCTTTAAAAGTATTAGGCAGGTCTGCCACAACGATTAAGTTGCCTGTATAGCACCCTATGTTAAGCAATAATAAAATATAAGCGAACTTATTCAATTTAAACACTAATTTAAATAATAGTAAATTTACATTCTTTTAAACAAAAATGAGCGATAAAAATATTATAATAATTGGAGGTGGTGCAGCTGGTTTTTTTGCTGCTATAAATATTGCTGAACAAAACCCAAAATTGACAGTCACTATTTTGGAACGATCAAAAACAGTATTAAACAAAGTTAAAATTTCTGGTGGTGGACGTTGTAATGTTACTCATGCTCAATTTTTACCTCTAGAATTAACACAAAACTATCCTCGTGGTCAAAAAGAGTTACTAGGGCCTTTTCATCAATTTATGACTGGAGATACTGTAGAGTGGTTTGAGCAACGAGGTATCTTACTTAAAACTGAAGATGATGGTCGGATGTTCCCTGCATCAAACTCATCGCAAACCATTATTGATTGTTTTATTAATGAAGCCAAACAGCATAACGTAAAAGTTTTTAAAAATCATATTGTAAAGCAGCTAAAAAAAGTAAATAATTTATGGGTAGTTACTACTAATAAAAATACCTTAAGTGCCAAAAGCATTGTGGTAGCCACAGGGAGTAATCCTAAAATATGGGACTTGTTAAAACATTTGGGGCATCGTATTATTCCTGCAACACCTTCCCTATTTACATTCAACATAAAGGATAGTCGTATAAAAAACATTCCTGGGGTTGTTGCATTACAAAGCAAAATTAAAGTTTTAGGAACATCGTTAGAATCCTTTGGGCCGATATTAATAACGCACTGGGGGATGAGTGCACCAGCAATTTTAAAACTTTCTGCATTTGGAGCTATCGAGCTTGCTAAGCGAAACTATATATTTGCTATTGAAGTGAATTTTATTTCGCAATCTAAAAGTCACACATTAGAACAGTTAAAAAAAATAAAACAAGATTTTCCTAAGAAAAAAATAAGCAATTTCTCATTATTTGAATTGCCAAAACGTCTTTGGCAACAATTGGTTATTGCAGCAAATATCCCTGATGCAATGATTTGGGCAGATGTAACTAAAAATCAGTTAAATGCTTTGATTTCTCAACTTACAGAGGCCGTATTTAATGTTAATGGTAAAAGCACTTTTAAAGAAGAATTTGTTACTGCTGGAGGTATAGACTTAAAGGAAGTAAATTTTAAAACTTTTGAAAGTAAATTATATGATAATTTATTTTTTGCTGGCGAAATTTTAAATATAGATGGTCTTACAGGAGGATTTAATTTTCAAAACGCTTGGACTAGCGCATATATTGCAGCAAAAGAAATTACTAAGGACAGTGGTTACTAACGAATATTTCAAGAAAAAAAATGAAATCTCAATAATTAATAATTAGGTTATTTGCTAAAAATTGTACTTATAAGTCGAGTTAAATAAGATGTCAATCATTTTCAAAAAAATGATTGATAGATACTGTTTGTAAAGTTTTATGAGCATCTTCAAAAATTAAAAATGCCTTAAGTTCTGGATGGGTGTTTAAAAACGATGTTACTTTATCTATACCCATAACCTTAAACGCTGTAGCATAAGCATCTGCAACCATACAGGTACTTGCTATTACAGACACGCTTAGAATATTTGTTTTACTAGGATAACCTGTTTTAGTATCGATAATATGAGCATAGCGATTTCCGTTAGCATCTGTTTTAAACTTTCTGTAGGTTCCTGAAGTCGCCATGGCTTGATTATTTAAGTTTACAACTTGCAAAATAGATTGTTTAGCATCAAAGCGAGGAGTTTCTATACCTGCAGTCCATAAGGCTTTGCGTTCTATATTTACCCCTTTAGTGCGTATTTCTCCACCAATATCTATTAAGTAGTTTGTAATTGCTTTGGTGTCTAAAAACTCAGATATAACATCTAAGCTATACCCCTTAGCAATGGCATTAAAATCTATAAAAGTATTAGGTAACTTTATAATATTATTATCATAAATAGACACTTTGTCTAAACCCACAGAAGTCATAACACTTGCTATTTTAACACTGTCTAAGTTAGTAATTTTACCCTCTGGCCCAAAATCCCAAGCATTAACTACAGCGCCTATAGTAGGGTCGAAGGCACCATTGGTTGCTGCATAAATAGTTTTTGAAGTTTGAAACACTTTTACAAAATGAGAGTCTACAGTGGTTATTTCATTTCTGTTAAGTTTAGAAATATCTGAATCGGATTGATAAGTAGACATCGATTTGTTAATAGCATAAAATAAACTATCAAATTGCTCATTATAATGTATTTTAGAATCATAAATAATATTATAGTATGTTCCAAAAACTTGCCCAGAAATTATTGTGTTTTTAGGAGCTTCATTATTTTTATTACACGAATAGATACAAGACAAAACGGCCAAAATGGATATTTTATTTTTGCTCTTTTTAATAAATTGCATCATTGACATCCTGTATTTTAGCAATACTGAAAGTTTAATTTAAGTTCGTTTCTAGTACTTGTATTCCATTATACTCTATAAGGTAATCTTCGTTTAAGTATATTGGTAATTTATGATCATTTGGGTTTCCTAATCCTACACCTGCGTATAGTACTTTAGCATCTTTATCAAAAGCGTGTTTTTTAAAGGTCTCCATCCAGACAACATCATAGTTGTTAGGGTTATCTGGAAGTATTACAGCTTTAACAATTACAAAAAAATATTGACTGTTTTTATCGATACAAACAAACTGTGGATGTTTTTTAAGTTTACTATTTACAGCAACAAACTCAAATCCTCGTTGCTCTAAGTCTTTGCCTACATGATTCATAGCAAGATTATGGAGTTCTTGTTCTGTAAGAGGTCTAGACATAGTAAATTACACAAATTTAAAATTTGTACTTAACGCAACATAAACGGGTTTCAAGTTAGACTATCCTCCAAAGTCGTCAAATCGGATGTGCTCATCTGGAATTCCAAAGTCTTCGCCCATTTTTTGTACAGCTTGATTCATTAATGGGGGACCACAAAAATACAGTTCAATATCTTCTGGAGATTCATGATGATTTAAGTAATTATCAATCACACAATTATGCACAAAACCTACAAATCCGTCACCTTCTGAATTAATATCTTCTTTTACCTTCCAATTATCTTCGTCCATAGGCTCGGACAAGGCTAGATAAAACTTAAAATTAGGGAAGTTTTTTTCTAAATCGTAAAAGTGATCTAGATAAAATAACTCTCGCTTAGAACGCCCACCATACCAGTAAGTAACTTTACGTCCCGTTTTTAAGGTTTTAAATAAATGGTATAAATGCGAACGCATTGGCGCCATTCCTGCACCACCACCTACATAAAGCATTTCAGACTCAGACTCATTAATGAAAAATTCGCCATAAGGTCCTGAAATTATAACTTTATCTCCTGGTTTTTGATTAAATATATATGATGAAGCAATGCCAGGATTAACATCCATCCATGTATTTTTAGCCCTATCAAACGGAGGAGTTGCAATACGAACATTTAGCATAATTTCTCGTCCTTCAGCAGGAAACGAAGCCATAGAATAAGCACGTTCTACAGTTTCTGTATTTTTCATTACAAGAGGCCAAAGACCAAATTTGTCCCATTCGTCTTTAAACTTATCTGGTGTTTCGTGTTCTTCTGGGTGAGCTGTAATATCGATATCAGAAAATTTTACTTCGCATTCTGGAATTTCAATTTGAATATATCCTCCTGCTTTGTATCCCATATCTTCAGGAATTTCAACAACAAACTCTTTTATAAAAGAGGCTACATTATAGTTACGAACAACAGTTGCTTCCCATTTTTTTATTCCAAAAACTTCTTCTGGAATGGTAATTTCCATATCTTGTTTTACTTTAACTTGGCACGATAATCGTGCGCCACTAGCTAATTCTTTACGGGTAAAATGGGGTGTTTCTGTAGGTAAAGCCTCTCCTCCACCTGCAGTAACATGGCATTCGCACTGAATACATGTTCCACCACCACCACAGGCTGATGGTAAGAAAATTTTGCTATTACTAAGTGTCGATAGCAAAGTGCTTCCAGATGCGACTTCTATTTCGCGCTCACCATTAATTTTTATTTTTACTGGTCCTGATGGCGATAATTTTTGTTTTACAAACAACAGTGAGCTAACTAATACTAATGTAATTAGTAAAAACGCTATTACTGTTGCTAATACTATTCCTGTTATTCCTGCTGCTAAAATCATATTATTTTTTTTCTAGTAGTTTAGTGTTATTTACTACGGTTTCTTTTTCAGTATCTGTTTCAATAAGCGTTGCTGTTTTGCTTTGCTTAGTATTTTCATCTTCTGCTTCATCTCCTCCTGTTAGCATCCCTCCAAAGCTTAAAAAACCAATTCCCATTAAGCCTGTTATTATAAACGTAATTCCCAAACCTCTTAAAGGTGCTGGCACATTAGAGTATCTAATTTTTTCTCTAATTGCAGCAATTGCTAGTATGGCTAAAAACCATCCTATGCCTGAGGATATTCCATAATTAAATGCTAGTCCTAAGGTTTCGATTTCTCTAGATTGCATAAATAAAGACCCACCTAAAATGGCACAATTTACAGCTATTAATGGCAAAAAGATTCCTAATGAATTGTATAGTGATGGTGAAAATTTTTCAACAACAATTTCTACAAGTTGCACCATGGTAGCAATAGTTGCTATAAACATAATGAATGAAAGGAAACTTAAATCGTAGTCTGCATATTCTGAACCTAACCAAGATAATGCTCCTGGCTGAAGTAAAAAAGTATCTAACAACCAGTTTAAAGGCACCGTTATGGCTAATACAAATATTACTGCGGCACCAAGACCTACTGCTGTAGCTACTTTTTTTGATACTGCTAGGTATGAACACATACCTAAGAATACCGCAAACACCATATTGTCTATAAAGATGGATTTGAAAAATAATTCTAAATGTTCTATCATTTTCGTGTGCTTATGTTCTATTTTAATTCGATTATTTTAAAGCTTATCGCAATTAAAATTTATTTAATTAATCTTCTATTAGTGTTTTATTTCTACTGCGTTGTACCCAAATAATTAGTCCTACAATAATTAAGGCCATTGGAGGCATTAGCATAAAACCGTTATCTTCATAGCCAAGAGCATAAACTCCTGTTTTTTCAATTGGATCACCTAGTACAGGTATCCCAAGTAACGTGCCAGATCCTAAAAGTTCTCTAAAAAATCCTACAATTAGCAAAATTACCGCATATCCTAGTGCGTTACCAATACCGTCTAAAAAAGATTGCCATGGTTTATTGGCTAAGGCAAAAGCTTCAAAACGCCCCATAATAATACAATTGGTAATAATTAGGCCAATAAATACCGATAGGGTTTTACTTAACTCAAATGCAAAGGCTTTTAGTACTTGATCGACTATAATTACCAAAGCAGCTACAACAATAAGCTGTACAATAATTCTTATTTCTGAAGGAATAGCGTTACGTAGTAAAGAAATAATAACGTTGCCCACGCCTAGTACAAAAAGCACTGCAACTCCCATAACTAAGGAGGCTTTAAGCTCTGCTGTAATAGCTAAAGCAGAACAGATACCTAGCACTTGGATAGTTATTGGGTTATTGTCCGCTAGAGGGTCTGTAATTAATTTTACATCTTTTTTTGAAAGGAGTCCCATGAGTTATTTCAATTTTTTAAAGTAAGGAAAGTATAGTTTTAAATCGTTTTTTATCATTGCAGAAACGCCATCTCCTGTAATGGTTGCTCCTGCCAGTGCATCAACTTCGTAATCGTCTTTTATTTCATTTTTGGGATCGTTATTACCTTTTGCCACTACAATGCCTTTAAATGTTCCTGAATTGGTTAGCAATTTTTCATCATAAAAATCGTCCATAAAGTAACGTTGCTTAATGTTAGCTCCTAGTCCAGGTGTTTCTGCTGCATGGTCAAAAAATGCACCTTTAACTACCATATTCTTATCTAAAGCAACAAAGCCCCATATAGCATCCCAAAGCCCTTTACCGCGTATTGGTGCTATATATACCGTTTCGCCTTTTTGCTTTCCTATAAACAAGGGTAAAAATCTAGACTTGCCTTGTTTAGCACGAGCTTGTTGTTTTTTTATGTCAATTAGGTAAGGTTCTATTCCTTTGCCTTCGTCTTTAGATTCCATAAAGGCCTTACCTGTCATTTCGTTTATAATTTTTCCGTCTTTGTACTCTAATACAATTTGCTCAGAAAGGTTAGATGCAAAAGCTTCTGCAACTTTATCGGTAGATACAAATGTAATATCGCCTTTGCCTGTGTTAGCATTTATACCCATTGCGTACAAAATATTTTGCTGTTTTTCAATACGCTTATTTTCGTCTATATTGGGTTTTAAAGACGATGCTGTAAAGGCTAATAGTGAGCCTACAACGAGTACCATTGCTACAGCAAACAATATGGTGTAGGATTTTTTATCTGTGTTAATTGCCATAATTATGTTGTTTTAACTTTTAAACGTTTCATTCTTCTCTTAACATTTCCTTGTACGACGTAGTGATCTATGGTTGGTGCAAAAACATTCATTAATAAAATTGCCAAGAATACGCCTTCTGGATAAGCTGGGTTAAATACACGAATCATAATAGAGATAAATCCTATTAAAAATCCGTAAACCCACTTTCCTTTATTGGTTTGTGATGCTGTAACGGGGTCTGTTGCCATATAAACGGCACCAAAAAGAACACTCCCTATAATTAGGTGCTGCCAAAAAGGAACACTCATTAAGCCATAAAATTTGCTAGAAGTTCCAATCCAGCCAGAGTCTACAACAAAATTAAAAATAAGCCCCATAGCTAATGCGCCTAACACAGTACTTAGTATAATTCTCCAACTCCCTACTTTAGTGAAAATTAAAAATAGGGCACCAATGATAATTAAAAATTTTGAGGTCTCCCCTACAGATCCAGGTATTAGCCCCCAAAACATATCCCAATAGTCGTAAATCACTGAATTGTTTTGAGCATAACTCCCTAAAATGGTTTCTCCAGAAATAGCATCTAATTGTTGTCCAGCGGCAATAAGTTGATCTCTTTCTGCTGCGCCATGCACCCATACTTTATCTCCAGACATCCAAGTAGGATATGCAAAAAATAAAAATGCTCTTATGGTTAGTGCTGGGTTTAGAATATTCATTCCTGTACCACCAAAAACTTCTTTACCAATAACAACTCCAAAAATAACTGCTACAGAAAGCATCCATAACGGAATATCTACAGGAACAATAAGTGGCACTAACATCCCTGTTACTAAATAACCCTCTTCTACTTCATGTCCTTTTATAATAGCAAACACAAACTCTACGGCCAAACCTACTCCATAAGATACAATAACTAAGGGTAGCACTTGCCATAAGCCTACAACTAAGTTATCTAGTGTCCAAAATGAGGCTCCTAAGAACCCTGTGGCAGACTCAATTTCGCCTAATGCCAAATAGTGTTGATAGCCTGCATTAAACATTCCAAAAATTAAACAAGGTATCATTGCCATAATTACCGTGTTCATGGTCCGCTTCAAATCGTCTGCAGCTTTTATATGCGTTCCATTGTGCGTGGTTTCGTTAGGTAAATACAAAAACGTATGAATGGCATTAAATGCTGGAATCCATTTTTTATCTTTATTCTTTTCTTTAAAGTTATGTAAACTATTTTTTAAACCCATTATCCTATTTCTTTAAGCATTAAGTCTAGTCCTTCTCTTATTATTTTTTGGTGCGGTTGCTTAGACACACACACAAACTCTGTTAGTGCAAAATCTTCTGGTGCAACTTCATACATTCCTAAAGCTTCCATTTCATCCAAATCTTTGTACATGCAAGCTTTTAAAATTTGCATCGGAAAAATATCTAAAGGAAATACGTTTTCATAAACACCTGTTGTTACAAAAGCACGATGCTCTCCATTAGTATTGGTATTAAGATCATATTTTTTGTTAGGTGTTAGCCAAGAAAACGTTAGTGCTCTCGATACAGATATTTTATTAAACATTGGTTTGTTCCAACCAAAAAACTCATAGTCATCTCCCTCTGGGAGTACAGAAATTGTATTGCTATAATAATCTAAACTCCCATCTGGCTGTATGTGCTTACCACTAAGTACATTGCCAGAAATAATACGAGCATTGCTATCTTTACTAATTCCCTTATCGTATATCATTGTTGCGATTTCGGTTCCTATTTTGGTTTTAAAGTATCGTGGCGCTTCTACCAAAGCACCCACCATTGCTACTATACGCTCTGCATTAAATAGCCCTGTTAGTAACAACTCTCCAATAATAACTAAGTCTTGAGGGTTTACTGTCCAAGCGGTTTCGCCTTTATTAATAGGATCAATCTTATTAATTAATGTTCCTACATTGCCTGAAGGGTGTGGTCCAGAAATATGGTGTAAAGTTACGCCTGTTAAGTTTAAAAAAGGGGAGTTTCCACCTTTAGCAACGCCAACATGTATCTTTCCATTTGTTAATTTTGACAATGCTGTAATTGCCGCCTGTAATTCTTTTTCTTTTCCTTGCAGCACATGATTATAATCTGCGGCCAAAGGTGCTGTAGCATGTGCAGATATAAACACTGCTTTTGGGCTTAGTGCTGGGTTAGCAATAACATCGTAAGGACGTTGTTTTATAAATGTCCAACAGCCTGTGGTTTGCAAATGCAATTTTAAAGCCTCTGGACTTTCAGAGTCTAAATTAAAACGCCCGTTGTCTTGATACGTTTGTTCTTTATTTGCTTTTATTCTAACACTTACAATTTTTCGTTTTTCGCCACGATTAATTTCTATAATTTCTCCAGATACCGGGGAGGCAAACTTTAAATTCTCATTAGATTTATCAAAAAAAACAGCAGCTCCTGCCTTAATGTTATCACCAACTTTAACACTCATTTTGGGTGTAATTCCGTGAAAATCTTCTGGTCTTAAAGTATAGAAATTACTTACAATAGCATTGTCGTTAGTTCTTTCAGCTTCTCCTTTCAGCTTGATATCTAGACCTTTTTTTATTTTAATGTCGTTTGACATATTCTTTTTTATTGAAGTTAATTATCCGAAAATCGCTGCAAATTTACACATTAATAAGTCATTTTGCATAATAAAGTTTCATAAATTGAAGTTAATTAACAATGACCTAAAGTTTACAGACAAAACGATTAATATTATCAAAGTAATCTTTAGGACATGACAATTATTGCGACAGTAATTTTTAGGCACGAAATTTGACGTATTTTTACTAAAACATTAATCAATACATGCGACTTAATCTAAAAATTGTACTGTTATTTTTTATCTGTTTTGGGTTTATTAAAGCTCAAGTACAGGAAGCAAACCCACCTGCTTTTATTAAGACAATTACTTTTAAGAGTAACACTAATGAAAGTCAACTTCCTATTTTAAAATTAAATGAGGTTTTAAATTTAGAGTTCGACACTTTAGGTAATGAACAGGATGATTATTACTATAGTATTGAGCACTTTAATTTTGATTGGACACCATCAAACCTTAATAAGCAAGAGTATTTAGAGGGCTTTGATGATTTGCGCATAAGAGATTTTGACACCTCCTTTAATACCTACCAATCTTTTACGCATTACAGATTAGCTATTCCAAATAATCAAACACGTTTAAAAGTTTCTGGCAATTATCTTATTAAAATTTATGACGATAACGATACGCTTATGTTTAGTCGAAAATTTATGCTTTTTGAAAATTTAACTACCGTAGAAGCGACAGTAAAGCGCTCTAGAGATGTTCGCAATATTAATCAAAAACAGCAAGTCGATTTTAAAGTAAGTTCACCTAGTATAACTTTTGTAAACCCTGCCAAGACGGTAAAAACAACTATAATACAAAACAACAATTTGAGAACTACAGTAAATCACCTAACGCCAAAATATACACTAGGACGTGACTTAATTTACCAACAGGATAATGCCTCTAGCTTTTGGGGAGGCAATGAGTATTTGTTTTTTGAAAACAAAGAAATTAGAAGTGCAACATCGGCGATAAGATACACCGACCTAAAAGACCTATATCACAGTTATCTTTATGAAGATATTGTGAGGGCTAATAATCCATATACTTACAACCCAGACATTAATGGGAATTTTTTAGTTACAGCTCTAAATACAACCAACAATTTAGCTTTAGAGGCAGACTATGCTGTGATTCATTTTTCATTAACTTTAGATCAATTAACTACTGACGAGAGTGTACACGTCTATGGTAATTTTAATAATTATGACATTAATGAAACCACCAAAATGACTTATAACGAAGACACCAAAACTTACCAAACTAATATGATGCTAAAACAAGGTTTCTATAATTACAAGTACATACTCGTAGATTCTGAAGGAAATGTAGATGAAGGCGCTATTAGTGGTGATTTTTGGCAAACAGAAAACAATTACAAAATACTTGTGTACTATCGTAATTTAGGAGAACGCTTTGATCGTATCATTGGTTTTGGCGAAGTAAATTCCATTGAAATTACAAATTAAATTCATTTTTTATAAACTCAGACTATGGTTGAAGAAGTTACAAAAGGAATAAAAATTTCTGTAAACACAGATTTTAGAAACAGTTTTTACAAAAATCATCAAGTTCATTTTTGGTTTGGGTATAATATAACTATAGAAAATCAAAGTTTAGATAGTGTACAACTACAAGCTAGGCATTGGGAAATTTACGATGCCCTAAACTATCTTGAAATTGTTAAAGGCGAAGGTGTTATTGGCAAAAAACCAATATTACAACCTGGAGAGTCTCACACTTACACTTCTGGCTGTATATTAGGCTCTCCTGTTGGGGCAATGAAAGGGTTTTATAAAATGATTAACCTTAATAATACAAAACCATTTTTTGTTAGCATTCCATTGTTTAGGCTGAATGCTCCAATTGTCTTGAATTAAAGAATCGTACAAATTCAAATTCATAAATTTTATTGTGTTGACGCACTTTACAAATTTTACAGTTTGAGTAGTAGTCAAATTCAAAATGATCATCGTAGTCAAACGATTTGTCACTCAATTTATAAATTGCATCAACATCAACACCTACAGAGGACGTACGACGATAGCGATACTCATGTTCAGTTTCTGTCTTAATTAATTCAAACCAAGCTCCGGAACCAATACCACCTAGCCACTGTGCACGTTCATGAAGGTTAGCTATTTGTTTTGGCTCTAAATTCCCTTTAAAATTTGGAATATGATTTTTTAAGGTGTCCCTAAAATATTTTAAATTTTCTTCTCGTATGGTCGATTTAAATTCTGAAAAATCACCTTCGGGTGTAATTTCGTAAACCATACCTTTTGTATCTGCCAAAATAGGATTAGCTACTGTACTTGGAGTAAATCGTTTTGCCTTAATTAATTTTTGTTTAATCTCTAAGTTGTTTGTTGAAGCAATAATTGTATCGGTAACAAAACGTGAGCAATTAGTAGCGCTTTTTAAAAAAGCACCATATCGAATAAAATAAATATCTTTTAAGGTTTGTATATAGGCCTTTGCTTTATCATAATCTAGATTATGACACACAGAAGCCACTAATTTCCCTTCTCCATGTGTTAGCTCAGGATTTGTCGCTAAAAAATATAAAATCTCTTTCAAATTTGTTATCTCTCCACCTACAATAGTTGCTTTTAAATTAAAATTTAATTCGCAATCGGTATCTTTAGATCTTACTCTTCCGTTAGGATACGTTGTAATATAACGTCCAAAATCGTGATAAGACAACTCTCCAGAAGCTTTATCTACAAGTACCAATGCAGCATGACCTGCTCTTATATATCCTTTTTTACCTAAGCCTATAAAACGTAGTAATGGCGAATACCATTCTGTTGCTAATTTAACAATGGTTTCTGGATAGGCTAGCGCTAAAATAATTCCAGAATTATTCATTGACTGTTGCTAATAATGTTTTCATTTGTTTTACTGCTGTTTGATCATTATCAAGGCTATGATAAGTCATTGTTATTGTATTACTTGTTTTTTCTACTTGGGTAATACTCGTTGTTTTCACTTCTCCTCTATCCATTATAATCCCATAGTTTTTATTTTCTGCACCTGCTGTTTTATGAAAGTTTAAAATGGAACTTGCTTTTAATTCATTATTTGATGTATACGCATCAAACCAAGCTAAACGTTCTGCTTTCATTTGGCTGGAATATAATGTGGCAGACGACCAAATTTTGGGTTCCAAAGGCAATGTTGTAATATGTCTTTTTGTACCATCCCATACTAATTCAAAAAAACGCAAACTTTCATTCCAGTCTGCAATTACTATAGTAAACGGTTCTATGTCATCTAAATTGTAATCATATACTATTTTTTCTATATCATTTACAGCAAGCAAATCTTTAACAACGACGCCTCTGCTGGTTTTGTATTTTTCTTTTTTTGTATGACACTCATACCCCCCATTTAACAAGCAAATAAGTCTATTTTTATCACTTACCCCTATCCATGTACCTCCAGCAACTTTATCTCTAGGGTATAGCATATTTACACTATTTTCTTTATAAAAGTCGGGTTCAAGAGGTAATCTATTTGGCGCTTCGTCTCTACTAGAAGTTAAAACAAAATCATTTTTACCTTGAGGCATAATGGTTACTGTACACATAAGTATCTATCTAAAAAATAAGAGCGCAATCTACAAAAAATAACCAAAATTACGTCTGTATTTATTGATAATACAAAAAAATACACTGTGATTAAAAAAAACGTAAATTTGTACTTTATATACTAATTTTTAAAAATTAAAATACTTATGGGAAAAGGCTTTTTCAATGTTCCAGTTGCTAAAAATGAACCTATTAAAAGCTACGCACCTGGCTCTCCAGAACGTGAAGCATTACTACAAGCATACAAAAAAATGTACAATAGCACTGTAGAGGTGTCGATGTCTATTAATGGTAAAGCGGTTAAATCGGGAAACACTAGAACCATGTCTCCGCCCCATGACCACAAGCATATTGTGGGGACCTATCATCTTGCTGAGAAGTCTCATGTAGAAGACGCCATTGCTGGGGCATTAGAGGCGCGCAAATCTTGGTCTCAACTCCCTTGGGAGCATCGTGCCGGTATATTTTTGAAGGCAGCAGAGTTAATCGCTGGTCCATATAGAGCTAAAATAAATGCTGCAACAATGATGGCACAGTCAAAAACAGCACACCAAGCTGAAATTGATGCTGCTTGCGAGTTTATAGACTTTTTACGTTTTAACGTGCAGTTTATGACCAACATCTACAACGAGCAACCAGACAGCACAAGTGACGCTTGGAATAGACTAGAGTACAGACCCTTAGAGGGATTCACTTATGCTGTAACACCTTTTAACTTTACTGCTATAGCAGGAAATTTGCCATCATGTATGGCCTTAATGGGCAATGTAGTGGTATGGAAGCCTAGCGACAGTCAAGTATTTTCTGCAAAAATAATTATGGATGTTTTTAAAGAAGCTGGAGTACCAGATGGAGTTATAAATGTTGTTTTTGGTGACCCAAAGATGATTACAGATACTGTTATGGCTAGTCCAGATTTTGCAGGATTACACTTTACTGGCTCTACCTTTATATTTAAAGAGCTATGGAAAAACATAGGAAACAATATACATCACTACAAAACCTATCCTAAAATTGTAGGAGAAACTGGTGGAAAAGATTTTATTGTAGCTCATAAATCGGCCAATGCAAAACAAGTAGCTACTGCTATTGTAAGAGGCGCTTTTGAATTTCAGGGACAAAAATGTAGTGCAGCCTCTAGAGCTTATATCCCAAAAAGTATTTGGGACGATGTGAAAAAATATGTCGTAGAGGATGTTAATTCTTTTAAAATGGGATCGCCAGAAGATTTAAGCAATTTTATTACCGCAGTAATACACGAGGACTCTTTTGATAAATTGGCAACATATTTAGATCAGGCAAAAACAGATGCTAATGCAAATATTATAGTAGGCGGTGGATATGACAAGAGTAAGGGGTATTTTATAGAGCCTACAGTTATTGTTACTAATGACCCTAAATACACTACAATGTGCGACGAACTTTTTGGTCCTGTAATTACAATTTATGTTTATGAAGATGACGCTTATAGCGAGACTTTAAAACTAGTAGATGAAACTAGCGATTACGCTCTAACTGGGTCTATAATATCGGCAGATCGCTATGCTATTGATGAGGCCACCAAGGTTTTAGAAAACGCAGCAGGAAACTTTTATATAAATGATAAGCCAACAGGCGCTGTCGTGGGACAACAACCTTTTGGTGGTGCAAGAGCATCTGGAACTAACGACAAGGCAGGAAGCGCACAAAATTTATTACGCTGGGTTTCTCCTAGAATGATAAAAGAAACTTTTGTAACCCCTGTAGATTATAGATATCCATTTTTAGGAGAATAATTTACTACGATATAAATTTATATTGAACATAAAGCCAATATATAGTTATAAAATTACTATATATTGGCTTATTAAATCCATAATTTAAAACTAACCCATTTACAAAAAAAAGCTACTCATTATATGAGTAGCTTTTTTTATATAAGCGAAAAATTGTTTGTTATACAATTGGCAAAATGCCTTAGTTTACTTTATCTACAATTGCTTTAAAAGCATTAGGGTTGTTCATTGCTAAATCGGCCAAAACTTTACGATTTAACTCAATATCATTAGCTTTTAATTTTCCCATAAATTGAGAATATGATAATCCATGCATTCTAGCACCTGCATTAATACGCATAATCCATAATGCGCGGAATGTCCTCTTTTTGTTTCGGCGGTCTCTGTACGAATATAACATCGCTTTATCTACCGCGTTTTTTGCTACTGTCCAAACGTTTTTCCGACGTCCGAAGTAGCCTTTTGCTTGCTTAAGAACTTTTTTTCTTCTAGCTCTTTTTGCAACTGAATTTACTGATCTTGGCATAATTTAATTTTTTTTGTAGTAGGCGGTTTTTATAAACACTTGTTGTAATGAAATATGAACTTTAATAATACAACTTCATATACTGGCCTAACTCCATGGTTTGTAATACTTATTTTTAACCTAAACAACAGGTTTACTTTAATCGTAATTGTTGTTTAATATTTGCTTCATCGCTCTCGTGTACTAAAGTACTGTGAGTTAAAGCTAACTTACGTTTTTTAGACTTCTTTGTTAAGATATGACTTTTAAACGCATGTTTCCTTTTAATTTTTCCAGAGCCTGTTAACTTAAAACGTTTTTTGGCACTAGATTTAGTTTTCATTTTAGGCATTTTTCCTTTTTATTTAATTACTTCGCTTATTTTATTGTTATTCGTTATTTTACTTTTTTAGGTGCAATAAACATAATCATACGTTTTCCTTCTAACTTAGGCATTTGCTCTACCTTACCAAGATCTTCTAAGTCTTGTGCTAAGCGTAGTAGTAGGATTTGTCCTTGCTCTTTAAATATAATTGATCGCCCTTTAAAAAACACAAAGGCTTTTAGTTTTGCACCTTCTTTTAAAAACTTTTCGGCATGCTTCTTTTTAAACTCATAATCGTGATCATCTGTTTGAGGACCAAAGCGAATTTCTTTTACAGTAACTTTTGTTGCTTTAGATTTTAAGGCTTTATCTCGTTTTTTTTGTTCGTAAAGAAACTTTTTATAGTCCATTATTTTACAAACTGGTGGTATAGCCTTAGGAGAGATTTCTACAAGATCTAGACCTTGTTCTTCAGCAATTTCCATTGCTTTTTTGGTTGGGTATACACCAACTTCTATATTATCTCCAACAAGCCTCACTTCGTCAACCCTAATTTTATGGTTAATTCGGTGTTGATCTTCTTTTATTACTCTAAGCGGTCCTCTAGACCTTTTTCTACGAATTGCTATGACTTTATGTTTTTAATTAAACTTTAAATTCTTGTAATGTTTTTTTTATTTCTGTGTCAATAATTTCAGAAAAGTCATTGACGGTAATTAATCCTAAATTTTCTCCCCCGTGTTTTCTAACAGTAATTTTCATTTGGTTTTCTTCATCTTCACCAACAATAACCATATATGGGATTTTTTTCATTTCGGCTTCCCGAATTTTTTTACCCATTGTTTCATTTCTGTTATCTACAAGGGCGCGAATTTCGGCATTTTCTAACAAACTTAAAACTTTTTGAGCGTATTTTTCATATTTCTCGCTAATAGATAATATAATAGCTTGTTCTGGGATAAGCCAAAGCGGGAAATTACCTCCCGTATGTTCTAACAAAAGTGCTATAAAACGCTCCATACTACCAAAAGGGGCACGGTGTATCATTACGGGTCTATGAAGTTCATTATCGCTTCCTTTATAGGTTAAATCGAATCGCTCCGGTAAATTATAATCAACTTGTATAGTGCCTAACTGCCATTGTCTTCCTAAGGCATCTTTTACCATAAAATCTAGTTTAGGGCCATAAAATGCAGCTTCCCCCTCTTCTATTATATAATTTAATGATTTATCCTTTGCAGCATTAATAATTGCTTGCTCTGCTTTTTCCCAATTTTCAAGGCTTCCTATATACTTATCTAGGTTAGTCATATCCCTAACGGATACTTGTGCTGTAAAGTTTTCGAAACCTAAAGATGTTAATACGTATAATGATAAATCTATAACATTTTTAAATTCTTGGTCTAATTGGTCTGGGGTACAAAAAATATGCGCATCATCTTGTGTAAAACCTCTAACTCTTGTTAAACCATGTAACTCTCCACTTTGTTCATAGCGATATACGGTACCAAATTCGGCAAAACGTTTTGGTAAGTCCTTATAACTAAAGGGTTGGGTATTGTATATTTCGCAATGATGAGGGCAATTCATAGGTTTTAACAAAAATTCCTCATCTGCTTTGGGTGTTTTAATAGGTTGAAAGCTATCCTCTCCATACTTAGCATAATGTCCTGAAGTGACATAAAGGTCTTTTTGCCCTATATGCGGTGTTACCACCATCTCATAACCTGCTTTTTGTTGCGCTTTTTTTAAGAAGTCTTCTAGTCGTGAGCGTAATGCTGCACCTTTTGGTAACCATAAAGGTAAGCCTTGGCCTACTTTTTTAGAAAAGGCAAATAATTCTAATTGTTTTCCTAATTTTCTGTGGTCTCTTTTTTTGGCTTCCTCAAGGCGCTCTAAGTATGTTTTTAGTTCTTTTTGCTTAGGAAACGAAATTCCGTAAATCCGAGTAAGTTGTTTGTTGTTTTCGTCTCCTTTGTAGTAGGCACCAGCAACGCTCAATATTTTTATAGCCTTAACGATACCCGTGTTAGGAATGTGTCCTCCTCTACATAAATCGGAAAATGTATCGTGATCGCAAAAACTAATAGTACCATCGTCAAGTCCTTCTATGAGGTCTACTTTATATTCATTTTTTCCGTTATAGTATGCTAATGCATCGCCTTTAGAAACAGCACGCATCTTAAAATCGTGCTTTGCTCTAGCTATTTCGAGCATCTTATCTTCAATCGTTTTAAAATCTTTATCAGAAATGGTATCGTTTCCTAAATCTACATCATAATAAAAACCATTTTCGATAGCTGGACCTACCCATAATTTTACATTAGAGTATAATGTTTCAAGGGCTTGAGCCAAAATATGAGCAGATGAGTGCCAAAATGCTGTTTTTCCTTCAGCGTCATTCCAAGTGTATAATGTCAAATTACCATCGGTGGTTAATTCCGTTACTGTTTCAATAATAGTCGTGTTAAATTTTGCCGAAATCACATTTCTAGCAAAACCCTCGCTAATATCTTTAGCGACATCTATAACTTTTATCCCGCTATTATAGCTTCTTATTGATCCATCTGGCAAAGTAATCTTAATCATGAATATTATTAGTGTATTAAAATGCGAAGATACTATATTAGGATAATAAAAAACATAGAATATTGAGCTTAACTAAAAAAATAAGTTTATGGTTGCGTTACTTACGTCATACACTTTAAGACGGAAAACCTAGCATGCCCCCCATACCAACAGTATATAACCAACATCCAAAAATAGCATGTTCTATGCATACCAATAAGGTCGATTTTGTTTTAATAAAGGTAATTGCAAAAAAAACACCCCCCACAAAGGTTAGCAAAATAACAAGTGGACTCTTAAAAAACAAATGGGCTAATGAAAACACTGCTGCATTGACCAAAAGAAGCCATTTTTTATTATTAAATAATGTTTGATAACGAGCAAAGTAAAATGTACGATAAATTAATTCTTGTGGATATACAGATAAGATGCTGTAGATCCCTAAAAATAAAACCCATTTTGAAGGATTATTAACAACAACTGCAAATAAGTCAGCTTCATTATTAAAATACACAAAAATTATTGTTGTCGTTGCAATAAAAAATAACCTTATTAAAGTACGCTTACAAAACGATATCCAGTTTAAAGGTTTATTAATCTTGAATTTTACTTTCTCTATTTTAAATAGCACAAAAATAACATAGATAAAACCAGCGAGTATCGCTAATGTCTTAATCAAAACAGGATAAGGTATTACAAGACTTACAGGCAATAGTATGAAAAGTAAACAAAACTCACTTAATTTGTAATTTGCAGATTTCATTTCTTTTAAATATTAATTGCGGTGGTATGCTTTACTTCACTAATAGTAAACATACTATGTGTACTCCCTATATGATTGATTGTTGTTAGTTTTTTTACCATAAACTCCCTAAAAGTTTCCATATCTTTCACCGTAACTTTTACCAAATAATCGTAATCGCCACTAATATGGTAACACTCTACTACTTCGTTTAATGTTTTTATTTCTTTTTCAAAGCGGATAACATACTCATGAGTATGTTGTACTAATTTTATATGACAAAATGTAACAAAAGATTTTTTAACTTTTTCTTTTTTTACTAATGCTACATATTTATCAATAAACCCGTTCCTTTCTAGCTTTTTTATCCTCTCATAAACTGCTGTGGTAGAAAGCTCTAACTTGTTAGCAAGCTCTTTGTTAGTCTGCTTACTATCGTTTTGCAAAGAGTTTAGTAATTGTTTATCTATAGTGTCAAATTTCATTTTTCGAATATTTTTCGGTAAAATAATTATTTAATAAAACTATTATTTAAATAAAACTTAAAAATTGATTATTAATAGTTTTATTTTTCAGTTAATAACAAATTTATTGCTTTTCATTCATTAAAAGTAAATATTTGCATTTAAAATAATTATTAAATCTAAACGTAACATGAAATTTAATCCAGCAAGTAAAATTCAAGATTTACAGTATTTTGGCGAATTTGGAGGTGTTAACCCATCTATTTCGGACTCATCAACCTATACTTTTTTATCGGCAAAAACAATGTTTGACACTTTTGAGGGGAACACAGATGGTTGCCACCTATACACTAGGCATACCTCTCCTAGTAATCTATACTTAGGAGAAGCACTAGCTGCTATGGAGCACACAGAAACTGCAAATGTTTCAGCTTCTGGTATGGGTGCTATTACATCTACACTACTACAATTATGCAATGCTGGAGATCATATTGTATCTAGCAGAACTATTTATGGAGGAACTTATGCGTTTTTAAAAAATTTCGCTCCAAAACTAAATGTTCAAACCTCATTTGTTGATATTACAAAACTAGATGTTGTAGAAGCTGCAATTACCAAAAACACTAAAGTTATTTATTGCGAATCAATTAGTAACCCACTACTAGAAATTGCAGACATAAAAGGCTTAGCTGCTATTGCAAAAAAACACAATCTTAAACTTATTGTGGATAATACATTTTCGCCATTAATTTTATCTCCAATAAAACTAGGTGCAGATGTTGTAATTCATAGCTTAACTAAATTTATAAATGGCTCTAGTGATACTGTTGGTGGAGTAACTTGTGCCTCTCAAGAATTTATAGATGCTACTCGTAGTGTAAACGATGGTGCTGCAATGCTTTTAGGCCCTACTATGGATAGCTTTAGAGCTTCTTCTATTTTAAAAAATTTAAGAACACTTCATATCCGTATGAAACAACATAGTAAAAATGCTTTATACCTTGCAGAAAAGTTTAAAAACGACGGAATTAAAACGGTTTATCCTGGTTTAGAAGACCACCCATCTCATCATATTTTAAAATCCCAAATGAACGCCGATTACGGTTTTGGAGGTATGCTAACTATAGATGTAGGCTCTTTAGAAAAAGCTAACGAACTTATGGAGCTAATGCAACGTAAAAACTTAGGCTATCTAGCCGTTAGTTTAGGGTTTTACAAAACTTTGTTTAGTGCCCCAGGAAGTTCTACATCGTCTGAAATTCCTGAAGATGAACAAACTGAAATGGGACTAAGTGATGGTCTTATTCGTTTCTCCATTGGACTAGACGACGATATTGAGCGCACATATACCATGATGAAAGCATGTATGACGGAGCTAAATGTTTTATAAATCATAACTTTACCACACATTTTAAAACGTCGGACTTGTATTAGCTCCGACGTTTTTGTTTGCACAATTAGTCTTAAAATCGTAACATTACGTTTCAAAAAAAAATATCTACGATGGAAGGTAATAATACAAACTCAAAAACACCAATAAATCAAGAACATAGCATCAATAATAGTACATTAAGTATGTTTCAAGCTGTAATACCCCTTACTGTACTTATTACAATGCTAGCCTACAACATCTTTTTTGTTGAAAGCCAAGAGTGGTTTGGAACTTACACAAATCAAATTATATTACTCCTAGCGGGAGGCGTAGCAGCTGTTGTTGGGTTTAGTAATAAGATTAGCCTTATTACTATGCTAGCAGAAGTTTGGGAAAATCTAAAAAGTGTATTTATACCAATTATGATTTTATTTTTAGTGGGAGCTCTAGCAGGAACTTGGCTTATTAGCGGTGTTATCCCTGCCATGATATATTATGGATTACAAGTGTTAAGTCCGGAAATATTTTTGCCAGCATCAGTTATTATATCCGCAATTATATCTATCGCAACAGGAAGCTCATGGACAACCTCTGCCACGGTGGGCATTGCGCTTGTTGGTATTGGTACTGCCTTAGGCATTAACCCTGGGATGATTGCTGGAGCTGTAATTTCTGGAGCCTATTTTGGAGATAAAATGTCTCCTCTAAGTGATACCACTAACCTTGCCCCTGCTATGGCTGGGACCGATTTATTTACACATATTAAATATATGACTATAACTACTGTACCTACTATTATAATTACACTTGTTGTATTTGGTGTTATCAGTATGGTTATTACTACTTCTGGAAACACCGATATCAATAGTCTGACCGACACAATACAGGCTACTTTCAATATTACACCTTGGCTGTTTTTAGTTCCTTTTGTAGTGGTAGTTTTAATTTTATTAAAAACAAAACCACTAATTGCTTTGTTGGCTGGGGTGCTATTGGCTGCCGTTTTTTCACTTGTTTTTCAGTCGGAAATATTAGAGACATTATCAAATTCAAAATTAAAAACTATAAGTAATGCTGTTTTTATTGACACAGAAATTACAACGGATAACGAGAAATTAAACGATTTATTTACTGCTGGTGGCATGAAAGGTATGTTGTGGACGATTTACTTAATTATTTGTGCCATGATATTTGGGGGTATTATGGATGGTATTGGGGCACTTGCAAGAGTTACAAAGGCACTACTATCTGTAGCCACAACAGTATTTGGTTTGTTTGCAAGCACTGTTATAAGTTGTTTAGGGCTAAACGCTATTGCATCAGATCAATATTTAGCACTTGTTATTCCTGGAAAAATGTTTAAAAAAGCTTACGAAGATAAAGGTTTAGCACCCGAAAACTTAAGCCGCACTCTAGAAGATTCTGGTACAGTAACCTCCGTATTAATTCCTTGGAATACTTGCGGTGCTTACCAATCGGGGGTATTAGGCATTGGTGTAGGGGAATATTTTGTGTATGCTATTTTTAATTGGCTAAGCCCATTTACTACTTTGCTATTTGCCGCCTTGAATATTAAAATTAAACAACTCAGCAAAAAGATTGTTAATTAAGCAACTTTAATTTTACATTCTTTTCGATTCTATGTACTATGTGTACAAAATGTCGTTAGATAAAAATGTTTATTTATTAACAATACGCGACTTAAACTATATGCATGACTTAGGTTGAAATTTATTTAAATGACCATTATTTATACTTATATTTGTACTATGAATAGTATTTTAAAAGCATCAATTGCTACTTTAGAAAAATCAAAATCTCTTTTAAACGCACTCACAGATGAGCAATTAGCAGACAGGAGTGTTGCGCCTTATTACTCTTGTGTAGGATCTCACTTAAGGCATGTTTTGGATTTTTACGATTGTGTGCTAAATGACATAAATAAAAACACCGTCGATTTAACGATAAGAACTAGAGATGAACGTATTGCCACAGAGTGCCAATATGCTACACAAAATGTAGACCGCATTATTGATAAGATTAAGAGCCTTGACACTATAGATCTCTCAAAAAAAACGATAGTAATAGACGATTTAGGCTTAGGGAGTATTAAAATTGAATATACCTTAAGTGCTCTGTTTGCACAAATGGCTATTCATGCTACACATCATTATGCTATGATAAGTTATATTTTGGCTAATTTAGGAATTAAGATTAAAGACACTTCTTTTGGCTATAATGCAACATCTCCTATTAATACCCCCGAAAAAGCTAGTTAGTTACGATTTTTAAACATACTGTTCATTATCGTATTTAATCCTTTAAATGCGAGATAAATAGCTGCAAAACAGATTGCAAAACCAACAATCACTATAGGAATATATAAGGGTTTATCCTTATTGGTAAACCCAATGTAAGTTAAAGCTGGACCAATAAACATTAGTAATAACGTCAAGCCCATTAATTTTAGTCCTTGTACTAATAGATTCTTATTTGTTCTCACTAGTAGTGTAATTAATTATAGATTGCCTAACGCTTTTATGCGTTTTTAATAATTGTTTTGCTTCTTCTTGACTAATACACAATTCATTCATTAATATATTTGCGCCCCTGTTTAGTAACTTATCGTTATTTAATTGCATATCTATCATTTTATTTCCTTTTACCCTCCCTAATTGTATCATGCTTGCAGTACTAATCATATTTAGCACTAATTTTTGGGCAGTTCCCGCTTTCATTCTTGAGCTTCCCGTTAGAAATTCTGGTCCTACAATAACCTCTACAGGGTACTTAGCTGCTTGGGATAAAGGACTATTATGGTTACAAGTGATACAGCCTGTAATAATTCCATTAGTATTACAATGTTTCAAAGCAGAAACAACATAAGGTGTGGTGCCAGAAGCTGCAACACCAATAACAACATCATTTGGGTTTATGTTTTGACTTTGTAAATCTTGCCATCCCAGACTTGTAGAATCTTCTGCAAATTCTACAGCTTTTCTAATAGCAGTATCACCTCCAGCAATTAAACCTATAACAAGATCTGAACTTACTCCAAAGGTAGGAGGACATTCCGATGCGTCTAAAACACCAAGGCGACCACTTGTACCTGCACCAATATAAAATAATCTACCTCCAGATTTTAATTTCTTAATAATTTCAAACGTTAATTTTTCTATTTGCGGCAATGCTTCTTCAACCGCTAAGGCTACTGTTTTGTCCTCTTTATTAATATTGGTTAACAACTCTGTAAGCGACATTTGATCAAGCATAGCATACTTAGAGTCTAATTCGGTAGTTTTTATAAAATTCATTGATTCAAAGATACAATAATTTAAGAATACGTTTTTAATTTATAAAGTAACCCTTGATCAATTTAAGTTTGTTAACTTTATAACGAATAAGCATTTTTTTTTAGAATAAGTGTAATAAAATTATTACTTTGCGACTACGTAATAAAAATACACGATAAAGAATTGTGTAATAATTTAAAAAATAATTTTAATTTAAAGTAATGAAAAAGACAAATCTATTATCTATTTTAATGTTAGCTTTATTGCTAATAACGTCATGCGATAGCGATGATGACCTTAACACAACAACAGAAACAACACCAACAACGCCAAACATTGTATTAAATGAAATAGAATACTTAGGTGATAGCGTAGAAATACGAAACAATGGCAATGAAACTGTAGACATAAGTGATTTCTTTTTATGTTTAGGACCAACAACTTACAGACAAATAGGTGCTTTACCAGTAGTATCAGGTTCTACAACATTAGAGCCAGGAGCACTTTTGGTTGTAACTTATGATCAAATAAATTCAGCAGCTGGGCAGATTTCTAATGTGTCAGGTACAGGAGGGTTAGGATTATATATTAATAATTCTGGTTTTGCTAATGCAGCTAATCTTGTAGATTTTGTACAATGGGGTGCTTCAGGTAGCACAAGAGAAACTACTGCTGTAGAAGCTGGTATTTGGACCGATGGAGAGTTTGTTCCTGTGGTTAACAATCCAGCAAATAGTATTATTTTTGATGGAATGGGGAATTCTGCTTCAGATTTTTCAGAAACAACAACACCTTCTTTTGGTACAGACAACGATGTGGCAACAGCTCCAATGGTTAGATCTGTTGTATTAAATGAGGTAGAGTTTTTAGGAGATCGTGTAGAAATCCTTAATAATGGAAATGTAGACGTAGACATTAGTGATTACTTTTTGTGTCTTGGTCCTGGAACTTACAGACAGGTAGGAGCTTTACCTGTAGTATCTGGCTCTACAATGTTAGCTCCCGGTGAGTTTTTGGTAGTAACTTATGACCCAATAAACTCTATGGCAGGACAAATAAACGGTGTTTCTGGAACTGGAGGTTTAGGTCTTTATATTGACAATACTGGTTTTGGAGATCCATCTACTATTAGTGATTTCGTACAATGGGGAGATTCAGGTAGTTCAAGAGAAACTACAGCAGTAGCTGCAGGAATTTGGACTATGGGCGATTTTGTATCTGTTACAAGTACTGCAACAAACAGTATTATATATGACGGAATGGGCGATGAAGCTTCAGATTTTTCTGAAACTACAACACCTTCTTTTGGTATGGAAAATGGTATGGCATCTCCACCAGCAGCAGTTATATCTTTAATATTAAATGAAATAGAATATTTAGGAGACCGTGTGGAAATTTTTAATAATAGTGACGTAGCAGTAGATATTAGTGGATACTTTTTATGCTTAGGTCCAGGAACCTACAGACAAATAGGGAATTTACCAATAGTGTCTGGAAATACTATGATGGAACCAGGAGATTTTTTAGTCGTAACTTATGACCAAATAAATACTACTGCGGGACAAATAAATAATGATTCAGGAACTGGAGGTTTAGGGTTATACATCAATGCTACTGGTTTTGGAAACCCTGACAATCTTATGGATTTTGTACAATGGGGTGGTTCAGGTAGTGTAAGAGAAACTACAGCAGTAGCCGCAGGAATTTGGACTATGGGCGATTTTGTGTCTGTTACAAATACAGCAGCAAACAGTATTGAGTATGACGGGTCGGGAGATACCGCAGCAGATTTTAATGAAACAACTATGCCTTCTTTTGGATCGGCAAATCAATAAGCAGCTAGTTTATTATATAAAAAAACCTTGTCTAATTAGACAAGGTTTTTTTATATAATAAAGTTTTATATTCTAAATATTGTTGCTTAAAGTATATTGAAAAAATAATCCTGTTTTTCTGAGTTAATATCAATTGTTATTTAAAATGAGTTATAAATGATTTCGAATTTATTATGTGTGTAGATGTAATAGAAACGAATTATACAGCCTATTTTGAGTCAAATTGATATAATATAAAACACTTAATTCATTATAAATAAAAGATTATATTTTATTTGTTTGAGAAATTAAACATTATTATTCCTTTTTAACACGAACAGCATTCATGCCACGTTGTCCCTTTTCTAGTTCAAAAGAAACCTTGTCGCCTTCAGCTATTTCATCTAGCAAACCACTAACGTGAGTAAAATATTTTTCTTGATTTTCTGTATCAATGATAAACCCGAATCCTTTTGAAGTATCAAAAAAGGAGACTTTCCCTTTTCGTATTGGGTCTATATCCTCTTTATCTCCAGGCATTGTTTTTGGAATACTAACTTCAATACTTTCTACATCAACTTTAATTTTTTGGGAAGGGTCTGGAGGCGTATCTGTTAGGTTTCCATTATAATCAACATATGCAAACTCTATCCCTTTTTTGCCATTTTCTTTCGCTTCTAATTTGCGTGCTTCCATTTTTTTACGCTTATCCTCTCGTTTTTTTAAACGTTTTTTTTCTTTTTCACTTTTATTAAATGTTTGTTGAGACTTTGCCATTGATGTTTGTAGTATTAAATAAATAATTGCAGTTTAAATTACATAACTAAAATGCCGTGTAAAATTAAGTTAAAAATCGAGAAAATCCTATATTAAAATTGTATTAGTGAATGAAATCATTGACCCTATGTTGATTTGAATGGGTTGTTTAACTTTGATTCTCATTAGAATGATAAATTTACAAGAGATTTTCGTTATGCTCTAGGTCTTATGCTTTCAAGTTTATGAATAAAACTAAGCGTTAATAATTCTATTCTTAAATTGAATACTTCCTTAATGTTGTGTAGTAAACGCATAAGTTTTCAGGGAAGTAATATGCATGCTTACCTATTCATAGGACTAAAACAAGCACTACAAACTTTATAATAATCTAAAAAAAGATTAAATCATAAATTATTTAGTTTTTACAGTGCTTGTTGTTTTCCATTGCTTTCTTAAATCATAATAATCAAAAGCTATAGCTGGTTTTTGAAATTCTAATCGTCCATCTTGGAAGCCACGTTGTAAAATATCTTCTATCAAGTAATCTTCTTTAACAGCTATAGGGTTAAACTCCCGTTTTAAAGAAATATCAAAAATACTTGCGGTACTATTAAACCAAAAAGCACGCCAGCCATTGCGAAGCTCTTTAATAAGTCTAAAGCATGTTTTTCCTGTCTGCCTATGAATAAGCTTAATAAGTATTTGACCTTCTGTACGTGATAAGTTTTTGAGCTCGTCTGCAAATTCATTTTCTATATACTTTTGCACTTGCTTGGCATACTTTTTTTGCTTTCGTCGTTTGGTTAATAGCAACAAACTATCATTCATAATCTCTAATCGTTCTGCTGCTAACTTGGCATAGGGATAAACTTTTAGGGTTTTTCGATATAAAATATAATAACGTCGCTTATCTTGTTTTGTCGTAAACTTAAGCTTTGGTAAAATAACAACTTCGTCTAAATCTATTACAGTTTTAAATATGGAATCGCCTTCTACAATAATATATTGTTTAACTAACGAGTCTTGTTGCTGCTCTTTTTCTTGAGAAAAAAGTAGCATAGGTAAGCTCATTAAAATAAAAACAACACGTTTGGTGTATTGTGACATTATACTTAAATTTAATTCAAAATTACTAATTAACTATTCGCTAACAGTAAAGTTAATGCGATAATTGTTATTTTTATACCAAATTTAAAATAAATGGCTAAAAAAAATATCATTAATAAAAAGTCAATGACTTTTTTAGAAAAATACCTAAACAATGCCGCACCTACAGGTTACGAATGGAATGGGCAAAAAATATGGATGAATTATCTAAAACCTTATGTAGATGAATTTATTACAGATACTTATGGTACTGCCGTTGGCGTTATTAACCCAAAAGCAAAATATAAAGTTGTTATAGAGGGACATGCCGATGAAATTTCGTGGTATGTCAACTACATTTCAGACGATGGATTGATTTATGTTATACGAAACGGAGGTAGCGACCACCAAATAGCACCAAGTAAAATTGTAAATATACATACCAAAAATGGCATTGTAAAAGGTGTTTTTGGTTGGCCAGCAATACACACACGCAGCCGTGCAAAAGAAGAGCCGCCAAAACCAGATAATATTTTTATTGATACAGGTTGTAAAACAAAGGAAGAAGTAGAAGCACTAGGGGTACACGTAGGCTGTGTTATTACTTACCCAGATGAGTTTCACATATTAAACAAAAATAATTTTGTATGTCGAGCTCTAGATAATAGAATGGGTGGGTTTATGATTGCCGAAGTCGCACGATTAATTCACGAAAACAAAGACAAACTCCCTTTTGGACTATATATTACAAATTCTGTGCAAGAAGAAATTGGTTTGCGTGGCGCACAAATGATAACTGAAACTATTAAGCCCAATGTTGCTATCGTAACCGATGTGACCCACGATACTACAACGCCTATGATTAACAAAAAAATACAAGGACATGCTGAAATAGGAAAAGGACCAGTTATAGCCTATGCTCCAGCGGTACAACAAAAATTAAGAGATTTAATTACAAGCACTGCAGAGGAGAAAAAAATTCCTTTCCAACGTGCAGCACTATCTCGTGCAACGGGTACAGACACTGATGCCTTTGCTTATAGTAATGGCGGTGTTGCTAGTGCGTTAATATCTTTACCGTTACGCTATATGCATACTACAGTAGAAACCGTACACAAAGACGATGTCGAGAATGTTATACGTATGATTTATGAAACTCTTTTAAAAATAAAAAGTGGAGATACTTTTAGCTATTTTAGTTAAAACTATCCAAATGCAACATTAAAACGTCTAAGCGTCCTAAGTGCTTAGATGTTTTATTATATTATATGGGTGAGTATATTGATATTGTTACTAAAACAGGAATTTTTACAGGAAAAATAGCCTTAAAGCAAGACGCACATAAAAATGGCTGGTATCACAATACCGTTCATCTTTGGTTATACACCCAAGACGGAAAAGTGCTTTTACAACAGCGTTCCCACAAAAAAACAATTTACCCTTTACTATGGGATGTTTCTGTAGCGGGACATATTGCAGCAGGCGAGTCGTTTACTGATGCTGCTGTGCGCGAAGCAAAAGAAGAAATAGGGCTAGACTTACAACCAAGCAACCTAACAAAAATAAAAACACAAAGGCATGAATCATCTTATGCCAATGGAGGTATTAGAGATTACGAGTTTCATCATGTTTATATTGCAGAGTTAAAGGTAAATCTAACCCAACTAAACCCACAAAAAAACGAAGTAGAAGCCTTAAAGTTAGTAAGCTATAAGCAGTTTGAACTTCTTTTACAGTACAGCGAAGCTAACAAGCATTTTATAGCTAGCAATACAAAATATTACAACTTTGTTATTAAAACCATTAAAAATCATATGAATATTATATGAATTTATTTCTTCTAGTTTCGGCAATACTCCCCGTTGCAATAATTCTTTTATACATCTATACCCAAGACAAGTACGAAAAAGAACCTTTAGCATTTTTGTGTTATAATTTTTTATTAGGTGCCGTAGTGAGTGTTGTTTTAACGTTAGTTATTTCCATTTTAATATTCGATAACATTTTTTTGCTGCAAGACAAACACAATATATTTGAGCAGTTTACTAAAGCTTTTATAGTCGTTGCCTTTACTGAGGAGTTTAGCAAATACATTATTGTACGTTACTATGCACAGCCCAAAAAAGATTTTAACGAACCTTTTGATGGTATTGTATATGCCGTAATGGTATCTATGGGTTTTGCAGCTACAGAAAATATTTTATATGTTGTTAGTGGTGGGGGATATCAGGTTGCTTTAATACGTGCTTTTACAGCAGTTCCTGCTCATGCAACTTTTGCGATTTTAATGGGCTACTTTATGGGGAAAGCTAAATTTTCAAACAATCGATTGGTCTTAAATTTAACTGGATTGTTACTAGCAGTAGTGTTTCATGGTCTATACGATTTTTTCCTGTTTATAGACTTTATTCCAGGCTTATCTGTAGGTGCTTTTGCTTCTCTAGTTATTGCAATTTTACTATCCTGTAAAGCCATCCAATTACATCAAAAAAATTCTAATTTTAAAGCCTAGTCATTAATATTTTTTACCTTTAACTTTTTTTAAACCCACTTCTATGAGTGATACCTATAAAGCAAAAGTCAATAATTCTTTCGAATTTGAAATAACAAAAACAGATTGCCTAGAATTAGATGCTATAAAACCTAGCAAAACAACCTATCATGTCCTTCAAGATAATACCTCATACAATGCTAAAATAATAGGAGTTAATCTAGCCAAGCGTAGCTATACCGTTTTAGTAAACGAAATAAGCTACGAGGTCGCTATTACCAACGCCTTAGACCATTTAATTAAAGAAATGGGATTTGAAGTTGGAATTGCAAAAAAAATAAATCATATTAAAGCACCAATGCCAGGGCTTATATTAGACATTTCTGTTAGTGAAGGGCAAGAAATACAAGAAAATAGTCCATTATTAATTTTGGAAGCTATGAAAATGGAAAACAGTATCGTTTCGCCTAGGCATGGTGTTATCAAATCCATTTCTGTAAATAAAGGAGATGCCGTAGACAAAAATCAATTATTAATCGAGTTTGAATAATTATGAAAAAACTACTAGTCGCAAATAGAGGAGAAATTGCAATTCGTGTTATGCGCACTGCAAAAAAAATGGGGATTAAAACTGTAGCTGTTTTTTCTGAAGCAGATAGAAATGCACCACATGTAAGATACGCAGATCAAGCGGTTTGTATTGGTAAAGCAGCTTCCAGTGAATCTTACTTATTAGGATCAAAAATAATTGAAGTTGCAAAACAACTTGAAGTAGATGCTATACATCCTGGATATGGCTTTTTAAGTGAAAATGCCGATTTTGCTCAAGAAGTAACTAAAAATAATATCATATTTATTGGACCAAAACCAGAGGCTATTAGAGTTATGGGAAGTAAGCTTGCTGCAAAAGAAGCCGTGAAAGCTTACAATATTCCTATGGTTCCTGGCATAGACAAAGCCATTACTGATATTGATAAAGCAAAAACTATAGCCAAAGAGATTGGATTTCCAATCCTAATAAAAGCCTCTGCAGGAGGTGGCGGAAAAGGAATGCGAGTCGTAGAAAAAGAACAAGAACTAGAAGCACAAATGAACCGTGCTATTAGCGAAGCCACCTCGGCATTTGGTGATGGCTCTGTATTTATAGAAAAATACGTTGCCTCCCCTAGGCATATAGAAATACAAGTTATGGCAGATGCACACGGCAATATAATACATCTTTTTGAGAGAGAGTGTAGCATTCAACGTCGTCATCAAAAAGTAATAGAAGAAGCACCCTCTACTATATTAACTCCAAGCCTAAGAGACGCTATGGGTACTGCAGCAATAAAAGTAGCAAAAGCCTGTAACTATTTAGGAGCAGGTACCGTAGAGTTTTTATTGGATGACAATAACAATTTCTACTTTTTAGAAATGAATACACGGCTACAAGTAGAGCATCCTGTTACCGAAATAATATCGGGAGTAGATTTGGTAGAGCTACAAATACGCGTGGCGCGTGGTGAGCCTTTAGCAATAACACAAAACGACTTGAGTATAAAGGGGCACGCTCTAGAACTACGCGTATACGCCGAAGACCCATTAAACAATTTTTTACCTAGTGTAGGTCGGCTAGACACTTATCAACTTCCTGAAGGGAAAGGAATTCGAGTAGATAATGGGTTTGAGCAAGGAATGGATATTCCTATTTATTACGACCCTATGTTATCCAAGTTAATAACGTTTGGAAATACGCGAGAAGAAGCAATTCAGCTTATGAAATACGCTATTGATAACTACAAAATAGAAGGGATACAAACCACATTAGCATTCGGAAAATTTGTTTGCGAACATGACGCTTTTGTGTCTGGTCACTTTGATACGCATTTTGTTAAAAAATATTATATCCCAGAGCATATAACACAACAACAAGAAAAAGAAGCACATATCGCTGCTTTAATTGCTGTAAAACAATACTTAAACGACATTAATATTACACAATTACCACAAAACTAACACAGCCTGTATATGTGGTTTAAAATACAAACGACACAATACACTATAAACTATAGCTCATATGGAATCTAAAATAAAAAGCCTTAACGATAAACTAGCCAAAGCTTACCTAGGCGGTGGCGAAACCCGTATAAAAAAACAACACGAAAAGAAAAAACTAACAGCAAGAGAACGTATTAACTACCTACTAGACGACCACTCGTTTGAAGAAATTGGAGCTTTAGTAACTCACCGTACTAAAGATTTTGGTATGGATAAACAAGTGTTTTATGGCGATGGTGTTATTACGGGTTACGGTACTATACAACAACGATTAGTGTATGTCTTTGCACAAGATTTTACTGTTTTTGGAGGCTCACTCTCCGAAACCCATGCCGAAAAAATTTGCAAAATTATGGACCTCGCTCTCAAAGTTGGAGCACCTTTAATAGGCTTAAATGATTCTGGCGGTGCGCGTATTCAAGAAGGGGTACGATCACTCGGAGGCTATGCCGATATTTTTTATAAAAACGTACAAGCCTCTGGTGTAATTCCTCAAATATCTGGAATTATGGGCCCCTGTGCTGGTGGTGCTGTGTACTCTCCTGCTATGACAGATTTTACACTTATGGTAGAAGATTCGAGTTATATGTTTGTTACAGGACCTAATGTTGTAAAAACAGTAACCAACGAAGAAGTAACTTCTGAAGAACTTGGAGGTGCAAGTACACACGCTACAAAATCTGGAGTCGCACACAAAACTTCTACCAATGATGTTGCCTGCCTAGAAGATATAAAAACATTATTAAGCTACTTACCTCAAAGTAATAAAGAAACAACAGCACAATTACCTTACACGCTCTCTAACGAAATAAGAGAATCATTATCTAGTATTATTCCAGATAATGCTAATAAACCTTACGATATGCACGAGGTCATCTCGGGGATTATTGACGACAATTCTTTTTATGAAATTCATAAGGATTATGCCGAAAATATTATTGTTGGTTTTGCCCGTCTTGGTGGACGCAGTATTGGTATTGTTGCTAATCAACCTCTGTTTTTAGCAGGTGTACTCGATGTTAATAGCTCTAAAAAAGCAGCACGCTTTGTTCGTTTTTGCGATTGCTTTAATATTCCGTTATTAGTATTAGAGGATGTTCCTGGATTTTTACCAGGAACAGATCAGGAATGGAATGGCATTATTGTACACGGCGCAAAATTACTATATGCCTTAAGCGAAGCTACTGTACCGCGTATTACTGTAATTACTCGTAAGGCTTATGGAGGTGCCTACGACGTTATGAACTCTAAGCATATTGGTGCTGACTTAAACTATGCTTGGCCTAGCGCCGAAATTGCTGTTATGGGCGCTAAAGGTGCTGCCGAAATCATTTTTAAACGCGATATCCAATCGGCAGAAAATCCAGAAGAAAAATGGAAAGAAAAAGAAGCTGAATATGCAGACTTATTTGCAAACCCCTATAGTGCTGCAGAGCGTGGTTTTATAGACGAAGTTATTTTGCCAAAACACACACGTCGCAAGTTAATTAAAGCCTTTGCATCATTAGAAAAAAAAGAAATGAATCTTCCAAAACGCAAGCATGGAAATATCCCATTGTAATTAAAAAATACTTTTAGCAACTTACAAAAACCCAACTCTCTATAATCTAAACTTTAAATCATTTTATTATTTATAAACTGCTTTAGCAAAAAAAAATTATATCAATGAAAAAAAATATTCTTAGTTTAGTTTTAATAGTTAGCATGGCAGTTTATTCTCAAGAATTGCCAACCAAACCCGCCAGTGGTTTTGCTTTCCCTTTAGGAACAAAGTTTACGATAAAAATGCATCGTGTCGATTCTGTAAATTTTAATTATTCAATAATTAAATTCGATAACTTTAGACATATTATAAACACTAAAGAAACCGATTCGTTATTTAATCAAACTAATGATAAAAACGGAACTATTGAATTTTATTTTTGTCTAGGAACACATGGCAAAACAGAAGAAGACAAGCAAAAAAACATGTCAGTTTTGTTATTAATGAATAATCGAACCAAACACAAATTTCAGTACAATTCTGACATACAAATAGAAGACAATGGTCCTTTTGAAATAAGCTCTAATAAAGGAAGTTTTTCTGGAATGAAGACAACGCAAATGTGGCCATATATGATACAACAAATAGGTTTAAACGAATTTAAAAGCAGTAATTAATATCTTTCATTTATAAAAAGAGACACCTATCAATCTCAAAAATATAATGGCGACAACTTCCAAGTCCATACTAATAAAAAATTATATTAATGGTAGTTTTCAAAACCCTACTTCAAATCAATGGATAGATAATATTAATCCCTCTAATGGTGAGGTTTATGGACAAATTCCTAACTCTAACAAAATCGATGTAGAACAGGCTTATTTAGCTGCTAAATCTTCATTTCCTAAGTGGTCGCAAACCAGCTTAGAGCAACGAAGCAAAATCTTATTAGCTATCGCAGATCTATTAGAAAGCAATTTAGACCTCTTTGCCAAAGCAGAAAGTAAAGACAATGGAAAACCTCTTGAATTGGCAAAAACCATAGATATTCCGAGAGCAGCGAGCAATTTTCGTTTTTTTGCTAATGCCATTACGCAATTTGCAAGCGAAAGTCATGAAAGCGTAGGACACAGCGCTATAAATTATACATTACGACAAGCCATTGGGGTGGTAGGCTGTATCTCACCATGGAACCTTCCCCTCTATCTATTCACTTGGAAAATTGCGCCAGCCATAGCTGCAGGAAACTGTGTTGTTGCAAAACCAAGCGAAGTTACACCTATAACAGCTTATTTATTAGGAAAAATCTGTAACGATGCTGGTTTACCAAAAGGCGTACTTAATATTGTTCACGGTCTAGGCAATACTACAGGGCAAGCCATTATAGAACATCCCAATATTAAGGCAATTAGCTTTACAGGAGGGACAAAAACAGGAGCACATATCGCTAAAATAGCTGCACCGATGTTTAAAAAATTATCGTTAGAGTTGGGAGGAAAAAACCCCAATATCATTTTTGCAGACTGCGATTATGAGGCTATGCTAAATAGTACCATTCGTTCCTCCTTTGCCAACCAAGGGCAAATTTGCTTATGCGGAAGTCGAATTTTTGTAGAAGCTTCTATTTACAATACATTTAAAAATGATTTTATTGCACGAGTAAAGCAACTTAAGGTTGGACATCCATCAGAAAAAGACACTAATATCGGCGCACTAGTTTCCAAACCACATTTAAAAAACGTTATGCAGTATATAGATAGTGCAAAGAAAGATCATAACGCAACTATACTCTGTGGTGGAAAACAAGTTGTTATTAAAAATTACGAAAATGGTTATTATCTAGAACCCACTGTAATAGAAGTTAATACAAACCAATGCAAAATTAATCAAGAAGAAATATTTGGTCCTGTAGTGAGTATTATGCCTTTTAATAATGAGGACGAAGTCCTACAAATGGCAAATGACACCCCATACGGGCTGTCGGCAACCCTATGGACTAATAATCTACAACGTACTATGCGATTTACTAACGAATTGCAAGCAGGAATTGTTTGGGTAAATACTTGGCTAATGCGAGATTTACGCACACCGTTTGGAGGTGTAAAACACTCTGGAGTAGGCAGAGAAGGTGGCTTTGAAGCTTTACGTTTTTTTACAGAAACCAAAAATGTTTGTATAAAATATTAATTGTCTTGCACAGCATACTTTGTAAAACGCCAACATGAAAATAATATGAACTTAAATCTAAATAACAAAACAGCTTTAGTTTGCGGAAGTACACAAGGCATAGGAAAAGCAACAGCAATAGCTTTAGCCCAAGAGGGCGTAAAAGTAACTTTGATAGCTAGAAATGAAAAAAAATTGAAAGCAGTACTTTCAGAACTTCCCAACCCTAAAAATCATAATTATATTGTTGCAGATTTTTCAGATCCTAAAAATTTGGGCAAATCTGTATCTAATCATATCGACAAACATCGTGGTTTTCATATTTTAATAAATAATACAGGAGGTCCAAAAGCAGGAGCTGTGTTTTTGGCAACATTAGAAGCTTTTGAAAATGCTTTTGTGCAACATCTAAAATGCAACCATATTCTAGCACAAACAGTAGTTCCATTTATGAAAAATGAGTGTTACGGGCGCATTATTAATATCATATCTACTTCTGTAAAGCAACCCTTAGATGGTTTGGGAGTAAGCAATACCATACGTGGTGCTGTTGCCAATTGGAGTAAAACTTTAGCCAACGAGCTTGGGCAATTTGGTATCACAGTAAATAATGTATTACCAGGAGCTACAGCTACCGAACGCTTATCAGAAATTATTAGAAATAAGTCTGAAAAAACCAACATAAGCCAAGACCAAACAGCTATAGCTATGAAAAATACAATTCCTGCCAAGCGGTTTGCAAAACCTGAAGAAACTGCAAGTGCCATTACCTTTTTAGCAAGCGAGCGTGCGGCATATATTAACGGCGTTAACCTACCTGTTGATGGCGGACGAACAAAAAGTTTGTAACTTTATAAACTTTTACGAGCTGAATACTGAAAAGAAATTTATCATAACACCATAACAAATAATAATTATGAGCCATTTAGTATCCCCCCTAAACTTCAAAGCATGGATTGAGGAAAACAGACACCTTTTAAAACCGCCTGTAGGGAACAAATGTGTTTGGAAAGATGGCGATTTTATTGTTATGGTGGTAGGAGGTCCTAATAGCAGAAAAGATTATCATTATAACGAAACTCCAGAGTTTTTTTATCAAGTAGAAGGTGATATTGTATTAAAAATTATTGATAACGGCGTTCCTAAAGATGTTCATATTAAAGAAGGGGATATTTATTTACTACCACCTAAAGTACCACATTCTCCACAAAGAGGTGCCAATACTGTTGGGTTAGTAATAGAGTATAAACGCCCAGAAGGTATGAGAGATGCCTTATTGTGGTTTTGCGAAAATTGTGTCACAAAATTATATGAAGAAGATTTTACCGTAAAAAATATAGAAACCGATATGCCTAAAATATTTGATAACTATTACAACAATATAAGCAAGCGTAGCTGCCCAAATTGTAATGAAGTTATGCAACCTCCAAAAAAAGTAATACTTAACAATTAGGCTACAAAAGAAATACGCATGTAATACAACAGCAGTCTTAAAACATCTTTACCATAACATCATTATAAATGGCAAAACGAAAACTTAGAATAAACGGTCACTCACACCTACTACCCTACCCAGAACAAATTCCTGATTTTATGAAAGAAAAAGAAATTTTTTGGGTGGATGACGAGCGTAAATATATGTTGCAAAAAGGATGGAAACGACCTGTAACTGACTCAAGTTTTTTTCTAGATGAAAAACTAGAATGGATGGAAAAAAATCGTTTAGATCACGCTGTGGTGCTAAACCTATCGCAATTATATGGAAACGGGTTGCGCTTAGAACAAATGAAAAAAGCCCTACGATTCCAAAACGATTTTAACGCAAAAGTACAACACGATTATCCTAAAAAATTTACCTGTGGCTTTGTGGTACATCCTGGCTTTATTCAAGGTGCGTTATGGGAAATTGAACGTTGTGTAAAAGAACTTCAACTAAAAGTGTTATGCCTACCAACTCATTTTATGGATTCTATCGGGCAATGGCGCTCTGTGTTTGACAAAGAAAACGATCCTATTTTTGAGTTAGCAAACACCTACAAACTCGCTATAGAAATCCATCCGTATGATGGCGATAAAATGATAAACTTAGAGAATACAGCATGGCGTTTTCATCTTATATGGATGCTAGCACAATGTGGTGACGCTTATCACTTTTATACCTTAAACGGAATGCAAGAGCGATTTCCAAATATTAGAACCTGTTTTGCCCACGGTGGGCAATTAGCTCAAATGAATTTAGGGCGACGCATACAAGGCTTTGATGGTAGACCAGATTTGTTTGAAGGGAAACACCATCCAAGAAAAGCTGTTGGACATAAGAATATTTATTTTGATACTTTAGTACACGATACAGATTCCTTAAATTTAATGATTGATAGACAGGGTTCCAAACAAGTTATTATGGGCTTAGACGACCCTTACCCCTTAGGAGAAATGGAGAGTGATGCACAATCTTCTTATCCTGGCAAAATTTTAGATTTAGCCATTGAACGCCAAATTATTAATCAAAAAGAATATGATGAAATTTGGGAGTGCAATGTGCTACGCTGGTTGTTTGGAGATAATGATGTCGCAAAAGAGGCATTAATTAATACCATATTAAGTTAACTGTTAGTTTTAAAAACAAGACAAAAGTAATATGCATTTTATACCTCAAAAATTAGATGATTATATTGTAAATCACTCTGAAAACGAACCTGATTTATTACAACAATTAACTAGAGAAACTTACCAAAAAATATTGCAACCTCGTATGCTTAGCGGCCATTATCAAGGGCGTGTTTTAAGTATGCTTTCAAAATTAATTGAGCCTAAAACCATTCTCGAAATTGGCACTTATACAGGTTACTCGGCTTTATGCCTTGCAGAAGGTTTGGCTCCTAACGGAAAATTACATACAATAGATTGTAATGAGGAGTTAGTCGATTTTCAGCAAAAATATTTCAACAAATCTAAGTATGCCCATAATATAAAACAACATCTAGGAAATGCCTTAGACATTATTCCTACTTTAGACATAACTTTCGACCTCGTCTTTATAGATGCAGACAAACCCAATTATGTAAATTATTTTCATTTAATAATTGATAAATTAAACCAAGGAGGGGTTATAATTTCTGATAATGTACTCTGGAGTGCTAAAGTTATTGAACAAACGGATATAACAGATATATCTACCAACACATTACTAAAATACAACACATTATTAAAAGAAGATACACGTATAGAAACTGTGATATTACCTATTCGTGACGGCCTTACAATTAGTAAAAAGCTTTAGACAAAACTTATTTAACCACACTATTATACACTATATTTTACCTTAACTATTAAGCAGTTGTTACACAACAATTTCTATTTATCTTGAAAACACTAACTTTGCTGCGACTTAATTAACATTGTATTAAGTGGATAGCATAAAAAACAATTTTAGTATTAGAGATTTAGAAAATCTCACCGGCATTAAAGCACACACTATTCGTATATGGGAAAAAAGATACGACCTGCTAAAGCCCAATCGTTCTAAAACTAATATAAGATATTATAATTCAGAGAGTTTGGTAAAACTCTTAAACATAAAATACCTTAACGAAAACGGCTATAAGATATCTAAAATTGCTTTATTAAACAGTGTAGAGCTAACCAATAATGTTAAAACACTAGAATCCAATATTAGAATTGAAAACAAGCCAATCAATACCTTTAAAGTTGCTATGGTAACTTTTGACAAAAACTTGTTTAACAGCACTTACGATGAGTTAACAGCAAAAATGCCTTTTAAAGAGATTATGTTTTCAATATTCATTCCGCTATTAAAAGAAATTGGAGTGTTATGGCAATTGGGAACTATAACCCCAGCCCACGAGCATTATATTTCAACATTTATTAAACAAAAAATATTAATTAATATAGAGCGTATTGAACACACTGAAATTATTAAACATAACACCTTTGTATTGTTTCTTCCAGAAAATGAAATTCACGATATCGGACTTCTATATATTTACTATCATTTGCTAAACAAAGGATATCATGTTGTCTACTTGGGTGAAAACACTCCTATGGAAAGCTTAAAAGACGTTCTGAAGTTATTTCATAAAATTACATTCATATCTTACTTTACAGTAAGTCCTAGCGAAAAGCTAATTTGCAAATATCTTGAGAAATTTAATAACTTATTACTAAAAAGCAAGAATACTAAACTTTACCTATTAGGTAGAAAAACAGCTATTTTAAGCCCTAAAGACTTATCAAAAAACATAACATTATTTAACTCTATAAATCAACTAATGTTAAAAATTTAAAAATTCCACTATTATTTTGTTTAACTTTTTAGTATTTTTGTTAAACAATATGGATAAAAAAATTTCTATCATAGGCTCTGGTTTTTCATCACTCGCAGCAGCATGCTACTTAGCAAAGCAAAATTATCAAGTCACTGTGTTCGAAAAGAATTCAAACATAGGCGGACGAGCAAGACAGCTACATAAAGAAGGTTTTACCTTTGATATTGGCCCTACGTGGTACTGGATGCCCGATGTATTTGAAAACTTTTTTGCAGACTTTAATAAAATGCCTTCAGACTATTATGAATTAGAAAAGCTAAACCCTGCCTATAGTGTGTATTTTGGCAAAAACGATTACATTACTATTGAAGATACGCTAGACAAAATATGTAAAGCTTTTGAAACCGAAGAAAAAGGAAGTGCTGTAAAGCTTAAAACATTTATAGATAAAGCAAAAAGTAATTATAATATTGCTATTAAGGACTTAGTTTACAAACCAGGCGTTTCGCCTTTGGAATTAATAACTCCTGTAACGATAAAAAAGATAAATCAATTTTTTAGTAATATACAAAAAGACGTTAGAAAAGAATTTACAAACAAACGCCTTGCTCAAATTTTGGAATTTCCTGTATTATTTTTAGGTGCAAAACCCAGTAATACGCCTTCTTTTTATAATTTTATGAATTATGCCGATTTTGGTCTTGGCACATTTCATCCTAAAAAAGGGATGTACCAAGTTATACTTGCTATCGAAAATTTAGCAAAATCACTTGGAGTAACTATAAAAACTAATGCTCCAATACAAAAAATTGTTACAAAAAATAAAATTGCTCAAGGTGTAATTTGCAACGACACCTTATACGAGTCGGACATTGTACTTAGTGGCGCAGATTACCATCATACAGAAACACTTATAGACAAACAGTTAAGACAATACTCTGAAAATTACTGGAGTAAAAAAACTTTTGCGCCATCGTCACTATTATTTTACGTAGGGTTTAATAAAAAATTAAAGCACGTAAATCACCACACCTTATTTTTTGATGTCGATTTTGACAGCCATAGTCATGATATTTATGACAACCCAAAATGGCCAAAAAATCCTTTGTTTTATGCAAGTTTTCCTAGTATTACAGATCAAAACTCAGCACCTAAAGGCAAAGAAGCTGGTATCTTTTTAATTCCACTAGCACCAGGTATTGAGGACAACGAAACGATTAGGGAACATTATTTTAATAAAATAATAAGCAGGTTTGAAACCTTAACGTCACAAACAGTAACTAAGGATATTATATTTAAGTCTTCTTTTTGCATCAACGACTTTATAAAAGATTACAATTCTTATAAAGGTAATGCTTATGGTATGGCAAATACCTTATTACAAACAGCATTTTTAAGGCCTAAGTTAAAAAGTAAAAAAGTAAAAAACCTTTACTTTACAGGGCAATTAACAGTTCCTGGACCAGGTGTTCCGCCTGCATTAATTTCAGGAAAATTAGTTTCAGAATTAATCGTAAAGCAACTAAATTGATTGTATATTACAGTTTTAAATTAATGAAAATATAAAATATATGAAGTCTATTTTCGATTCGGTATCTAAAGCATCAAGTAAGGTTGTAACCAAACTATATAGTACCTCATTTTCTTTGGCTACAAAAATGCTTTCAAAATCTATTCGTCAAGATATTTACAATATCTATGGTTTTGTACGTTTAGCAGATGAAATTGTAGATTCTTTTCACGAGTATGATAAAAACATTCTGTTTAAAGATTTTGAAAAAGATTTAGATTATGCTTTAAATCATAACATTAGTTTAAATCCTATTTTAAACGCTTTTCAGCTCACTTACCATAAGTATAATATTGAAAGTCATTTGGTTAATTCGTTTATGGACAGTATGCGGTTAGATTTGCACAAAACAGATTACTTAACCGAGGCTGAGTTTAATAATTACATTTACGGTTCGGCAGATGTTGTAGGACTTATGTGTTTAACTGTATTTTTAAAAGGAGATAAACAAAAGTATAATGAACTAAAAGATGCTGCTATGGCTTTAGGTTCGGCATTTCAAAAAGTCAATTTTTTAAGAGATTTAAAAGCTGATCACGATCAATTAAACCGTACTTATTTTCCAAATACAGATTTAAATAATCTAGACGAGATTTCTAAACAAAATATTATTAATAATATTGAAAATGACTTTGCTAAAGGGCTAAAGGGAATTAAAAAACTGCCTATTGAAGCTAAATTTGGCGTCTTTATGGCATACCGATATTACAACCAACTTCTTAAAAAACTAAAGCAAACCCCTGCCAATAAAATCAAAAATACACGCATTAGAGTTGCTAATTATAAAAAAGCTGAACTCTTAACTAGAAGTTATGTAAAGTATCAACTTAATTTAATTTAACCTCTATTATGCAAACTCTGTACTGGATACTACTGTTTTTAACTACCTTCTTCGTTATGGAATTTATGGCTTGGTTTACGCACAAATATATTATGCATGGCTTTTTATGGAGTTTGCATAAGGATCACCATAAAAAAAATCATGACAGCTGGTTTGAGCGTAATGATGCGTTTTTTATTTTTTATGCTGCTATCAGCATTATTTGTTTTCTTCTATGGCGCTATCAAGACATTTGGATAGGATTACCCTTGGGCTTAGGAATTCTTGCTTATGGAATTACCTATTTTGTAGTTCACGATATATTTATACACCAACGTTTCAAATTTTTAAAAAAAGCAAATAATAGATATGCCAAAGGTGTAAGGCGTGCTCATAAAATACATCATAAGCACTTAGGTAAAGAAAAAGGAGAGTGCTTTGGAATGCTTTTAGTTCCGTTCAAATATTTCAAAAAATAAATCTCTATGCAGTACTTATATTTGTTGTTAAATATTGGCTCTGTATCCATTCCGTTTTTATTTAGTTTTCATCCTAAAATAAAGTTTTATAACGAATGGAAATTTATATTTCCATCGATATTAATAACGATGTTAGTGTTTATTCCTTGGGATATTATTTTTACGTTAGAAGGGTTTTGGGGATTTAACTCTAATTATTTTTTGAATACTCATATTTTTCATCTACCACTTGAGGAATGGTTATTTTTTATATGTATTCCTTATGCTTGCGTATTCACACATTATGCACTATTACATTTTTTTCCAAAACTTAAGTATTCAACAAAAACTACAAAAATACTAAGCTATATTTTATTAAGTATCTTGTGCGTTGGTACTATTTTTAGTTACGATAAATACTACACTTTTGTTAACTTTCTATACGCTATTATTTTAATTTTAATTGTTTTAAAATTAAATTTTAATTTGCTTCAAAATTATTATGTTACTTTTATAATAATGCTCATCCCCTTTTTTGTAGTAAATGGTGTACTAACAGGAAGTTTTATTGATAACGAAGTTGTTTGGTATAATAATGCCGAAAACTTGGGAGTTCGCTTATTTACAATTCCTATTGAAGACAGTATATATGCGTTCACATTAATTCTTTCTAATTTGTTTTTAATGCAAATTTTAAAAAAGAGTAGAATAAAAAATCACTGAATTAAGTCGTCTATTAGTGCCCTTATTTTGTCGCTATTCCAGTTTGAAGCCCCTGTTTTATCTACAATAATATGCCCTGTTTTATTTAACAAATAAGTTTTGGGAATACTCGCTACCTGAAAAGGTTTTGGAGGTTTAGATATTGAATTATATGCCGTAAAGGTATATCCTTTACGTTGTAAAAATTTCTGTATTACGTTTGTATTTTCGTTAGACACAAATACAAACTCAATATGATCTTTATAATCATTATAAAGTTTCTGCATGCTTGGCATTTCTGCAATACAAGGAGGACACCATGTTGCCCAAAAATTAACTAAAACTACTTTATTTTTTGTGGTATTAAAATTAAATAAATTACCGTCTAAAGATTTTAAGCTCCAATTATAAGTCTCTATAACAGCTCTATTTTTTGTTTTAATAACCGAAGGCGAAGGACTAAACGATGATATGGCTTTATGAAGTGTAACTTGAATTGGTTTTCTAGTTTGAGGTATAATTAGCAAGGTTAGAATTGCAAAAAAAATGATATTATAAAAAGTTGAGGCTTTAATTTTCATAATTTTTTAATGATATAATTTTAAAAAAAGTTAAGGCGTTACAATAGTAACGCCTTAAACTAACAAAAAACAAAACTTAAACTTACTATTCTTTACTCTTATTAGCTAACCAACAAAACTAATAAGAAAGAATAAACATTTAAATAAAACAAATAAATATCAAGTTAAGCAACTTGATTGAAATATCTGTTTTACTAAACAAATTTTATAGATAGTCGAGCGTAATATATTTAACTTACATTTTAAATAAAAAAAAACTCCTTTTTTTAGGAGTTTTTTTTTATGCTTATTTTGAGGTTAATTTAGGCGTTCTGTTTCTTAATTAAGTTTAGTGCAGAACCTTCATCATACCATTCTATTTGACCTTGATTATAACTGTGGTTTGTTACAATAATATCAGAAGTTCCGTCATGATGCACAACTTCGATTGTAAGTTGTTTCCCTGGCGAAAATTCATTCAAATCCAAAAAGTTAAACGTATCATCTTCTTGTATTAAATCATAATCAGATTCGTTTGCAAAAGTTAAGCCCAACATTCCTTGCTTTTTAAGGTTTGTTTCGTGTATGCGGGCAAAAGATTTTACTAATACTGCAGCAACACCTAAGTGTCGTGGCTCCATAGCGGCATGTTCACGAGAGGAACCTTCTCCGTAATTATGATCGCCTACAACTATAGTTTTAATTCCTGCTGCTTTGTATTCTCGTTGTGTATCTGGTACACCTCCATAAGTTTCTGTTAATTGATTTTTAACAAAATTTGTTTTTTTATTAAAGGCATTAACGGCACCAATTAGGCAATTATTGGAAATATTATCTAAGTGTCCACGGAAACGTAACCAAGGACCAGCCATAGAAATGTGGTCTGTCGTGCATTTCCCAAAGGCTTTAATAAGGAGTTTTGCTCCTTTTATATTTCGTCCTAAAGGGACAAAGGGTGTCAATAATTCGATACGCTCTGAGTCTGGAGAAACTTTAATTGTAACATGGCTTCCATCGTCTTCTGGTGCTAAATAACCATTATCCTTGACATCAAATCCATTAGGTGGGAGTTCCCATCCTTTTGGCTCATCAAACATAACTTCTTCGCCTTTTTCGTTAAGTAATTTATCTTTTATCGGATTAAAGTCTAGTCGTCCAGAAATTGCAATTGCGGCAGTTAGTTCCGGTGATGCTACAAAGGCGTGTGTATTAGGATTTCCGTCTGCACGTTTAGCAAAGTTTCTATTAAAGGAATGAACGATACTATTTTTTGGTGCGTTTTTAGGGTCGCTATATCTTGCCCATTGCCCAATACATGGACCACAAGCATTAGTAAATATTTTAGCATTTAGTTTTTCAAAAACAGCGATAATACCATCACGTTCTGCGGTATAACGTACTTGTTCCGATCCGGGATTAATTCCTAAGTCCGATTTCATTTTAACGCCTTTATCTATAGCTTGCTGTGCTATTGATGATGCTCTAGATAAATCTTCGTAGGAGGAATTGGTACAGGAACCTATTAGCCCCCACTCTACCTCTAATGGCCAATCGTTAGCTTTTGCTTTTTCGGTCATTTCGTTACCTACTGCGGTAGATAAATCTGGTGTAAAGGGACCGTTTAATAGCGGGTTTAGTTCTGAAAGGTTAATTTCTATAACTTGATCGAAATAACGTTCGGGGTTTTCGTAAACTTCGGCATCGCCTGTTAGATAGTCTTTTACTTGGTTTGCTGCATCTGCGATATCACTTCTGTCTGTGGCACGTAGGTAACGCTCCATAGAGGCATCGTAACCAAATGTAGATGTTGTTGCGCCTATTTCGGCTCCCATATTACAAATAGTACCTTTTCCCGTACAAGACATATTTGTTGCGCCAGGACCAAAATATTCAACAATGGCATCTGTTCCACCCTTTACGGTAAGAATTTCTGCTACTTTTAATATAACATCTTTAGGTGCTGTCCAGCCAGATAATTTTCCTGTTAGCTTAACTCCTATTAATTTAGGGAATTTAAGTTCCCACGGCATTCCTGCCATAACGTCTACGGCATCTGCTCCACCTACTCCAATAGCTACCATACCTAAACCTCCTGCGTTTACAGTGTGTGAGTCTGTTCCTATCATCATTCCTCCCGGAAAAGCATAATTTTCTAGCACAACTTGGTGTATAATTCCTGCGCCAGGTTTCCAAAATCCAATTCCATATTTATTGGATACGGATTCTAAAAAATTAAAAACTTCACTACTTACCGTATTTGCGTGTTTTAAGTCTTTGGATGCTCCTTCTTTAGCTTGTATTAAGTGGTCGCAATGTACTGTTGTTGGTACTGCCACTTTTTTCTTACCAGCTTGCATAAACTGTAATAAAGCCATTTGTGCTGTTGCATCTTGACAAGCAATGCGGTCTGGAGAAAAATCGACATAATCTTTACCTCTTACAAATGCTTTGGTTGCTTTACCATCCCAAAGGTGGTTATATAAAATTTTTTCTGAGAGTGTTAGTGGTTTACCTACTATATGACGTGCTGCATCTACACGTTCTTTCATTTGGCTATAAACCGCTTTAATCATATCAATATCAAATGCCATTTCTTGGTTTTTTAGTGTTTTAACGAACTTACAAAAATTTATTTTATTTTAAAATAAACTCTTAATAATTTCTTCTTCTGTTATATTTTCTGCTTCTGCTTTGTAGTTTTTAATAATTCGATGGCGCAAAATACTTATAGATACTGCTTGTACATCTTCAATGTCTGGAGAAAATTTCCCATTGATTGCTGCATGAGTTTTGGCTGCTAGAATTAAATTTTGGGAAGCTCTTGGCCCTGCACCCCAATCTATGTATTTTGTAACTAAATCTGCTGCTGTATCGCTATTAGGTCTTGTTTTTGCAACAAGGCTTACTGCGTATTCTATAACGTTATCTGCAACAGGGATGCGTCGTATTAATTGTTGAAAATCAATAATTTCTTGTGCTGTAAATAGCGCATTTACTGTTTTATGCTGATCTGTGGTTGTTGATTTAACAACTTCTACCTCTTCAGTAAATGACGGATATTCTAGGTTAATAGCAAACATAAAACGATCAAGCTGTGCTTCGGGTAAGGGGTAGGTGCCTTCTTGCTCAATAGGGTTTTGAGTGGCTAGCACAAAGTAGGGTAATTCTAGTTTATAATGATGTCCTGCTACGGTAACTGCTCTTTCTTGCATTGCTTCCAAAAGTGCTGCTTGTGTCTTGGGAGGTGTTCTATTAATTTCATCTGCAAGGATAATATTACCAAAAATGGGGCCTTTTATAAACTTAAATTGTCTTTTTTCATCTAAGATTTCACTTCCTAAAATATCGCTAGGCATTAGGTCTGGCGTAAATTGAATACGCTTAAAATCTAATCCTAAGGCCTGTGCTATAGTATTTACCATTAAGGTTTTTGCGAGCCCAGGGACACCAACTAATAAGGAATGTCCTCCAGAAAAAATAGAGATTAATATTTGATCTACGACGGCTTCTTGGCCAATAATAACTTTAGAAATTTCTATTTTTAAAGCGTTGTATTTTTTTACTAGCTGTTTTACAGCTGTGACATCAGACATAGTTTTAATTTTCTGTTTTCATCCAATTTCCTTCAAACTTACATTTTCTGTGCTCTCCGTTGAGCTTTACATAAGTTTCTAAAATTTTTTGTTTCTGCCATTTGCTAATTGTTTTTAGCTTTTTATCGCCTAAGGCAAAATTTTTAATTTTAACATAATCTCTAGCAAAATCTGCTTCGTGTTCGTCTACTCTATCGGTTACTGTTAATATTTTAAAGCGTATTTCGTTAAGACGATCAGAGTCTTGAATAATTTCACTTATAGTATTGTCTTTCAAGTTTTGTATTTGGCTATACAGCTCTGGCTCCATATTTGTTAAATCAAAAGTATACTCACCTGTTTGTGTGTTTAGCAACAAACCTCCTTCAAATTTTGTTTCTTTTTCGTCGCTAATTTCTTTGGCTGCTTCTGCAAAGCTAATGTCGCCTGCTTCTATTTTTGCTTTAGTGCTTTCTGCCAGTGCTTTGGCTCTATCAATTTCGGCTTGTGGTATTTCTGGGCGTAATAAAATATGGCGCACATCGTATTCTTGACCTCTAATTTTTTCGAGCCAAATAATATGAAATCCAAAATCTGTTTCAAAAGGCTCAGATATTTCTCCTTCTTCTAAGGCAAAAGCTATTTCTCTAAACTCTTTTACCATACGCGGATTTTTTTTGTTCATTGGAGGTAGTTTTCCTCCTGCAGATTTAGAGCCTTTATCGTCTGAGTATAAGGCTGCCTTTGAGGCAAAACTGCCACCATTTTTTAAAACATCGGTTCTAAACTCGTTGAGCTTACGGATAACTTTTTGTTTTTCTTCTTCTGTTGTTTTAGGAATTATTACTATTTGTGCTATTTTTAATTCCGTACCAATTATTGGGCGCTCGTCCTTTGGTATCGCGTTGTAATACTGTCTAACTTCTTCGGGAGTAATTTCTACGGGGTCTAAAACTTTTTCTTGCATTTGTCGTGCTAAGCTATTGTTTTTATTAATCTCGTAGGTATCTATTTCTAGCTCTTCAAAAGATCTTTTTTTATAATAAGCCACTAACCTTTCTTTTGACCCTATCTGGTCAGCAAGTGAGTTTAATTGTTGACTTGTAATGCTACGAATTTGCGCATCGTTAACGATAATGCTATCGCGTATGGCTTGGAAAACATATAATTTATTTTCTAACAATTGTCCTATAAATTGACATCTTGTTAAATCTTTTGTAGAAATTTGTGCGGCTTCACTTTGCTGTATTTGTCTATCAATGTCAGAATCTAAAATAACAAAATCACCTACAACTGCAGCTACGCCGTCTATTTTTATACGACCATCTTTGTTTACTACATATTTTTCTTTTACTTCTTCTTCTTTTTTATCCTCAATAATTTCTTGCGCCTTTAATGTGTAAGAAAACAAGATTAATATGGATAGGGATAAATGTTTTATCTTAGTTAAAAATTTCAAATTGTTTATTTTTAATTGCATCTCTTGTAATATCGGTTTCTAATTTTTTAACAAACTCTAATTTTCGTTTATTGATGATAATTTGTTTTATTGTTGGTGTTACGTACTCTATAGGTGCTGTTTCATTTCGCTTTAAAACATCTTTTATACGCATCAAATATAATCCTAATGAGTCTTTATGTCGTATAAAATTAGTTTTTTTTAACAGTTCTTTTTTATGATCAATAGACAGGATTGGGATTTTAGAAACAGCTTGGCGTAATCGTATCCAAATAGAATCATTTAATGAATACGATTTAAATTGAATTGACATCGAGTCTAATACCTTTTTATCTTCAAGATTAAAGCGCCTAAATCGTTTTTCTACATCGGTAACCCCCTCGTTACTATCGCTTATATTTATATATCTAAATTTAATAAGATCTTCGTTTAGTTTGAAAATTTCTAGGTTAGATTGGTAGGTTTCTTCTATTTCATGTTGTGTTACTAGAGTATCTATACTTTGTTTTACTAGAGCTTCTACATAAGCTTTAGTGTACAAGTCATTCTTGTATTGGGTTACTAAGTTATTGTACTCTTGTTGTTTTTCTTCGGACAAATTAAACTTTGCACCATCAATTAATAATTGTTCTGTTGCCCATTGGTTAATGTAATTGTTAACTCTTAGAAGACTATCGTCCTTGGTAATTCCTTCTGTAAGCAGTGGCTTTATATCTTTAAGATATAAATAGGTTTCATTTACTCTCGCAATTATAGGTGTTTCTGTCTTTTTCTTAAAAAAACTACAGGCACTAATAGAGATAAAAAGTAATAGTAGTATGCTGCTATTTTTTAGTTTCAATTTTCTGAAAATTTGGTTTTAGTATTTTAACAAATGTTTTGTTGAATCGTAATTCAAATCTCTTACACTTGCAATAGGACAAAAATACTACATTTAGCACATAAAATACGATGTGTTTTTTATATATTTACAAAACTAAACAAGACTTTTATTTTGTAAAAAAACAATGCGAAAACTAAAACTTATTTGGGATTTTCGTGGTCCTAATGCCCATAATACTGCACAGCATCATGAAATCCATTTAAAAGATTATATCGTTATAAAAAAACTAGAGCTAAATATAACAGGAGTCGAACAGTTGTCGCATACGCATAGTATCGCATTTATGGTTGTAGAGGAGTACGACATGAAGCCTATTCGTGATGCGCTAAAACCACACCGCGGTCAAGTATATGCGCCTTAAAACGAATAACTTTTATGATAAGAGATTGAAACAAGTTTAGGGTATTACAAAAAAAAGAACGAATTTTGGGTTCTAATTTTTATCAATGCGTATTACAATTGTTATTCTTTTGATTGTTATTTTCTCTTCGTGTAAAGACAATAACACTTCAGGATTATCTATTACTTCAAACTCTATTAGCAATACAACATCTCAAAATATTAAGTATGCCAAGGGGTTTTCAATCATAAAGCATAAAAATTATAAAGAAATAGTAGTTAATTCGGCTTGGCCAAATAGTAAAAAAACGTTTCGATATATTCTTAGTAAAGAAGATATTTCTATTCCTAAAAAAGATAAAAACACATCGCACATAAAGCTCCCTATACAACGTGTTATTGTGATGTCTACAACCAATATCCCTGTTTTAGAATACTTAAACATTGATAGGTTATTGGTAGGTTTTCCTAATACCGATTATGTTTCGTCACCAAAAACAAGGCAACATATTGATCATGGAAAAGTAAAAAATCTTAATAACGATACAAACTTAAATATGGAACTACTTTTGGAACTAAACCCAGAGTTAGTTATAGGTTTTTCTGTTAATGGCAACAACAGTGTGTTAAATCAAATTAATACTTTTGGTATCCCTGTTGTGCTAGATGGTGCATGGACAGAGCAACACCCTCTTGGAAGAGCTGAATGGATAAAATTCATTGCTGCTTTTTTTGATAAAGACGATGAAGCAAACACTATATTTAACAACATAGAAGCTAATTATCTAGCTGCAAAACAAAAAGCAACTAGCGCTACAAAAAAACCAACTGTTATCTCTGGCTCTATGTTTGAAGACATTTGGAGTGTTCCAGGTGGAAGTAGCTTTGTTGCAACATACTTACAAGACGCCAGTACTAATTACCTTTGGAAAACCACAAAAACTAATGGAAGCTTACAGTTAAACTTTGAAAATGTTCTACAAAAAGCAAAGCATGCACAATTATGGATAGGAGCTGGAAATTTTGAAAACAAAATGCAAATGGCTGCTAGTAGTGAAAAATATACTTATTTTGATGCCTATACCAATAATAAGATATACACTTATACCAATAAAATTGGCCCTAAAGGCGGGCTACTTTATTATGAGTTAGGGCCTCTACGCCCCGATCTTATTTTAAAAGATATTATTGCCATCGCACACCCCCAATTATTACCCAACTATGAACCCTATTTTTTTAAAATTTTAAATTAAGTTGTCTATTCTAAAATCAAATAAAGCTATTTTTAGTTTTCTTATAGGCGCTTTAGTGCTTTGCTTTGTGTTAAACATCTGTTTAGGGTCGGTTATCATTCCTTTTAAGGCTGTTATTAGCAGTTTATTAGGGTATAAAGTAGAACAACAAACTTGGGTAACTATTGTTAACCAATACAGACTACCAAAAGCAATTACAGCAATTATTGTGGGTTCTGGCTTGGGAGTTTCTGGACTGATGATGCAAACTTTATTTAAAAACCCACTTGCTGGTCCCTTTGTTTTAGGGATTACCTCTGGAGCAAGTTTAGGGGTTGCTATTGTTATTATGGGCGCATCACTTATTGGAGGAATTTTTACAGGACTAATAACCTCAAAATGGACAATAATTATTGCGGCAAGTTTAGGTAGTTTTTTAGTACTGTTGGCAGTGCTTTTAGTTGCTAAAAAAGTACAAGATACTATGGCAATACTTATTATAGGCTTAATGTTTGGGAGTATTAGTGCTGCTGTAGTAAGTGTATTGTCTTATTTTAGCCCTGCCGAGCAATTACAACAATACTTCTTTTGGGGTCTTGGAAGTCTTGGAAACTTAAACTGGACAGAGCTATTTATATTATTTATAATTTATAGTGTAGGAATTGCTTTAAGCATACTTTCTATTAAAGCACTTAACTGTTTTTTATTGGGTGAAAATTATGCCAAAAGTTTAGGAATAAATGTAAAACAGAGTCGATTCATAATCATTATAGCCACAAGTATTTTGGCGGGTACTATTACTGCATTTACAGGGCCTATTGCTTTTATTGGCTTAGCAATACCTCACATAACACGACAGGTGTTTGGTAGCTCTAACCACAAAATACTATTACCTGCAGTACTCTTATTTGGAGCCATTATAATGCTTATTTGCGATAGTATTGCCCAGTTGCCTACAAGCAATTACACACTACCTATTAATGCTATTACAGCCCTAGTGGGGTCTCCTATCGTAATTTGGTTGTTACTAAAAAAACAAAAAATGATATTTTAGCTATGAGTTATAACACTAAGATGACTGCTCTAAAAACTGAAAATCTGCACATCGGCTACCGATCTAAAAAACAAAACATTACAATTGCTTCAAATATTAATATTACGTTACAGCAGGGCGAATTAGTAGGACTAGTAGGAACTAACGGTATAGGAAAATCTACTTTACTAAAAACATTAACGCAGGTTTTAGCACCCCTAAGTGGAAATGTGCTCATTAAAGAAAAAAACAGTTCTCAGTATAGCAGTAATCGCTTAGCAAGAGTATTAAGTTTAGTGTTAACCGAAAAGTTAGCATCAAAAAACCTTAAAGTTTTAGAACTTGTTGCATTAGGCAGGCAACCCTATACCAATTGGGTTGGCAATCTATCTAAAACAGACCTCCCAATTATAAACAAAGCATTACAGCTTACAAATACTGTACACTTAAAACACAAACGCTGTTTTGAACTTAGCGATGGGCAACTTCAAAATGTAATGATTGCTCGTGCTCTAGCACAAGACACCGATATAATGGTACTAGACGAGCCTACAACACACTTGGATATGTACCATAAAGCTTACATTTTAAAGCTTTTAAAAAAACTATCTAAAGAAACACAAAAAACTATTTTATTTTCATCGCACGACATTAATTTAAGCCTACAGCTCTGCGATAAAATCATTGTAATGACAAAAGAAAATGTTGCTATAGGCACCCCAAAAGACTTAATACAACAAGGTATTTTTAAAACTTTATTCCCTAAAGATTTAATTATTTTTGATGACTTGAGTGCTAGATTTAGGATGAGCACATAAACATTAATAGTAGTTTTAAAATTTGAAAAAAAAGTGTATTTTAATGTAGTTTAAAAAATTATCTTTGACTGAATTCAATTTATCATAATATTATGAGTCAAAGCCTAGTTCTTATCCTCTCTATTATTGTTGCTGCTGCTGTAGGTGGATATTTAGGAATGTTAATTTCTAAATTACAAAGTAAAAGTGAAAAAAGCGCCTTACAAGAGCGCGAAAATCAATTAAACAACACACTCAACGACTTAAAACAAACAATTAAAGAAACAGAAAACACTCGTGATGAGTTTAGAAAAGAACGTGAAGCGTTAACCATTAAGCTAACTCAAAAAAATGTTGAACTGGACAACCTTAACCAACTAAATATAAAACGTGACCAAGAAATAGAAGTGAGACAAGCCCAACTCAGAAAAGATTTTGAACTGTTAGCCAGTAAAATTTTAGATGAAAAGTCAGAAAAATTTACACTTCAAAATAAACAAAATATCCAACAAATTTTAAATCCATTACAAGAAAAAATTCAAATTTTTGAAAAAAAAGTAGACGATACTCAAAAGGAAAGTATTAGTATGCACTCTGCTCTAAAAGAACAATTACTAGGGCTAAAAGATTTGAATTTGCAAATGACTAAGGAAGCCACCAACTTAACTAAAGCCCTAAAAGGCGATAGCAAAATGCAAGGTAATTGGGGCGAATTGGTTTTGGAGCGAGTTTTAGAAAAATCTGGACTAGAGAAAGACAGAGAGTATTTTTTACAGCAAAACTTTACTTTAGAAGATGGGACTCGCCTACTTCCAGATGTTGTGCTACACCTCCCAAATAACAAAAAAATGATTATTGATGCTAAGGTCTCTTTAACCGATTATGAACGTTATGTAAATACTTTGGATAATGACCAAAAAGCCACTTACCTAAAAGCACATATTAGCTCCATAAAAAAACATGTTGAGCAATTAAGCAGTAAAAACTATCAAGACTTATACGACATAGAATCTCCAGATTTTGTCTTACTTTTCATCCCTATAGAGCCTGCTTTTGCTGTTGCCATAAACGAAGACAACAGCTTGTACAACAAGGCTTTTGAGCGTAATATCGTTATTGTTACGCCTGCAACATTACTAGCTACACTACGCACCGTAGATACCATGTGGAATAATGAAAAACAACAACGTAATGCTATAGAAATAGCACGTCAAGCAGGTGCTTTATACGATAAGTTTGAAGGTCTAGTAAAAGACCTAACAGGTGTTGGTAAAAAGATAGATGCAGCTAAAACCGACTACTCTGCCGCAATGAATAAACTTGTAGAAGGAAAAGGTAATTTGATAACAAGCGTAGAAAAACTAAAAAAAATGGGCGCTAAAGCAAAAAAAACATTGCCCGAGGCAATAATAAATCGTGCCGATAACGACTAAAGTATTATTTTACAACATAAAAATAAACCAGTAATAAGAAAAACTTAATGACAATATGAAAAAATGGATTAGTATACTTATTGTGCTGATTTTTGGAATTTACCTAACTTATAACTACATTTATCAAGACCATAGAGATATTAAAACTGAACGAGCAGAATTTAGCCTATCCTCTATTGCATTGTTTGAAGAATTTACAAAAAATGCAGTTAATGCAGAAAAAAAATATTTGAATAAAACCATAAAAATCACAGGACCTATTACAGAGGTTAATGCTAACAGTATCACTTTAAACAACACTGTTTTTTGTGTTTTAAACAGCTTATTACAATCCAAACTAACTATAGGAAAACCTATTACAATTAAAGGTCGATTTATTGGCTACGACGACTTACTAGAGCAAATAAAGATAGACCAAAGTACAATTCTTAACTAAAAATTAAACTATGACATTACACTACAAAACCCTTTTTGTATTCCTCTTAAGTATTCCTTTATTTTCATTTTCACAAGATGATTTACTAGATGAGTTAGAAGTAGATGAGTCTGAAAGTCAATATGTAGAAGCTGCATTTAAAGGATTAAAAGTCGTAAATTTTGAATCTACAAAATTAGTTGCAAAAGGAGATTTAACATTTATTGTAGCACACCGCTTCGGAAGTTTAGAGAACGGAATTGACACCTTTTTTGGATTAGACGATGCTGTAACACGATTAAATTTTGTTTATGGATTTACAGAGTGGTTTAACCTAGGTGTGTCAAGAAGCTCACTTAACGCCGTTTACGATGTGTCCTTAAAATACCGATTGGCAAGACAAAAAAGAGATGGTTTCCCTGTAAACATTGTTGGGTTTAACGCACTTACAATTAATACTGCCCTAGACAGCGATGATCTTCCCGGTCTTGAGTTCGCAAATCGTTTAGGATATGTAACGCAGTTATTAATTTCTAGAAAAATAAACAAAAGCTTATCGCTAGAAATCGCACCAACTTTTTTTCATGAAAACCTTATAGGCGCACCAATAGAAAATCAAGACAATGCACAGTTTGCAATAGGTTTTGGAGGGCGGCATAAGCTAACAAAGCGTTGGTCCATAAATGCAGATTATGCTTTACATCTTAATAGAGCTAGTGGAGACCCATTTAGAAACGCACTATCCATTGGAGTCGATTTAGAAACTGGTGGACATGTTTTTCAGTTACACTTTACAAACGCACAACCCATAAATACAATAGGATTTTTACGACAAGCTACAGGAAACTTTAGCGAAGGAGACATCTTTTTTGGTTTTAACTTAAACCGTACATTTTAATACAATATAAATTATGAAAAATACAATTTTAGTCATTATATGTATAGCTTTAATAAGCATCAGTTGTACTAGCGAAAATGAAATAGACCTAGTAGAGCCTATAGACACAGGTATAACAGTAACTTACAACAACGATGTTGCTCCAATAATAAACAGTAACTGTCTGCCCTGTCACAATAACCCTCCAATTAATGGCGCTCCAAACCCATTAAGTACTTTTGAAGAAGTAAGAACCTACACAAAAGATAACTTAATAGACAGAATATCTAGACCTGCAGGTGCCCCTGGTGCTATGCCCTTGGGAGGCCCAAGATTATCACAATCGGATATCGACCTTATTATTTTGTGGAGTAATCAAGGATTTTTAGAAGATAATTAAGACTCTTAAAGCATGAAAAAAACAATATACTTAGTAGTCTTTTTGAACTTTGCTGCATTTTCTCAAAACAAGTATCTAACCAAAACAGGGTCGGTTACATTTCAGGCTTCAGTTCCTGCTTTTGAAGAAGTTAAAGCTACATCTAGTAGCACAACGGCAATTTTAGACACTAGTAATGGTGCTATTGCTGCACTATCATTGGTCAAAGGATTTCGATTTAAAAATGCCTTAATGGAAGAGCATTTTAATGAGAATTATGCAGATTCTGATACTTATCCCAAAACAAACTTTAGAGGCAATATTATTAATTTTGACATAAATAAACTGACAAGTGTAAAAACAGAAATGCGCCTAAATGGTTCACTTACCTTTCGTGGCGAAATAAGAGAATTAAAAAATGTTTTAGTAGAACTGTCTAGAAATAATGATATCATAAATGTATCTGGGACTTTTAAAGTTACCCCTAGTGAGTTTAATATAAAAATTCCTAAAATAGTGAGAGATAAAATTACAGAATTTATTGAGGTCTATTTTAACTTTAAACTTCAGAAAAAATAATGTTACCCAATACTTTATCAGCTTAATTACATTACTTTTTTAACAAAAAATTATCGCTAATATTTTAATAAAAATATTGACATCTCGCTAATAATTAGTTATTTTACATTATTAATAATCCAATCTTTATTATAATGAAATACATGATGTGCGTTATTGTATTTTTAACAATTATTTTCAGTAGCTGCGATTACAAAAAGCCTTACAGTGACATTGCCGTATTAACAGATAATGTAAAAACAACAGATACATTAATTAGTAAACGCCAACTTCGTCGAAATGGCTTTAATAAGCGCGAATTATTAGTAATTTACAATAGTGAAGACCCCAAACTAAAGTTTAAATATAAAGAACTCTTAGAGCAAGTTTCAAAAACACCGCAACAAGGACGCTTTAGTATTACGACCAAGTATAAATCTATTAAAGAGACTAGCGATGAAGACTTAACCAATAACATGATACTCTTAGTTGGTACAGCAAATGATAACGCCTTAATTAAGGAATTTACTACAGATTTACCATTTCATTTTTCCGAAAACAGCATTACTTTCAATGCCACTACTTACAACAAGAAACAAGACATAGTCTCATTACAATTTTATCCAAATCCCAAAAATAAAACACTACCCTTTAGTATTATTACAGGCAATAATGCCGTAGAAGTTTTTGAGTTTATTAGTAACAAAATGCTGCAGAGCGACCGCAGGCAGCGTTTTTTTCAGACTATGGATTATGAAATTTTTAGAGACAATTCAAGAATAGCTATGGGTAACTTTAATGCCTCATGGCAAATTGACCCTTCTGTTTCTTTTGAGTACTCAACAGGCAACGATACGATTTCAAAATCAAAGCATTTTAATTTTATATCTCATCAAAATGCAATTTCAAATTCTGAAATACTCATCTTAAAAAAAGATATAGAGGCATCTACTAAAGCTATACGTATGTTTTTGGGGCAAAATCAAAACATACCAAAAATTAATTATCATATTTACAAAACTGCAGAAGACAAAGGCTTAATGTTAAATAGAACAGAACAAGCCCATTTTGATATTGAGAATAACGCTGTACATACAGTTATTAACGCTAAATATCAAGATAATTTTATTCAAAAAGAAAATGATTTAATTATAAACCATCTTTTAGGCAATGCTAAATCCTTAGCACTATCTCGTGGTTTACCTGTATATTTTACTACAAAATGGCAACGCGAAGGTTATAAATACTGGGCAGGACGATTAGCAAAATCTAATAATGCCCTAAGCTTAAAAGAATTGTTTGATAATGACCTCGTAACCAACGAGTCGGGCTTGGTTGTAGATTGTATGTCTGCTACACTTGTTGCATTTTTAATAAAAACTTGGGGAGCAAGCAAGTTTATAAAACATTATAATAATTGGGTACCAACAAGTCTCGAAATAAATGAGCTTAAACCACTTTGGGAAGCCTACTTATCACAACTAGCAGCGCAAGCAAAATTACCTCAACGCCGTAGTGATTTAGCTTACTTAAAAGGGTTTAATTTTGCCCACGAAGGTTATGGTATTTACAATGGATACACTTCACGCAAAGCTACAGAGTCTTTACAAAAACAAAAACGTATGGGGAGTAACGCAATAAGTATTGTACCCTATAGTTTTATTAGAGGCGGCGAGGATGCAACACCTAGCTATTTGTCACTAAATAATAGTGCGCGTGGTGAAAACGACCAAGGCGTTATACACTCTGCTTACGAAGCCAAACAATTAGGAATGTCCGTATTGCTAAAACCACAAGTATTTGTTGGAGGTTCTTGGTCTGGAGCCATGGATTTTAAAACAGAAACACAATGGCAATCTTTTTTTAATTATTATTATCGTTGGATTAGACATTATGCTTTTTTGGCCGAAATCCATAATATAGCTATGTTTTCTGTAGGTGTAGAATTTTCTAAAGCAACATTAACTCATGAAGCCGATTGGACAAAAATGATAAAAAACCTTAGAGGCTTATATTCTGGAAAACTTACGTATTGTGCAAATTGGGGAGAAGAATTTGAGACGATTAACCTCTGGGAAGATTTAGATTTTATTGGTATTAATTCCTATTACCCTTTAAGCGATAGCAATGATGCTACAGACACTGAGCTAAAAGCAAATTTTAAAACTGTTACATCTAAAATAGAACGCATTTATAACAAACATAAAAAACCTATCGTCTTTACAGAAATCGGATTTAGAAGTTTAAATGCTCCTTGGAAACTTCCTTACTCCGATGGGGATAATACTATATTTAATGAAGAACACCAAGATCGTGCTTATAATGTTGTTTTTGAAGGAATTGAAAACAAACCTTGGTGCGCTGGAATTTTATGGTGGAAATTCCCTAGCTACTTAGAGTATAGAGGTAGAGAAAATATATCATTTACTCCTAATAACAAAAAAGCAGAACATACGGTAAAACTATGGTTTACCGAAAGCAATTAGTGGTTTTCTGTTATTTAATACGTTATATCCATTATATAAGAAAGTTATTATTTTTTAACCTCCGTATTTAATAGAATTGGATCGCCATAACCTAATTCTTTTAAACGTTTTAGCTGTGTTTTAGCATCACCAACAATTAACCAATTCATAGTATTTGGATTTAAGTATTTTTCAGAAAGTGTTTTTATAGCTTCAATAGTCATGTTATTAACTATGGTTTCCCTTTCTTTTACATAATTAGCATTAAACCCAAAGGTACTCATATCTCTTAGCATTCTGAGTTTCGCATTTGCAGTTTCAAATGCTCTTGCGTTACTTTTAATTAAAAATTGTTTGGTTGTTGCTAAATTTTCTTTGGAATAGTCTTTTCCAAAATTACCTAATATGTCTTTTATTAGCTGCGCCGATTCTAAGGTTACATTAGTACGCACACCACTAGATATTGTAAATAATCCTTCATCTTTAGATCCAGAAAACCTAGAGTTTATACCATAGGTATATCCTTTTTCATCACGTAATTGCTGCGTTAGCTTAGAGGCAAAACCTCCGCCACCAAGAATATAATTCATAATCGTTGCTGGATAGTAATCTGTATCGGTAACAGCTAAGGCAGGATATCCTATATTTAGTACAGATTGTTTTGCTTCTGGCACATCATAAAAGTATATTTTTGATAGCTTTGGGCGTTCTGCAGTTTTGTATGTTGGTATCGTTACGTTTTTGGCAGTCCAAGACTCATTAATTGTTTTTAGAGAACTAACAACATCTTGTTGGGGTATTGCGCCCACGATATGCATTTTTGCTACTGATGGAGAAATATTTTTATTATAATAGGCTTTTAAATCTTCAATAGTTATTGTGTTTATAGTTTGTAAGTTTCCTAATATGTTTTTAGATTTTATATTGTCTTTACCATACACTAGCTGGTTATAAGCATCATTCGCAATAGCGTTTGGGTTTGCTTGTAATTGTAGTAATTGGTTTGAAGCGCTTTGTTGGGCTAACTTGAATTCGTCTATATCCCAGCGCGGTTCTAATAAAATTTCTTCTAATAATTTTAGAGTTTCGTTATAGTTTTTTGCCAGCATATTGGCTGTAATAGTAATATTGTCTTTATCTGCAAATACATTAATTGAAGCACCTAGTTGCTGAATAGCCTCTTCTAATGCTTGTGGTGTTTTATTTGCTGTACCCTTAGTCATTATGTTGGCTAACAAATTTGTTACACCTGTTTTATTGAAATCTTCTAATAATTGTCCGCCATCAATTACTATATCAAATTGAACTAAAGGGACTTCGGTGTTTTCTATACCATATAGTTCTAAGCCGTTAGATAATTTGTCTTTCCATACGGTAGGGATTGTTACTGTAGGAGTCTTGCCATAGTCAGGTTCTTTAGTCCTATCGAATGAAGATGGTGTGCGTTCGTATTTAGCTGTTACAGAAGCATCAAAAGTTGCTTCGCTGTCTTCTGTAATTTTTTCTTCAACAACTTCTGCTTTTATAGATTCGCTCAAAGCCAAGTCCAATTGTCCCTTAGGTACAAAGCTTGTTGCTATAAAGTTTTTTCCTTTAACATACTTGTTATACACCCTCATTACATCAGTAGGCGTTACTGAAAGAATGTTTTTAATATCTTTATTAATAAACCCTGGGTCGTTTGCAAAAATATTATACTGCGCTAATTGAAACCCTTTTCCTAATACACTCGATAGACTATTATAAAAATCTGTTTCTTGTCCTGCTTTTATTCTATTTAGGTTACTCTCTGGAATCCCATTTGTTTCAAATTCGGCTAAAGTTTTATGAATTACAGTTTCAATATCATCTAGCGATTTTCCTGAAAAAGCCGTTACTGATAATTGTAGTTGTCCTGCTAACTCAGAGGTAGTATTAAACATACTTACTCTAGAGGTTAGTTTTTCTTGTTCTACCAAAGCTTTGTACAAAGGAGCACTTTTTCCACTCGATAAATATTCTGATAATACATCTAAGGCATAAGCATCTTTTGTGTATTGTGCTACCGTTGGCCATACCATTGTTAGCTGTGGTACTTTTGCAAAATTATCTTCATGATATAATTTTTTAGTGTTTTGCACAACAGCACTTCTTTTTGCTAAGGGAATAATAGTTTCTCCTCGTGGGATTTCGTCAAAATATTTTCTAATCCATTGTTTTGCAGTTGAAGTGTCAAAATCTCCAGAAATGACCAAGGTTACGTTATTAGGGACATACCAACGCCTAAAAAACTCTTTCACGTCTGCCAATGTAGCATTTTGTAAATCTTCTAAAGAACCAATTACTTGCCAATTGTACGGATGGTCCTTTGGGTATAAATTTTTATCAATAACATATCTTGTATGGCCATAAGGTCTATTATCTACTCGTTGTCTTTTTTCATTTTTAACAACTTGCTTTTCTTTTGCCAAAACAGGTTCTGTAACGGTATTAATAAACCATCCTAACTTATCGGCTTCTGCCCAAATCATTTTTTCTAGGGCATCTTTTGGAACTGTTTGAAAATAGTTGGTGCGATCTCTACTTGTAGAGCCATTTGCTCCAGAGCCTCCAATACGTGCACTCATTTTATCTAATCCGCCTTTGCCAAGGTTTTCGGATTCTAAAAACAGTAAATGCTCAAATAAATGGGCAAAACCTGTACGACCTTCTTTTTCTCTTGCTGAACCTACGTGAGCCGTTAAAGCTACTGCTACAACAGGGTCTGAGCGGTCTATGTGAAATACAACCTCTAAGCCATTGTCTAATTCAAATTTTTCAAATTCAATATTCAAATCTGTATTTTCTGCAACGTTAGCCTTATTTTTTTGATTATTAGGTGTAGAAGGCTCACAAGATATAAGAGCGACAAGTAGCACTCCTGTTAGTATGGTTTTGATCATTTTATTATAATACAGTTAATTATTTATCAAATATATATAAAGATAATTACTTTTTTGTAATTTTTAAAAAAATTAGGCGTTAGCAATATGGTATTTAATAAGTCCGTTTATAGGACGCTGTTCAAAATTACCAACGGTAATGTGTAATGCTTTTGCAACTTCTCGTATTTCATTTTGGTACACATAACTTATAGAGCCTACAAAGTGCACGGGGGTTGTTTGCAAAATATCTTGATATTGTAAAATCATTGTTTTTATAAACAATCGTATCCCCTCTTTTATAAGATTATTTATATAGTTTGAACTTTTGTTTGAAGCCATAAATTCTGCAAAAGATGCTAAATAGGCATTGGGATGGGCCTGTTTATATAAATTATGTTTTATGGTATCGGCACTCAAATCGTACTTATTTGCAAATGCTATTTTTAAGTCTTTAGGCATGGTATTAAAATAATAATCTCTTAGTAATTGTCTTCCAAAATAGTTACCTGAAGCATCGTCCATAATAGAATAACCTAAAGCATCTACACGTTGATGCAGCTGTTTACCGTCGTAATAACTACAATTAGATCCTGTACCTAAAATACAAACTATTGCAGCCTGTTTTGGAGTGCTAAGCGTTGCATATACTGCGGCATAAGTATCTTCTTTGACAACAATTTTTGCTTTAGCAAAGTATTGTTTTAAAACAGTATAAAGTATTTCCCTTGGCTTTTCTGTGCCGCAACCTGCACCATAAAAAAATACTTTAGTAATGTCATTTTTTACTGTCTTCAAGGCTTCGTTTTGATTAATAATTTCAAAAAGGTTTTGCGCTGAAAGTATTGCAGGGTTTAGCCCTTTTGTGTGTATTGTGTTTTGTAATGTTTTTCCTTGTTTACTAATTATTAACCAATCGCACTTTGTAGAGCCACTGTCTGCTATCAATATCATAAGTTTTTTTGTTTTTAAAGTTACTAATTTAATGTAAAAACAAATTGGCAACGTTTTAATTTGAATAAATACATTTGCTAAACTAAAATTTAGTTAAGATTACTAATTTTTAGATTTCTTAGATACTTTTTTGGATTTAAAATTTACAAAGTCTGAAAACTCCTCCTCCTCTACTGGTTTGTTTTCTTTTTTGTTTTGTTTGGCTTTCTTTCTAAATAGTTTAGAAAATAACTCTCTTAAATTGTTAAACTCTACATTATAGGATAAGCCTACCCCTTGTGTGTACCCTATTTGCTCTCCAAAGGTTCTAATATTGTTTTCTCTATTAAAAAACTTGAGCGATAAGGTACGATCCTCATTTAGTAATAATTCAATTTCAAAATTACCTGCAACAATCGTTTCACTTACGCCACCAATAGGGATACCTACATCGCCATTGATAAGAATTTTATCACTAATTTTTGTGCTTAAACTTGCCACAAAACGATCGTCCGATTGAAAGTCTGGGGTATTTTCTCCTAACTGGTAATCGATTCCTATTTCAAAATTACCATTATCTGCAGAAAGAAAATCGTTAATGATTGATTTTATACCGTCCGAAAATAGTCCAAAAGCATCTTGAGATCTAAAGTTTAACTCACTCTTAAAAGATCCTGTTGCTAATAACGATAGAGCTTGAAATTGTTTTGTATCGTTATCGTTTAGCCTATAATCTAATTCAGATTTTACTGTAGAGTTTACTGTGGGGAAATTCAAGTTAAAATTGATATCTGGTTGTTCTAGCTGTCCTGTGAGTTCAATTTCTACCTCAACAGGAATACTTTGACTGGTTGGGTTATCTAGTAATACCGATGGATTGGCCCTTATGCCATCATGCAGAGCACGGATATTTATTTGTGCGTCTAGCGGGTCTCCCTCCCAAACTAATGTCCCGCCTTGTTTTACTTTAAATTGCTTTTGTATTTTTAAAAGCCCTGGTGATATAAAGTTATAGTTCCCATTATTAATCACAAAATCACCAAACATATCAAACTTATCATTTGTGTTAATACGCATTAGTATTCCTCCATCACCACGACCACGAATTGTACTTCCTGTTTCTTTGTCAATAACAATTTCTATTTCTGCATTTTGATTAATATCCAAATCAAAACCTAGCTCTAATCCTGCCACATTGTTTAGACCAAGTAGTTCGCCTTTAAGCTTGGCTGCTTTTTCTTCGGGAGTAACAAAGTGAATAAAAGAGCTTGTGCCAAATGTTTCGGCATCGTTAAGGGGGATTACAAACACAGTGCCTTGCTCTGTTGCGACTTCGGCATCAATTTTCAATTCAGATACAGGCCCCTTAATAGCAATATCCCCTCCAACAAATCCAGTACCGTAGTACAAAGCGTCTTCACTATCTTGAGTATTTAAAACCAAAATCCGGTTAGAGTCAATGTTTAAATCTAAGTCCCAATTTGTAAAATTAACATGGCTTATACGCCCTGTTAAATTGGCTTCTGACGAGTAGGCTACGTCTGTTAATCTTGCATTATTAAAATTAAAAGACTGTTCGTTTAGGGTAACAATGGTTTTATCGGCAAAATTGTAATCTACATTTAGATAAGGTATCGTTAAACCTCCTTTGTTTAAATTTAAGTCGCCTGTAATAGTTGGCCGATTTAAGCGTCCAGAAACTTTTATACCACCTTCTACCTCGCCTCTAATATTGGTAATAACGCCACTACCAAATGGAGTTAATGGGTTTAATATAAACTTATCGAAATCAACTTTTAGATTAATACTAGGATTATTTTGAGATACGTTTACATTACCAATAACAGACAACGATTTGTGCTTATCATCTTTTAAGCTCATATTAATATCGTAATCGGTAAGGGTTTCTCGACCCACTATATTTGCCTTAAATGATCCAAAATTAAAATTATTAATATTAAAATCGTCAATCACAATATTCGATTCCGGCAGATATCCTCCCCCATTTTGTTTAACCTGCAATGTTCCGTTTACGTTTCCTGCCAAGGCTAAGCTATCTATTTTGGGGGTGATTTTTATAAGGTCTACGTTTTTAAATTCTAAATTAATATTTTTGTAACTAGAGTCTTTTATAACGCCCGATAGTGCAATTTCTTCTTCTAAGTGAGTAAGGTTAATTTTATTAAATGTTATGTTTTTAAATTCTCTATCAAACTCAACTTTATTAAACTGGTTTTTATTTTCGTTAATATACCAAGTATTATCTTTAAATAATACTTTGGATTTTTTAAATCCAACTACCGATGTATTACTCGAGTCTATGGTATAATATAGGCTTAAATCAAAATTATCTGTATTGGTTCGTCCTCCTTTAAAGGCGGTGCTAACAATTAAAGTATCGTTTTGAGTGGTGTTAATGAGGTTGAAATCTGAAACTTTATAATATTTAGTATCCACCTTACCTACTTCTAAAAAGGTATTAAATAAGGGATTGTTGTTGTTAACTGTAAGATTAATATTACTAAATTGATTATCGTTTAAGTTTATGTATTTTGAGTTAAATTTAAGATTAAACTTAGTGGCATCAGTCTCTAAATGACCTTTAAAAAAAGTGTTATCGGCCAGTTGAAGATTAGGTAAAAATACTTCTGCTATTTTATTATGCACTTTAAAATTAAAATCCATAAACTGTTCTTTAGCAATATTATGAGCTTCATAGTTTGTATAGATACTTCCTATAGCATTTTCTAACAACTTAAGTGCATCTTTAAAAATAAACTTACCGTTTAAGCTCCCCTCTATAATATCTGGAGAATTTATGGTTAGGTATCTAATGTCATTTTTAAAAATAGAGGACAGTTCAAAATCTTTAAAGTTATAGACCTCGTTTTGATTTTTGTACTGTGTATTTTTAAACGTTATGCGACCGTAAGCATTGTCAATGTTCGTCCCTTTTATATTCATCTTAACCAAACCTTTGAATATAGAAATGCTATCTTTAGTTATAACATTAAGTGCATCTAGGTTTGCTCGACCTACATTGGCAGTAAAATTGTAATTGTTTTCGGTGTTTGTAAAATCGACTAAACCATTAAATTTCAAATCAAGATTGGGGTCTTTTGCTATTAGCTGTCCATTAAAAATATTATCTTGAAAATTGCCCGATAACGCTAAATTGCTATAATGATAGTTATTATAATAAAAACTAGAAAAATTGCCTTTTACTAAAGTGTTTAGTGTTTTTAAATTAAAACCCTTGCCATCAACATTTAAGTTTGCAGAAGCGTAGCCTAATTTGTTTTCAGGAAATATTTTATCCAAATTAAATTGTTCTAAAATAAGATTTCCTTTGTAGCTTAGTTTTTTTAGTTCATCAATGTGCTGTAATTCTACCTTTGATTGTAGTGTCCCTAATTTTGAATTTAAAACAATATCCGTATCAAGTTGGGTTTTGGTTAGTGTTGAATTTCCTTTTATTGTAAAACGCCCTAAACTATCTAGTTGCTTCGGAAAAACGTTGTTAAGCATTTTGGGTAGTAATGTCTGTAAATCATCTGTGCTAGTGCTTAGAGCGTTGTAATTACCTTCCATGTAGAAGGAGTTTTTTCCAAAAATATTTTTGAATTTTAAGTCTCCTTGCACTGATGTTTCACTTGCTGCTGTAAGTGTTACATTACTCGCTAGTAAGTGATTTAATGTTCCTGAAAAGTTTGCTTTTAGTTTTACGTACTGCTTGGAGCCAAACTCGTTGTAATACCTATTTAACTCACTCAATGCTATATTGGATGACGTAAAATTAGCTGTTAACTGTACTTTATTTACAAATTGAGGTAAATCTTTAAGTTGGTAACTAAATTTTAAATTTCCGTTTAAAAACGATTTTTTGGTTTTAATACTAAGGTTTTCAAAGTTCATTTTTGTAGGAGAGTAGGCAAAATTAGTTTGTAAATTCTCTAATGCAATGCCTTTATCTTGAAAAAAAGATAATGTATTAATGCGCGCAGTAATATCGGTTCCTAGTACTAAAAAATTAGTCGTATTAATGTTTAGATTTTTAAAATTTAGTAGTTCTGAGCTTTCAAAATTTTCATCACTAAGTATAAATTTGCTATTAGTGAAGGTAATATCGCTAGAGGATAGTAAAAATGGAGCTTTGGATGTTGTTTTTGACGTTCCAAATTTTTCAATAAAAACATCTAGATTATTTGAGTGTTCACCCTTATATGTTTTTAAGTTAAAGTATAATTTATCCATATCAACATCGCCAAGGGTAAGCTTACCATTATATAGCTTTTTAAAGCTAATAATAGAGGTATTAAACGTTTTGGCGTATATTAAAGTATCTCGCTTGTGATCTTCTACATAAATATCTTTAAGTTCAACATCGCCATTAAATTGCAAACCTAATTTTTGGATTGTAATATTAGTATTAAAATCGCTATTTATTTTTTTAGTTACATAACGGCCCAAGCGTGTTTGTATTGATGGTATAGATAGTAACAGTACAAACAGAATAAAAAGTAGCAAAACGATTGCTACAAATCTTGACGTTATTTTTAATACTTTCTTAATGAGATATTTTGCTTAATAAATTGCATTACAAAGAAACTGAATTTTATGTACATAATGTTAGTGTTTTTTTAGACTTTAACGTTCTGCAATTCTCTTATTTTTTCATTTCTTTGTACTTAGATTTTATTTTTTGAATAAAATCTTACTCATAAGTGTAAAACAATAACACAAGGCGCTATTTTAATTAATGAAAACACAGGAGGTTTACATACTCGGCATCGAATCGTCTTGCGATGATACTGCAGCTTCTGTATTATACAACGGAAACGTTTTAAGTAATGTTATTGCAACCCAAAAAATACATAAACAATACGGTGGTGTTGTACCAGAGTTAGCCTCTCGTGCTCATCAGCAAAATATTGTTCCTGTAGTTGACCAAGCGCTTAAAATTGCAGGGATAAACAAATCCCAATTAAGCGCAGTCGCATTTACTAGAGGTCCGGGACTTATGGGTGCTTTATTAGTAGGCACATCGTTTGCTAAATCTTTGGCCTACGGATTAAACATCCCACTAATTGATGTTAACCACATGCAAGCCCATATTTTGGCACATTTTATAAACGAGGATGGATTTAAAAAACCTGAATTTCCTTTTTTAGCAATGACTATTTCTGGAGGGCATACGCAAATTGTAAAGGTAGAACATTACTTTAACATGACTGTTATTGGCGAAACTATAGATGATGCTGTTGGAGAGGCTTACGACAAAAGTGGTAAGATTTTAGGATTAGGGTATCCTGCTGGGCCAAAAATTGATGCCTTAGCACAACTTGGTAACCACAAAGCATTTACGTTTACAAAACCAAAAGTAAAGGGCTTGGATTTTAGTTTTTCTGGACTAAAAACAGCCATCTTGTATTTTATTCAAAAGCAAGTTAAAGAAAATCCTAATTTTATAACAGAAAACTTAAACGATATTTGCGCCTCCATACAATACACAATTATTGGTATTCTAATTGATAAATTGAAACAAGCAAGTAACAGTACAGGGATTAAACATATTGCTATCGGTGGAGGGGTTTCTGCAAATTCTGGCATTAGAAAAGCTTTAAAGGAAGGAGAACAAAAGTTTGGTTGGACAACCTATGTTCCTAAGTTTGAATTTACCACAGATAATGCCGCTATGATTGCTATTGTAGGCTATTTAAAATATATTGAAAAAGATTTTTCAACACAAGATATTACGGCTTCAGCACGCTTAAAAATCTAAATATGCAATTATTTTATAATTTAGACCTCAATGAGCACACAAATGAGATTTCTTTTTCTAAAGAAGAAAGTAAGCATATTTCTAAAGTACTACGAAAAAAAGAAGGAGACAGCTTGTATATTACCAATGGAAAAGGCTGGCTATTTATTGCAACAATTATTAGTGTTAGTTTTAAAGCCTGTACTGCTAAAATTGTATCCAAAACATTTCAAAAAAAGAAAGCTTACACACTACACTTAGCCGTTGCCCCCACAAAGCTTAACGATCGTTATGAGTGGTTTTTAGAAAAAGCTACAGAGATAGGAATTGATAGTATCACGCCTATTATTTGCGATCATAGCGAACGTAAATTTATTAAGGCTGCTCGTTTTAATAAAATTTTGCAATCGGCAATGAAACAATCATTAAACTACTACTTACCTATACTACATCCCGAAGTATCGTTTAAGGAGTATTTATCACAAAGTTTTAAAGGTCAGCGATACATCGCACATTGCAAAACAGATACCACACGAAACTCCATAAAGCAAGTGTTACTACCACAACAAGAGGTTACTATTGTAATAGGCCCTGAAGGGGATTTTAGTGACAAAGAAATTGATTTGGCAGTTTCTAAAGCATTTTTACCAATTACATTGGGAACAACCAGACTTCGTACAGAAACTGCAGCTATTGTAGCTGCGCATAGTGTGGCATTTATGAATGAATAAAATGCTGTTTTTATACCAATTGTTATTTAGCAGTGAGCTATAATTTATATTACTACAAATTTATTTGACTTGCGCCTGTAATATCTAAATTGTTATTTTGAACAATAAGTACCAAACGAAGCTCATCCGTATCCTTTACTAAATTGGGAATTACTATTTGTCCCTCGCCAGACGTTTTTTCTATATCAAACTCTAATTCAGAAACCACTATATTGGAGTTATTTAATGTCCTGCTTCTATTTTCTCCACGTTTTACATAGGTTTCTCTATCGTTAACTACCAAAGCCACACGTATCGATTTATTTACTGTATTGCCTTCAATAGCATAATCAAAATTAACTTTTCCGTTATAAACTTTAGGTTTACTAATAGCTATTGTGTTTGCCGATTGTTTTGATAAGTAAGCTTCTAACTTTGTTTTCATGGTATTACGCTGTGAACCAACAAAGTGTTCTTTGCCATTAATAACTACTTGTGGGGTATAAATAGAGCTACTATAAAATTTACTTCCATAAATACGTTGTTTTTTTGTAAATAGTTGTTTTGCGAAAGGATCTTTCCAACCTATATAATCCCAATAATCTACATGATAAGAAAGCGTCACAACATCTGTTTCGCTATATGTTTGTTTAACTTCTTTTAGTAGCTGGTCTGCTGGTGGGCAGCTAGAACAACCTTGTGAGGTAAAAAGTTCTAAAACAACTACGGGCTTAAAACTATCTTTTGGCGTATGGTCTGTTTTAAAAAATGATAAACTTGCCATAATTAAAGTTAAAAAAAAGTATTGCATCTTAAAAATTTTTATTTTTGAGCTATGGTAATAGGTTCGCAGTTTAAATATAATCTTACAGTAATCGTTAGTATTATAGCATTTTTAACGTTTTTTAGGCATAACGCCCAAGAAGTTGCTATACTCAAATATAAAGGTGGTGGAGATTGGTATGCTAACCCTACAGCACTGCCCAATCTTATAAAATATGCCAATAAAACAATTAACACTACAATTAATGAAAATGTACAAACAGTAGATGTTGGTAGTGTTGACATTTTTCAATATCCTTTTTTGCACATGACGGGACATGGAAATGTATTTTTTAGCGAGGACGATGCTCAAAATCTAAAAGATTACTTGCTTTCTGGAGGGTTTTTACATATTGACGACAATTACGGAATGCAACCCTACCTAACTAAAGCACTTAAAAATGTATTTCCTAATCAAGAACTTATTGAGCTTCCCAAAACTCACGAGATTTTTAATCTTGTAAATAAATTTCCAAATGGGCTTCCAAAAATACACGAGCATGATGGAAAACGACCACAGGCGTTCGGATTATTTCATAAAGGACGGTTAATTTTATTATTTACTGTAGAAAGTGACTTGGGCGATGGGTGGGAAGACCCTATTATACATAACGACCCGCCTGAGGTTAGAGAAAAAGCTTTAAAAATGGGTGCTAATATTTTAAAATACGCCTTCAATCACTAAATAAATGATTAAAAAAAACACATTCACTTTCAAGGCATTCGCTTTTATACTTACGCTTATACTTGTGTTTGTATCAATGTATGAGCTAAATGCACATACCTATAGTAGCGGTGTTAGAAACTACGATTTGCACTGGGGGCTTTTAAAGGTTTTTAAATAATGCAGCTTAACCATGATAACAGTTATTTTGTAACACAACAATTTCCTATAACCATAGTGTGCGACAATGTTACTAATGCTCCAAACATTGGTAGTTTATTTCGCATTTCGGATGCCTTTGGTGTAGAAAAACTTATACTTTGTGGGTCTTCAATTCATTTAGGAAGACGCATGACTAAAACCTCTAGATCTACAGAGCGTATTGTTAACTACCATATAGAAAAAACAGCCTTAGCTACTGTTAAAGCCTTAAAAACCAAAAATTACCATATTATTGCTTTAGAAATTACAAATACTAGTATCCCTATTCATGAGTTTAAACTAAGTCATGCAAAGCAACCCATAGCCTTAATTGTTGGTAACGAAAATTTTGGTATTAACGATGCACTACTTAAACAAGCAGATACAGTAACGCATATTAATATGTTTGGGGCAAATAGCAGCATGAATGTCGTACAAGCAACAAATATTGCGTTATACGAACTTACAAAACAACTTACAACAAATCTTTGAATATTGCAGTATTACATACAGCGGTTCAAAACTTTATTAACGAACACTTAGATGCGAACCTTAATACACTAGCCTTAAAAGGGACAGAATTTAAACAAGTAAGTACACAAGAAATTATAGAACAAATTGAAGCCAAAAATAAATGTAACAAAAAACTATTGTCATGGTTTAACGCAACTAATATCTACTACCCCAACAAAGTTAATATAGCACAAAGTTCCTCTGAGCTTACTGCAATTTATAAATCAAGCTTAATTTCCGGAACATCAATTATAGATCTTACAGGGGGTTTTGGCGTTGATGCTTATTATTTTTCTAAACAGCTAAAACAGGTTATACATTGCGAACTTAACGCCTTGTTATCTACTATTGCAAATCATAACTTCAAACAATTACAAGCCAATAATATTACGTGCCTTACTAGAGATGGCTTAAAATATTTAGAAACAACTAAACTTAATTTTGATTGGATATACCTCGATCCCTCGCGACGTCACCTTAGTAAAGGAAAAGTATTTTATTTCAAAGATTGCTTACCCAATGTTCCCGAGCACTTAGAACGCTTGTTTAAACATTCTAAAAATATTCTAATAAAGGCATCTCCTATGCTAGATATATCGATAGGACTTAAGGAATTACAGTTTATAAAAGCCATCCACATTGTTGCTGTAAATAATGACGTTAAAGAAGTTTTATTTTGTTTAGAAAAAGACTTTACAGGTGGGGTATGTATTAAAACGATTAACCTAAACGCAACCTATACACAAAAATTTAGTTTCTTATTACAGCAAGAATCTTTAGCAAAACCAAGTTACGGAAAAGTACAAGAATACCTATACGAGCCTAATCGTGCTATTTTAAAATCTGGAGCGTTTAACTTAATTGCTACAGAGCTAAACTTACTCAAATTACACAAGCATTCGCACTTATACACGTCTAAAAAGTTAATTGATTTTCCTGGCCGTCGCTTTAAAGTTATTAATACTGTTCCGTATTCAAAAAAAACAATTGCGAAAATTATTGCAAATCAAAAAATAAACCTAAGTACTAGAAATTTTCCTGAAAGTGTTGCTCAGTTAAAAGCAAAATTTAAGCTAAAAGACGGCGGTGATGTTTATGTTTTTTTCACAACATTAGAGGGCGATAAAAAAATAGTTGTATTCTGTGAAAAAACTAAGTTTTAACCTTAATTTTATTTAAAAAATATAGCTCTTTAGCGCTGTTGTTCTTTTATTTTTTTAATAACTTCGAGAGGGTCTGCTAAGTAATCTAACCAAAGTGTTTTGTCATTTTTTTTAAACCACGTTATTTGTCGTTTTGCAAACCGTCTTGTGTTTTTTTTAATTTCAGAAATAGCAAAATCTAGACTTATATCACGATTTAGGTACCTAAACAGTTCTTTATACCCAACAGTGTTTAAGGCATTTAGATGTTGATAATCCGTTAAGGTTTTTACTTCGTTTAGTAAACCATGATCAAGCATCTTATCTACACGTTTATTAATACGGGTATATAGAATTTCTCGAGTTGCAGTTAAACCTATGCTAATGATTTTAAAGGGTCTTTTCGTTTTAGTTCTATTTAAAAACGATGAGTAGGCTTGTCCTGAACCAATACAAATTTCTAAAGCACGAATGACCCGATGTGGATTACTTATTGCTATGCTGTTATAAGCAAGAGGATCTAGCAATTGTAGTTGTTTTTGCAAAGCACTTAAGCCTTCTATTTCTAGTCTCTTATTAAGGTTTTGCCTAATATGTTGGTCTACTTCAGGAAAGTAATCTAAGCCTTTTGTTACAGCATCTATATACAAACCCGAGCCTCCTACCATAATCACAACTTGCTTTGTTTTAAAAAGCTCGGTTAATTTACTTATAGCGTCTTTCTCAAAACTACCAACATTATATGCTTCTTGTATGGATTTATGTTGAATAAAATGATGTGTTGCTGCAGCTTGTTCTTGTAATGAAGGTACTGCCGTGCCTATTCGCATTTCTTTAAAAAACTGTCTAGAATCCGCAGATAATATATCCGTATTAAAATACGCTGCTAGTTTTATGCTTAAAGCTGTTTTTCCTATAGCAGTAGGACCTACTATAGTAATTAAATAGTTTTGTCCTAATGGTAAGTCCTTTTTTAGCACGCTTGTAAGATGTTAGTCATTGAGTTTGCAACCACAATCATAGCAAAATTCTGCATTATCCCTATGATATTCTGCAGCACAGCTTGTACAGGCTTGTGTATTGGTCTGTGCTGTATTACTATTTTTATTTTTTGTGATTTCGGACGATACAATTCCTGTAGGCACAGCAATAATACCGTACCCCATAATCATTATTATTGAAGCAATAAATTGCCCTAAAGCTGTTATTGGAGCTATATCACCATAACCTACGGTTGTTAAGGTAACAATAGCCCAATATACACTTCGTGGTATGCTTGTAAAACCACTATCTTGATTGCCCTCCACAAGGTACATCACTGTTCCTAAAATAATACATAATATAAGGACAAAGGATAAAAATACAGCAATTTTTGCACGACTTGCTTTTAGGGCTTTAGCAAAGTTTAGAGATTCACCTGTAAATCGTGCGAGTTTTAAAATTCTAAAAATTCGCATTAGTCGTAATGCTCTTAGTGCAATTAATGAGTGTGATGGTCCTAATAAAACTAAAGATAAATATTTTGGTATGGTAGACAACAAATCTATAATGCCATAAAAACTAAGTATGTATTTTAATGGCCGTTTTACAGAAATAATACGTCCAATATACTCTATGGTAAATAATATGGTAATTGACCACTCCGCAATGTCTAAAAAACGATGATACTTAGCATCAAACTGTTCTACACTTTCTAACATTACTAAGACAATACTTGCTAGAATGATGATAAATAATGTAACGTCAAATAATTTGCCCAAAGGCGTATCTGCTTCATAAAGAATTTCATGAAGTTTAAACCTCCAGTTGGTGTTTGACAATTTGTTTTTCATATTCATTTTAGCTTCAAAATACTTATGGCGTCTTTTTTAATACAATTAAAGTTTTTGTTTGGGCATTTACAATTTGATTCATAAATAATTTTAAGGTTTCGTAGTATTCAGGCGGATAAATTGCTTCTGAAAATTTGATAGTTAAAGATAAGGCAAGTGTATTGCCTGCACTTCTAGATACCATTGTGAAACTCCCTTTATTATCAGGAAGTTTTGCACTTATACTTTTGGGCATATCTACCAGTTTAAAATTTTCAGCAAAATCCATTTTAAACAAATAAGAAAAGGTGTCTTTATAACCAAAATCTATAGGATAGGTTCGATTTTGAAGTTGAAAAGGATTTGTTTTAAAAAACTTAAATACAAAAGGATCAATATAATAGGTGTCTCCTACTGTATTTATATCGTTTACTTCAAGCTCAAAAGTTTCATCAAAATTAGTATTTGTTACTGTTTCACTCTGTACGGTATGTTGATTTACCTTTAAGGCAGTGTGGTTGTTTTCAAAATTAGTTAAGTAGGTTTCTGGGTTAGAAAAATAAGCTCTTTTTTTTGAAAACGAAGGGTAGCCAGAGTACCGAGATTTTATGTCCACATGCAATGTTGCGTCACTATCTAAACTATAGTTAGCGCTATGCTTAATATAGGATGTTTTTTTTGCTGTAATATCTATCCATTTACTGGAGTTCTTAAAGTCTATTAATCTGCCGTATTGGTTTAAACATCTAAAAGGAATAACACCAAAAGGAAGGTCTTTTTCGGTGGCATCTAAAAAATAGGTTTCATCGTTTATAATTGCTCTTACAATAACATAATTAAAATCTGTAATGACAGGATATACTTTTGTAGCAAAGCCATTATTTCTTGTAGAAAGTATTACTGGTTTTACATCAATTTTTGCTTTTTTAAGAGCATTATGTAACAAAATATTAATCTCCGCAGAATTTCCTGATTTGTTTTTCATAAGATTATTAATTGATACATTTTTAAACAGGTGATATTTAGTATTCCAATTGTAATTGCTTTGGATATACTCATATATCATTTTTGCTTTTTTAAGAGGATCTAACTCCGTTTCAACATCAGTATTCATTATACTTTTTAATGATATTGATTTAGTTAGTTGTCCGCCAAACTCTGGAGTAGCTCTTAATTCTTTATCTACGTCTTTCCATGTTTTCGAGTATTTGTTTACATTCCCCTTAAAATCTCTCGATGTGTTCATTTCATAATCAATCCGAGACAAATAATTTTCTTTAGTAGTCATATAATCCTCTTCAACAAATGCAGGGATAGCTTTCATTATATAAGTTGTATTAACGCAACCTGTACCAACGCCGTCTTGACCAAGTATAATACAGCCTTTATCTAAGGTTTCTTTTTTGTCGTAAAGATCAAGTGTACCAACGAGTTTTATATTGTAAATGTAAGTTCCAGGAATGCTTGTATTATATTCACTATATAGTTTTGGAATATCACCTTGAAACTCCCAAGGGTGATATTTAAAAATAAACGGGGAACTTAATTTATATTGGTAAGTTATTACAGATCCTGCTTTTATATCGGGAAATGTAAATTTCACTAAAGTGTGATTTTCATCATATTGTTCTTCATAAATATCTGTAGGTTTTACGTATGTTTTTTTTATCATTCCGTCAACCAAATTATGTGTAACTCCTATAATGTCTTTAATTTTTTCTTTTTTACCTTTATTTTTATAAAGTAATATGGAAATATTGGCATTTTTAAATCCTGCTGAATTTAAAATTTTAACTTTCTTTTGTACTTCTGTATGTAACGTACTTAAATCTACGTTTTTTGTATTAAAATAACTAGTTCCTTTTTCGTAAAGAACGATCGCATTTGCAGTAGAATCTTTAGAATAAGTATTACGTTTAAGGTCGTTTTGAGTAACGATATTACTCGCTGAGTTAAAGTCGGTCTGACCTAATGCTTGTAAACTAAGCACTAATAAAAAAACAGAAATAAGTGGTTTCATAAATTTGTTATTATAGCGTTATAATTTTTAGTTTTTTGTTTTTTCTAATATAATTTTGAATAATGTGTTGATGGTCTTTATTATGCTCCATAGGGGTTATAAGGGATTCTAGCACTTGAGCAGTATTAATTTGGTGATTTAAATTAAAAAAACCAATTCCCTTAAAAATGCCATCTTTTATAAGTACAGCACTTCGTTCGTCTACAGAGCGCCCTTTATCTATAATTAGGATGCTTTTATTTTCAAAACTTTGGTTACTAATTAAGGTGTTAACACGTTTGTTATAATCGCTGGCACTTTCTTTTAACAAACAAGCTCCAAGGCATTGTTTAATATTATAATTAAAACAGCCTGTTGCTGTTTTGTCTATTCCTGTTAATTTTAGACAAAGTTCATAGTTTTCAACCATTTTTAAAATAAACCTTTTGCCATTTTGCGAGTTAGTAAATGTTGTAATTGGTCGTTCTTTTTGGGTTTTTACAGCCAAATTACTTAAGTTTATATAGCCATTACTATCGGTATGGGCATATAATCCATGAGAAAAGTAAGAGTGTTTTAAGGCACGGTTAAAGATTGGTTGATTTCTTTTAATTTCTTCACTTTCTTTTAGGAGTGCAATTAATTCGCTTCCTGTGTCTTGGTAGGTAATACTGGCAACTTGCAGTTGCATTTTTTTTGCTTTAGTACTAGTGTTTATAAAATGTTGGTTAACACGTTGTTTTATATTTTTACTTTTCCCTATGTATATAATTTCTCCATCGCTATTATACATATAATACACCCCTGTAACACTCGGTAATGCTTTAATCGTGTTTAAAAGTTTAGGAGTTATTTTGTTTTTATAATCTTTTTTTACGGCACTTTTTATAATCTCCTTATCTAAATCCTTATCTATAAGCAACTTAAACAATTTTACTGTAGCTTGTGCATCTCCAGAAGCACGATGCCTGTCACTCATAGGAATACCTAAAGATCGAGTAAGCTTACCCAAACTATAGGATTTTTGGTCTGGTATTAAGGTTTTGGACAGTGATACAGTACACAATGTTTCTCTAGTAAAGTCGAATCCTAATCGTCTAAATTCTGTGCTTAAAATACGATAATCAAACAAAACGTTATGAGCGACTACAATACAGTTTTTTGTGATTTCAACAATTCGCTTTGCAATTTCATAAAATTTAGGTGCATTACGAAGCATTTTGTTATTAATACCCGTTAGGTTCACTACAAAGGGTTGAATGTCGCGCTCTGGGTTAACAAGGCTAATAAATTGGTCGGTTATTTGATGGCCATCATATTTGTAAATAGCAATTTCTGTAATACCCTCTTCGTTGTATTTTCCTCCAGTAGTTTCTATGTCTAAAATTGCGTACAAACGAGGTTGCTTATAAATTTCTGCTGCCAAAGATACTACTTCCCACTCTAACCATTGTACTACCACATTTTATAGCCAAAAGGTAATCGCCGCTCATTCCCATACTTATTGTTTCAAGGTTAATATTGGGGGCTTTTATTTCTTTTAATTTGTTGTAAGTGGTTGTTAGGTATTTGAATTCTTTTTCAATTTGTATAGTATCATCGGTAAAAGTTGCCATCCCCATCAAACCTGTAATTTTGATGTGCTCTAATTCTGAAATTAATTCTGATTGCATAAGTGCTAGTGCTTCTGTAACAGACATCCCAAATTTAGAGGTTTCTGAGGCAATTTTAATTTGTAATAAGCAATTAATAACTCGGTTGTGCTTTTTTGCTTGTTTATTAATTTCTTTCAAAAGTTTTAAACTATCTACCCCGTGTATTAAACTTACAAAAGCTGCAATATACTTAACTTTGTTGCTTTGCAAATGCCCTATCATGTGCCAGTGAATATCTTTTGGCATTTGCTCCTGTTTTTCAACCATTTCTTGGATTTTATTTTCTCCAAAAATACGCTGTCCAGCATGGTAAGCATCCATAAGTTGAGAAATGGGCTTTGTTTTAGAGACAGCAACTAAAGTAACCTGTGCTGGAATGGTCGATTTTATTTTTTCTAATTTTTGTTGTATATTCATTAAAATTCATAAATTGTAATACCGCTTCTTAATTTAGGAATAATATAAGTACTCTTTGGGGGCATTGTTAAGCCATCATCTGCTATTTGTTTAACTTCATTTATGGTTACTGGTACGAGTCCAAAACCAACTTCAAACTCTCCCTTATCTACTTTTTGTTTTATAGACACTAGGTTATTTCTGCCATGAGCATATTCTATTCGGGTGTCATTGCGCAAATCTTTAATCCCTAAAATTGGGTTTAATATTGTTTTGTACAAAATTTGAGTATCTAAAGCATCTAAAGATGTTTTAAATTCATACTTTGAAAGCCTTAGGTGTAATGAATAAAATTCGCCATCGAGATACATACTAAACTGATGTTTTTTTGATGGGGTATAGAGTGTTTCACCTCTATTTTCTATACGGTAATATGTGTCTAATTGTATTAAAAAAGCTTCTTTACTTAAGCCATTTAGGTCTTTTATTATACGATTAAACTCGTATATTTTTAAATCTGATTCTGACACTAAATAACTCATAAAATAATTATAAGCTTCCTCCCCTGTGTGTTGTTTCGATTGTTGTTTTAAATCTTCGCATAATAATTGAGATGAGGCAGATCTATGGTGCCCGTCTGCAATATATAGTTTGTCTATAGTTTTAAACTCTTGCTTAATGGTATTAATTGTTTCTGGGGTATTAATCATCCATAAATAATGTGTATCTCTGTAAGTGGTTGTAAATTCAAATTCTGCTCTGTGTTGCTGTGTTTTTGAAATGATAGCCGAAATAACCGAGTTATCGGCATGGGTTAATAATACTGGTTCTGCATGAAAGCCTACTGTTTTTAAATAATCTTTAAACACATGTTCTCTGTACTCTATAGTATCCTCATGCTTTTTTATAATTCCGTTTTTATAATCTTCGGTACTTGTGGCTGCAATAATTCCAGATAATACGTAGCCTTCTCGGTTTACAATTTTGTACACATAATAACTAGGCTGCTCGTCTTGAACAAATATAGCGTCTTCTTTAAATTCTAAATATCTGTTTTTTACTAAACTATATTTTTGTTTTCCACTAATTTCTTGATCGTATTTGTACCCTGGGTTTACAATATGCAAAAATGAATAAGGGTTATGGTCTAGTCTCGCCTCTCTTTCTGCCTGAGTATAGCTTTGGTAAGATCTAGCGGCGACTAAACTTACTTTGTCTCTAGTAGGGCGAATTGCCTTAAAGGGGATAACTTTGGCCATATTGTACTATTTTTTATAGAGTTTTAAATCTAAATATAGAGCGTGTTACTAGGGTTTAGTGAAAGTTATTTCACAAAAATTGTTGCGATACATTTTCTGCTTTTTTACTTTGTGTATAGTCATAAAATCCTTCTCCAGATTTTACGCCTAGTTTTCCTGCGTTTACCATGTTTACAAGTAATGGACATGGAGCATATTTAGGATTTTTAAAGCCTTTATACATAACGTCCAAAATTGATAAGCAAACGTCTAACCCGATAAAGTCTGCTAGTTGCAGAGGCCCCATGGGATGTGCCATTCCTAGTTTCATTACCGTATCAATTTCTTCTACTCCAGCAACACCATTGTATAGGGTTTCTATTGCTTCGTTAAGCATAGGCATTAAAATTCTATTTGCGACAAACCCTGGGTAATCGTTAACTTCTGTTGGAATTTTGCCCAAGGTTTTAGAAAGGTCCATAATGCGTTTTGTTACAGTATCGCTCGTATTGTAACCCCGTATAATTTCTACAAGTTTCATTATAGGTACTGGATTCATAAAATGCATCCCGATAACCATTTCTGGTCTAGAGGTTACTGCAGCAATTTCAGTAATGGATATCGATGAGGTATTGGTTGCCAAAATAGTATTGGGTGGGCAAACCTCGTCCAATTGTTTAAAAATTTTCAGTTTTAAGTCTAAATTTTCCGTAGCTGCTTCAACAACCAAATCGGCTGAGGTTACACCTGTAGGAATATCGGTAAAGGTTAAAATATTAGTTAAGGTTTCTGTTTTTTGAGCTTCTGTAATACGCTCTTTAGCAACCATTCTGTCTAAGTTTTTACTAATGGTAGCTATACCACGCTTAAGGGATGCTTCATTAATATCTATTAGCTGCACTTTAAAACCATTTTGGGCAAAGCTGTGAGCAATACCGTTTCCCATTGTTCCTGCGCCTATAACTGCTATATTTTTCATAAAATATTTATTTTTATTTCTTTTCTAAATTAAAATAGTTGACTAATCAAAATTGATTTATAATCATTGTAGCCACTCGCAAAGCTTCTGTACCATCGTGTAGTGTTACTATAGGTTTGCTATCGGTAATAATGGCATCCGCAAATGTTTCTAGCTCATCTAAAATAGCATTATTAGTGGCTATTGTTGGGTTATCAAAATAAATTTGCTTTTTAACTCCTTCAGCATTTTGAAGAATCATATCAAAATCTCCCGCTTGTGTTGGTGCATCTTTCATTTTAACAACTTCACATTTTTTCTCTAAAAAATCTACAGAGATATAAGCATCTTTTTGAAAAAATCGTGTTTTTCGCATATTTTTTAATGATATACGGCTTGCTGTTAAGTTGGCTACACAACCATTTTCAAACTCTATACGTGCATTTGCAATGTCTGGAGTATCGCTAATTACTGAAACACCACTAGCAGATACTTGTGTTACTTTAGCCTTTACAACACTTAGTATAATATCGATATCATGAATCATTAAATCTAAAACTACAGGAACATCTGTGCCTCGTGGGTTAAACTCGGCAAGTCTATGTGTTTCAATAAACATTGGTGATTTTATATCATCTTTAACAGCAATAAAAGCAGGGTTAAAACGCTCTACATGCCCAACTTGTCCTTTTACATTGCTAGAGGCAACTAATGCTCTAATGGTTTCGGCCTCTGCAACAGTATTAGTAATTGGCTTTTCTATAAAAATATGTTTCCCTTTTGCAATAGCTTGCTTTGCGCAGTCGTAGTGCGATAAGGTAGGTGTTACAATATCGACCACATCTACAGCATCTATTAAAGCTTCAATTGTATCAAAAAATGTATATCCAAATTCTTCCGATACTTTTTTTGCATTTACCGTATCTGGATCATAAAAACCTACAAGCTCGTATTTTGAAGATTGATTAAGAAGTCGTAAGTGAATTTTACCAAGGTGACCAGCACCAAGAACACCAACTTTTAGCATAGTTTATGTATTTTTTACAAAAATAATCTTTTTTAAACTCTTTTTTATGGCAATTCCTTGATAAATATTACTCATATTTTTATGTATTAATAGTTTTTCGCTTTAAAATGTTTAACTATTTTTAGCACTGCAAAATTAAGTCGTTTTGGAAGATACATTTAAGCATAGGGGGTTAAGAAAAAAGCTCGTAAATACCTTAAAAATTAAAGGCATAACAGACACAAATGTATTGCAAGCTATAGGCAAAATTCCGAGACACCTATTTATGGACTCAGGATTTTTAGACCATGCTTATCAAGACAAGGCATTTCCTATTGGTGCAGAGCAAACAATATCGCAGCCTTATACGGTTGCTTTTCAAACCCAATTACTACAAGTTACTAAAGGTGATAAAATTTTAGAAATAGGAACAGGTAGTGGTTACCAAACCGCGGTATTGTGCGACTTGGGAGCTAAAGTATTTAGTATAGAGCGCCAACAAGAATTGTTTAAAAAAACAAGTAAGTTTTTACCTAAATTAGGCTATTTTGCTAAAAAACTTATTTTTGGCGATGGTTACAAAGGTCTAGAAAACGAAGCCCCTTTTAATAGTATTATTGTAACCGCTGGCGCACCATTTGTACCCAAACCCTTACTATTACAATTAAAAATAGGAGGACGGCTAGTTATCCCTGTGGGAAATGAACTCCAAATTATGACTTTGTTTACTCGTAAAGGTGATAAAGAGTTTGAAAAACAAGAATTAGGCGAATTTCGTTTTGTTCCCTTGCTACAAAATAAAAACTAAGACTTCTACCTTATTTTCATTAAAAAACACATGGCAAGTTAAGCCGTTACTTTACAAAATATTGTTTTTGCTGAAAGGATAACAAAAAGAAACCTTTACAAAATGCTTTAATTCGTTGGCGTTCTTTTTCTGAAATAGGATTATTGTCTAGCAATAAGCCTTTGAATGTAAATTTGTTTGACGTGTACGCCTCAGGAAAGGAGCTAATAGCATTATTATTAATATGTATCATAAGCAATTTTTTCATATTAATAAACACTACAGGAAATTCTTTAAACTTATTATATCCTGCATGAATTACCCAAACAGCCATATTTGAAATTTCTTTAGGCAAGGTAGTTAACTTATTATGGTCAATATATAAAAATCGAGCTTTTTTAATTGCTCCTATAGATGCTGGTAAGCTGCTAAGTTCGTTATGGTCTAACCAAAGAGAATACAGTTTTGGTAACTGCCCTAAGTAAGCATAGCTTAAACTATCAGCAATATGATTATAAGACAGGTTAAAATCTCTTATAGACTGTAATTGAGTTACAGATTGAGGTAGCTTATTAATTTGATTCCCTTTTAAGTTTAAAAATGTAATTGGTAAATTACGTATAAGCTGAAACGTTGCCTCTAAGTTTAATTTAGGATTATAACCTAAAGATAGTTGTTTTAAATTTTTGAAACGCAAAATAGATTTTGGAAGTTGATTTATATTAAGGCTATCTAAAATTAAAACTCTTAACTTTTCTGGATGCTTTAAAGTTAAAAAGGCGTCATGAAGATTTAAACCTCTATTAGCGGATAAGTTTAGCATTTTTATAGATGGTAAGTCTAGTAATGCATTAGGTAATTGAGTTAGACCTTTATGACTTAAATCAACTCGGTGTGTACGCTTTGGTAACACCGTGTCTATAGAACTTACAGTCGTATTATAAAAGGTAGTGTATGTATGGCAACTACTTAGCGTGCAAAAGCAGATGCTTATAACAATACGGCTTAACGTGTTAGCGATTAACTTCATCATAAAATAAATTTCCGTTAAACTCAAAAAACAATTTATCCTTACGTTCCACATTCCAAGGAAAACGTGGATTTAATCCATAACCATCGTGTATGGTATTTTGTACATAGGCGCCTAGCTTTTGACTGTTAACACCAAGTTTTGTATAAACCGAATAGGCATTTTTTTGATACAAACCATAACCATATAAATTGGCATAAAACAAATTTTTAAAAGGGGGTAAAGTGTACCATACATTTTTACGACCATCGTCTGAGTTAATATGATTTCTAGGCGACAAGCTATAATTTGGCCGTGCTGTAAAAAGTTCTATAGCAATACCAAATTGATATAAGGTATTGGCATTTTGCAGTTTTGTAAAACCAATATTTAATGATCCTGTTGAGCCATAATCTGTACCTTGACCATGAAAAGCTCGTATTTTTAAATCATTTTTAAAATTAAAATGAATACTATGCGTAGCATTGCTAAAACGTAGTATTAAAGCACCATTTCGTAAGCCATAAGGCTTTAAGTTGTGAGGCAAATAATCTTTTCCAAAGCCTAATCCAATACCATTAAAGCCGCCCTCACCTTGAGAGTTAAATAATAAAGCTGTGTTTGTATTAGATACCGAAGCACCTAGCAAATTGCTGTTTTTACCCACACCTGCTAAGGCAAAAAACTCGTACGAATATGCTGCTCCATATTGTGTCACGGTATGGCGTTTCAAAAACGTATAACTTGCAAACGACAAACCACTTTCTAAGGAGGCGTCGCCATAATTTGCAGCGGCAAAACCAAATGCAGCAATTTTTAACCACTTATTTTGGTTCCCTAGAGTAAATTCGGTTTTTAATAAAATACCAGCATTAACATTAAGTCTTTGGGCAGAACTAAAAGAAATGCCTAAGCATAATGCACAACTAAAAAAAAAACGTAACTTGTTTGTCTTCATAGTGTATCAAGACTATCTTAATAGTCGTTTCTATCAAAATAAATTTCAAGCTAAAGATAATGTAAAATAGTATATTTGACATAGCCTTTAAAAACAATAATGATGAAAAAAATACAGACTATTATAATGCTCTTAACTTTAGCTATATGCACTAGTTGTAAAAAAGACAATACCGTCGATACGGCAAGTAAAATGGAAAAAGTAATAAGTACGCACGATGCCTTAATGACAAAAATGAGCGTTATAGGAACCTTAATTAGTAAATTAAACAAAAGCTCCGACTCTATAAAAAACCAAACCGCTGTTAATGAGTTAAAAGCCTCTCACGAAGCCATGATGACTTGGATGCAGGGTTTTGGAGAGCGCTTTAGCTACGACGATATTACAAACGCGCAAACACTAAGCATAGAAAAACAACAATGGTTACAGGAAGAGGAAGAAAAAGTAAACGCACTAAAACGTAAAATGGAACAAAGTATAAAGAAGGCAAAGCAAATTATAGTGCATTAAAAAATTACCATTCTCGTTGCTTATTAAGTTCCTCTTGTTCTTGCAAATCTTTTTTAGAAATTACTTTCAAAAATGACGGATGCTGTTCTATAGCATATTCTATTTTTTCAACAATAGCATCTATACTTTCATTATTGTAATCAATTTCAAGTGGTGCTTTAATTTCCATAGATTGTAATATGTTTTTCTTTTTTACACGAAACCCTTTTTTATCAAAAGCACGTCTAAATCCATCAATTACAATAGGGACTACAATAGGTTGGTAACGTTTTATAATATGAGCAGTACCTTTACGAATGGGCTTAAAAGGTGTTGTAGTCCCTTGTGGAAAGGTAATTACCCAACCATCGGCTAGTGCTTTGCCTATACTAGAAATATCACTCATTTTAACCTGTCTGTTAATCTCTTTGCCCTCAGACCTCCAAGTGCGCTCAATACTTACAGAACCAACATAAGCTAATATTTTTGGCAATAAGCCAGATTTCATGGTTTCCTTTGCGGCCACATAATAGAGGTTTAATTTAGGATTCCATAAATAACCTACATTTTTTATAGAGTCTACCCTCCCACTCAAACTCGCATTAAAAACATGAAACATTGCTACAACATCAGCATAATAAGTTTGATGGTTAGAGATAAAAAGAACATTCCTGTCTGGTAGGTCTTTAATAACTTGCGATCCTTCAATCTTTAACTCATTAAAACCTCTAAAACGCCTATGGGTTAACGTTCCTAAAATTCGAATTAACCATTTTTTTAAAAAAAGAATATGCCCAAAAGGGTTTCTCTTAAATAAGCCCATATAATAAATACTATACTTTATTTTAAACAACTAGGATACAAATGTAATAAACTAATCGGTTACAGCACTTGTTTTAGCAAGTCCTTTATTTCAGATAGTATCATTGCTGTAGCGCCCCAAACAATATGCTTATTGACTGTTATTGTAGGCACTTTGCTTGTTGTATTATGTGCAGTTTTCACTAATTGTAGTGAGATATTATCATCATTCAAAAGGTCTTCTAGGCTAAGTTCTATAGTTTGTTTAACTTCAGTCTTTTGCCTTACAAAGCTTGGCGTATTAGCACACATAGCTAAGAAAGGTTGAACATAAAAATTGCTTGGTGGAATATAGACTGGGGTTAGAGATTTAACGATTGTCATTTTTTTTGATGAAACACCAATTTCCTCCTCCGTTTCACGTAAAGCCGTTTGTTGTAACGTCATATCCGATGTTTCAAACTTACCTCCAGGAAAAGCAATTTGCCCAGAATGTACACCTTTATAGGTCTGCCTTAAAATTAAAACTAAAGTCGTTTGGTTGTGGTTATTAGGATAAAACAATGCCATAACCGCTGCACGTTTAGCTTGCTGCATTTTATCTTTTTGCTCTAACAAAAGTTCTTGTCGAAAAGGGGGTGCCATCTTTAGTTGAGATGATTCGCCTGGTAAAGATTTATTTTTTATGTCTGAAATATGTCCAATAAATTTTTTAAATTCCATATAATGATTAATTTGCAAACGCTCTCCTTGGGAGTTAAACAGTAAAATAGATTTTAAAAAAAATCAATGTTCAAAACCCGCTTAATAGTCTTTATGAAAATCGTATTACTACTATGTGTATTCGCTGTTTTTATGGGTTGTGAAGGTAAACAATCTAAACCAAAAAACACAGGTATTACCCCAAGTGTAGTTACTCGTAACTCTAACAAAAAAAAGAAAGACACTACAAAAATCCCAAAACGCCAATACCCCCTATTAACTAACGATAATATGCTGGCATTTTTTTCAGAATACGATAAACAACATAAAGACGATAAGGTGCGAATTTCTACAGTTTTTGGAGACATTGACATTTTATTATACAAACAAACTCGTTACCATCGGGCAAACTTTATTTTTTTAACAACGCAAGGGTATTTTGACGACACCCAATTTTACCGTATTGTTAATAATTTTGTAATACAAGGAGGAAATAGTGATGAGCATCGAATTTTAAAACGAAGAAAGCAAATAGGGAAATACCTCTTGCCAAAAGATGTAAGGCATGGGTTTAAACATCATAGAGGGGTTGTATCGATGCCTAGTAGCGATATTGATAATCCACATAAACTAGCCTCTCCATATCAGTTTTTTATTGTACAAAGTCCTAAAGGTGCTTACCATCTTGACTCTAATTACACTATTTTTGGAAAGGTTATAAAAGGGATGGACGTGGTCGATATTATTGCCTCTCAAAAAACAGATCAGTCCGATTGGCCTTTAAAAAACATCTATATCAAATCTGTTAAAATTATTAAATAATAAATATACTTTATCATGAAAATCACACTCAAGAAACAAATACAGTACATTTGTTTAGCTCTACTTGTAACTGTTACAAGTTGTAAAGACACTACCAAAACAAAAGAAACACCTCAAGACAATATTTTGCTACAAGAGTGGACTGGTCCTTATGGAGGTGTTCCTGCGTTTGATAAAATGGACGTTGCCGATGTAATGGATGCTATGACAGAAGGGATGCGATTAAATCTTGAAGATATTGATCGTATTGCAAACCATACAGAAGCTCCTACTTTTGAAAATACTATTGAAGCAATGGAGCGTGCTGGTGCTGAATTAAACCGAGCATTTACTTATTACGGCATTTTAGGGAGTAATAAAAATAGTGCGGAATTTAGGAAAATACAAGGTGAGTTAGCGCCAATTCTTTCCGATTTCAACTCAAAAATAGCTCAAAATGAAGCCCTTTTTAAGCGCATTAAGACGGTTTACGACAAGGCACAAAAACAACCTTTAGAAGCAGACCAACAACGTGTTGTTGAACTTATTTACAAGGGATTAACCTTAAATGGTGCCGAGTTAAGCCCAGAAAAAAAAGAACGTTACGCTGCCATAAATAAAGAACTTTCTACACTGTACACAAATTTTGCTAACAATGTATTGCACGACGAAGACAACTATGTAACATACCTTACCGAAGCACAGCTAGGAGGCTTACCAGCATCGTACATAAAATCTGCAGCAAAAATAGCCCTAGATAAAGGCAAAGAGGGCAAATATGCTGTTACAAACACGCGTTCGTCTATGGATCCATTTTTAACCTACTCCACACAAAGAGATATCCGCAAGCAAGTTTGGACAAACTATTATTCTAGGGCAGATAATGGTGATGCGTATGACAATAATGCGGTAATCGCAAAAATTTTGAAGTTACGTAAAGCACGTGTTGCTTTGCTAGGTCATGATAACTATGCGCAATGGCGCTTACAGGATCGTATGGCAAAAACTCCAGAAAACGCACTAGAACTAATGAATGCGGTATGGCCTGCTGCAATTAATAGGGTTAAAGAAGAAGTTGCCGATATGCAAGACATTGCAAACGCAGACCGCATTACTATAGCACCTTGGGATTATCGCTACTACGCCGAAAAAGTACGTCAAAAAAAATACGATTTAAACTCCGATGAGGTAAAACAATACCTGCAGTTGGATAAACTAACCGAGGCGATGTTTTATGTTGCAGGACAATTATTTAATTTTAAGTTTAAAGCAGTACCAGAAGGAAGTGTTCCTGTGTTTCATAAGGACGTAAAGGTTTGGGAAGTTACCCATAAAGACTCTGGAACACACATTGGGCTTTGGTACCTAGACCCTTATGCCAGAACAGGGAAACGCTCTGGTGCATGGGCTACAACATATAGAAGCTACTCGACCTTTGACGGAAAAAAAACAGTCTTAGCCTCTAACAATTCAAACTTTATTAAACCAGCGCCTGGAGAAGCTGTATTGGTATCTTGGGATGATGCTACTACTTTTTTTCATGAATTTGGACACGCTCTACATTTCTTTTCTTCAAACATTAAATACCCAACTCTAAATGGAGGCGTTAGAGATTATACCGAATTTCAGTCGCAATTATTAGAGCGTTGGTTATCTACAGATGAGGTTATTAACACTTTTTTGGTACATCATAAAACAGGACAGGTTATTCCCAAAAGCTTAGTGGCTAAAATTAAAAACGCAGCGACTTTCAACCAAGGGTTTGCAACAACAGAGTATTTGGCATCGGCTCTAATGGACATGAAGTTACACTTAGCTAATCCAGAAACAATAGATGTAGATGCCTTTGAGAAAAAAACATTAGACGATCTTAATATGCCAAAAGAGCTGGTTATGCGTCACCGTACGCCACATTTTAGTCATGTGTTTTCTGGTGAGGGCTATGCTACAGCCTATTATGGTTATATGTGGGCAGATGTACTAACATCGGATGCTGCAGAGGCTTTTAGAGAAGCACCCAATGGCTTTTACGATAAAGACCTTGCTGATAAGTTAGTGAAATATTTGTTTGCACCAAGAAATGCTATAGATCCCGCAGAAGCCTATCGTTTATTTAGGGGTCGTGACGCAACTATTGAAGCTTTAATGAAAGATCGTGGGTTTGCAGTACCAGAGTAATAAGTGAACTGCGTATTGCGTACAAACTAAAAAAAGCGACCATAAAATGGTCGCTTTTTTTAGTTGTTATATTTTTCAAAAGAAATATAAAATTTATCGCTTAATAATTTTAATAGTAAAATTATTGTTAAGTCTAACAAAGTATAAGCCTGAACTCATTCCTTCAAAACTTATTATGTTTCCAGTTCCTGTATTTAGTAAAGCACCTGTTATACTGTATACCTGCCAGTCTAGTTTTGTTCCAGAGGACGGTGTATTAATAGTAACTTCAGAATCTGTAGGGTTTGGATAAGCAAAAAATTCGTTTTTTTCAAAATCTGAAGTGCTTAAAGTCGATCCATTATTACTAGCATTGGGTGTAGGGATTATAAATTCAACAAAGTTGGTGTCTCCATCAGTTTCTGCTCCAAAAGAATTGTCTGTAGTAACATCATCATATTCAACGCGTTGTTTTTCTGTAACACCATCAGGGTATGTTAATATAACTTGGTCTGATCTTCTTAATGTGAATCCTAGATGGTTCTCACCTTGATTCAAATCGTTATCTGCCCAAAGCAATAGGTAGCCATTAGCAGGAACTGTAGTTAAACTAGGGTTTGTGTTAGGGATTTGAAATTTTAAAGGATCTGATAAATTATCGGAAATAAATAGTCCTGCTAAATCGATTGGACTAGAGGTTGGATTATAAATCTCAATCCAATCATCAAATTCTCCATTTTCGTCTGCAATTGTGGCATTATTTCTTCCTTGTATTTCATTTATAACAGCTGCATTAGGAATAAATGTAACTGGCTCAAAAACAGCAGTTACAGAGGCATTGTTACTAAAGGTTGGTGTTATTATCGTAGATGTGCTTGTTACATCACCTTCCCAACGCAAAAACCTAAATCCTGGTAAAGCTTCCGCAGTAAGTATTACGGGCATATTACTAAAGTAAGTACCACTGGCATTTTGATCTTGTATTCTTATATCATGCACTCTAATAAAGCCTTGACTAATGTCGGAAGTATTATAATTTACTTGTATAGGCGCCCCTAAAGTATATTCTGATTGTAATCTATTAAAAATATCTGCATCTATTCTATTCTCTGTATTAGTTCTCAAAACAGACATATTTTGTCTCCACTCTGTAATATTAAAAAAGGGAGGATTCCCAAAGGGAGGGGTTCTTTCAGAATTTAATCTCTCATTTACAGCAGCGTGCGCAGGGATTTCACTCTCCAATTCAGCTTGCATATCATCTAGAATACTAAGAGTTCTTTCTGTATTGTATAAGTGGTTCATAGCTGCTGCCACAAACTGAAGCGATTCTGCTCTAAACTCCGGAACAGCATCTATTTCATCGTCCAAAAGGTTATTAATCTCCATAGGATCTGGCAAATCAACGACTCCAAGAAAGGAAAGTCTTCCAAGGCTAAAATCATAATCGTGTATAAAATAGTTGTAACGTTGTCCTGTTTTTCCAGAAATATCTTCCCATGATCCGAATCCTACTTCAGAAAGATTCGTATAATTAAACAATATTCGAATATTAGTATAATTATTAAAATTAATTAGAGGGTCTAATGCATTCCTATCGTTAGGTAAGGGAGAATTTGGGTCTATAAATCCAGAACGTCTTCCTGCTAAAACAAAGTCATCATTATTTAAATTAAAGTTATGTCTTACATAATCATTATCATCATCCTCTCTTATATTTATAATACCTTGATATATTGCATTTACATATAAAACTGCTGGACGATAACCTTCAAAAGGAAAATCTACTAAATTATCTACAGAAGTAATTCTCGAAATAAAAGCATCTCTAAGGTGCGTATAAAACCAATCTTGGCTAGAATTACGAAGATATATACTGCCAAATTCATCGATTTCCTTATTTGGGAATATCTTGTGATCAAAATCAGCATCGCCATATAAACTGTTTGCTACTATTTTTCCATTTAATTGTGGAATTACAAATCGAGATGTAGTTCCTGACTCTCTAAAATTTGCATACTGAGAAATTACTGTAGAGCCATCGGTTTCAATAAAATTAAACTCCACCCTTCCATCAATTACTTCTTTATTTCTTCTAGAAGCTTCTCTTACTGAGTTATCTGAGGTTAATAAGATTATTGGTAAATCATGGGTTGCTCCTATTATATAAGATCTATTTTCTACAATACTAAAAGCATTAGAACTTTCTATAACTATTGCCTTTAATGCCGTATTGGTTGTAATTGTAATGGGCCCAGTATAAGGTGTAGAGCTACTTGTTGGCGTGGTACCATCTAAAGTAAAAAAGATGTTTCCTGTTCCTGTGCTTATTAACTCAACAGTTTGAGCACTTGAATAAACTCCGGAAGGCACACTAACGGTTAAATTACTGTTTAAATATTCAAAAGCTGTATTATCTAAATTTGCTATTCTAGGAGTTGGTGTACTCATTAATGAATACGTACCATCATTAAGTCTACCATAGGAAATGTCATTTTGAATCGCAGGATAGGTTATTCGTTGAATTTCTGTTCCTGATGCATCCGATAATATAACTGTTTCCCCTGTTGATGCCAAGTTGAAATTTACTCTTATTGATGATGTTCCTGTAAAACCATCTTCGCCAAATAACAATAAAAATCCATTTGCAGGTATTGTTGTACCCGCAGGTATTTGAAAACGCATTGTATCGTTAACATCATCACTTATAAAATAACCACTTATATCCACTGCAGAATTTGTGGTATTACGAAGTTCTATAAGGTCTGCACATCCACCTCTTTCACAGTTTTGTTGAAGTGTAATAACATTTCGAGCTACTAACTCATTGAGGACAACATTTTGAGCATTTAGCTTTACTGCTAAACACAAAAATGTAATTGATAATAAATATTTCATTAGTAATTGATTTTTTATGCAAAAATAGTGCTTTTTTATATAAAAAAAAACATAAAAACGTTTTCTTTAATAAGATATACACACCAAAAAGAGCATAATCATAAGTATTATATATTTTGAATTAAAGCAGTAAGTCGTGATAAGCTTAATGTCATTACAAACATTATGTTAAAATGTTTAGTTTAGCTCGTATAGATCATTTTTATATAAAAATTTATATATTGTGCTATACTTTTTTTATAAATGAAACAATTAAAAAATAAACCAAACACATGGTTTTGGGTACTTAGTATAATAGCGTTACTTTGGAATCTAATTGGGCTTAATGCATACCTGCAACAAGTTTTTAATATAGAGGCTTACAGGGATGTTTATACAGCAGAACAAATTGATATGATACTACGCACACCTCATTGGGTTAATACAGCTTTTGCTATTGCCGTTTTTTCTGGTTGTATTGGCTGTGTTTTATTACTATTAAGACAAAAACTTTCTTATATATTTCTTATTATTTCTGGAGTTGCAGTGGTTTTGCAAATGGGTTATGGGTTAGGAACAGGAAATGTTATAAACTTTATAATTCCAATATTAACAATACTTGTTTCTATGGTTTTAATATGGTTTTGTAAAATGGCATTAGCAAAAAAATGGATTAACTAAATCATTACTCTACAGGAAAGTTAAAATATGTATTAGGAAAAGGCTCCCCTACCAATGTAAAATGCCACCACTCTTTGGCGTAGCTTCGAAATCCAAATCTATTCATTGCCGTTTTAAGTTGCAACCTATTGTTCCGTTGTTTTGTTGTAAGCTTTTTGTAGTTAATCCAAGATTCTTTTCCAAAAAAATCATAGGGGCTTCCCATGTCTAAGGCAATTCCTGTTTTTGCATCGACAAGGGTAACATCTAGCGTACTGCCTCTACTGTGTCCAGATTTTGATGCGATATAACCTTCCCTAAACAAGTTTTTTTTATCTACTCTAGGGTAGTACACTTGTTTCATTAGTGTATCGTTTAAATGTGATGCCCATTGCACAAAATTATCTACAGCACGTTGTGGCCTGTAAGCATCATAAATTTTTAATGAAAATCCTAGTTCTAGTAAGGCTGTTTGCACTTGTTGTAAGGCTAGCGTTGCTTCTTTAGATAAAATACAACGTTCGGCATGGTATCCCTTAACTGGGCTTCCTAAAAAATTATTTATAGAGCAGTACCTAAGCTCTACATGTATTGTTGGTATTTGTTTTTTTACATACACAAAACCATCAGGTAAACCTGTGTTAGTTTGAGAAACTGTAAAAAGTGCTATCACTAAAAAAAATACTGTTGTTTTTATTTCCATGGTTTGGAGCTGTTTTTTTACCGTCTTAATAATTACACTAAATTAGTGCAAATTTTACAGTTAATGAGTTTATTTTCTTTTTCAGATCCCATTTTGATCAATATTCCTGATGGAACGTTAATCTATTACCCTGATTTTTTTGCTGTTAAGGATGCTAATTTTTATTTTAATGTACTTTTGCGCAACATAGCTTGGCAACAAGATACGATTACTGTATTTGGAAAAACATATCTTCAACCACGCTTAACGGCGCTGTATGCTAATAATGATAAACCTTATAGCTACTCTAATATTAATATGCTGCCACATATGTTTTTTTCAGAGTTAGATAGTATTAAATCTCGTGTAGAAGCTGTTACTAAAACTAATTTTACAAGCTGTTTACTCAATTTATATAGAAATGGTAATGACAGTAATGGATGGCACTCAGACAACGAAAAATCCTTAGGGAATGACCCTGTAATAGCCTCAGTAAGCTTTGGCGCCCAGCGTATGTTTCAATTAAAACACAAAACAAACAAAGCTTTAAAACAAAACATACTCTTAAGCCACGGAAGTTTGCTAGTTATGAAAGGGAAAACACAAGAGTTTTGGAAACATCAAATTCCAAAAACAACACAAAAAGTAACTCCTAGAATTAATTTGACTTTTAGATATATTAACTAAAAAAGTCGAGACCCCTCAATCTCGACTTTTATAATTTGCTTTTATTTTACGTATGTAGATTCAGATTTATACTAATCAAATCATTACTGTAAGCAAATACTAATTAATTAATCCATTGAACTAAAACTATCCTTTTAGTACACTACAAATATATAAGTTAGTTTCAGAAAAAAGGATTAAAACTTATTTTATTCGATAAAATGCATTTTATTTTAACATTTTAAGTTAAAATTACAATTAAACCGTTTAAAATGATTTGCTTTTTCACCTTTTTTAAAAAAGTATTTTACTCTAAATAAACTAATTTGAGTCATATTGCGTTAAAAACTAAAACTATTATCTTTACAATTATTTATAATTTTAAAATGAAATTAAAACTATTATACGTTTTACTACTAGTGTCTTATGTGAGCAAAGCTCAAAATTTATCTCAAAACAGGGCGTTCGTATCTCAAGATCTTGTTATCAATGAGCATGTAGAGGGTACGCTATTAGTACCAACAGAACACAAAACGTCAACTCTAGTCATTATGATAGGTGACTATGGTCCTACGGATAGAAATGGAAATCAAAATTTTTCTAAACACTATTTATTAAAAAAGTTAGCAGAACAACTAACTAAACAAGGCTTAAGCACATTTAGATATGACAAAAGAATTGTAAAACAGGTTAAAAAAAATAATATTGATTCCAAATTAACATTCGACGATTTTATAATTGATGCGATTACTACGATACGTTATTTTAAAACAAAAAATAAGTATGATTCTATTTTTATTGTTGGTCATGGTCAAGGCAGTCTTGTGGGTAGCATAGCTGCCAAGGAGGGGATTAATGGTTTAATCTCAATCGCTGGTACAGGAAACCCTATAGATAAGGTTATTGCAGAGCAAGTTGCACAAGCATCGCCAGGACTTCTTAAAGACACAGAACGTCTTATCGATTTATTAAAAAAAGGTAAAACCACTAATGATTACCCTCCAGCATTATCGTCTATTTTTAATAAAGACATCCAAGCATTTATGGCGAGTTGGATGCAATACAATCCACAAAAAGAACTTAAAGACTTAAACTTGCCTACACTTATAATTAACGGAACTAAAGACTTAGAGGTGCCTCTGAAAGAAACTAAGCTTTTACAAGCAGCTGCTTTGAACGCTAAAACTGTTATTATAGATAATATGAATCATGTTCTTTTTATAATTGAAGGCGGTAATCTAGAAAACTCAAAATCTTACAACGAAAGTTTTAGAGAAATATCTCCAAAACTTGTAATCGAGGTTGTGTCGTTTATTAAAACAAACAAAGGGTAAAATTGCCAAGCAGTACCAAAATTTTATATTGATATACTGAAAACTATTTCAATATACAATTTCGTTATTTTCTTTTATGACGTTTGTTATAATTTTTATCACCACGAGTTTTAGGTTTTTTATATTTCCGTGCTATTTTAAATTTGTATGATCCTCCT
>CALLUG010000036.1 GCA_938011315.1 uncultured Flavobacteriaceae bacterium
CATTAGAGGGAATGATTGAGTTTGATGAAGGGTATTTTACTGTTGAGACCTCAGAATTAGAGAAAAGTAAGGGAAAAAGAGGTAGGGGCGCAGCTGGAAAACAAAATGTAGCAATTAGTGCAGAATCCACCCCATTAGAAGATATTGAAACAGGTAAAAAGTCTAAACATTGCAGGTACTTCAAAGCCAAAGTGCTACAGACCCACAAGAAACAAGAGGCTACCCAAGAGTTAAAAAACACTATAGAAGAAGCCACCATTGTGTTTAGTGATCAGAGTACATCTTACGTTGATATTGCGGATTATGTAGAGTTACATATTACTGAAAAATCAGATAAGCAAACCACTAAAGAAACTTTGCAATGGGTACATATAACAATTAACAATGCCAAAAGAAATCTCCTAGGGAATTACCATAAAATCAAAGGAAAATACCTGCAACTATACTTAAACGAGTTTATTTACAAACTCAATAGAAGATATTTTGGAGAAAAACTCTTTGATAGACTCGTTATTGCTGGAATTACAGGGTTATGATAAATTACGGACAATCAATAATTTAATCTTGTAAAGCAATTATTAAAGCCTTGTTCTTTATTTAGCAAATATTCTTCTTTACTAATCGAATCTTCTTGATAGTTTTCATTACTTATTTGATTAATTTCAAAAAATAAACGTGTAGCCTTACTTACATCCCAAATATCAATAGTATTGCTCGATTTTATTTTTTCAATTTCACTTAAAACAAACTCATCAACATCGTAAATACTAAATAAAAGTAGTTCTTTAGTTGATTTTCTTTCTAAAAAATCTTGACTAGTCATAAATTCTAAAGGATTTAAGTAATTATTCCCTCAAATATATACAAATATGTAACAGAGAGATGATGCACGTCTAAATCCCACTTTTTGACTATTTTTTGGTGCTCCAAAATTGATAATTTCATTCAATTTGTTTGGGGCTATATGCACATATAACTTTTTCATAGGTCATTTAATATAAATGTTTAAGCGTTTGTGCTTCATACTACCAATGTACAGTATTGATATAATTGCTTCATTTTTCCACATAACCCACCTTCTTTTTTTATGAGTTTTGAAAACTCAAATCTAAAATACAAATTTTTTCAAAATTGAAACAAAATGAAATTTCATAGTGTTTTAGAAGAAGAAACAGCACACTTGAGTCCCTTTAATCGTCCCCTTTTTAAACAAAAAATCCGTAATCAACTATTAATAAAGTTGCTACGGATTATATTTGTGGTACCTCCAGGAATCGAACCAGGGACACACGGATTTTCAGTCCGTTGCTCTACCAACTGAGCTAAGGTACCTTAATAAGGTGGGTGCAAATATATAGTCATTTTTATGATTCGCCAAAATAAAATTTATAAAAAATGATTTTGTAAATTTGCAAACCCAAAATTACTAATGAATTTAATATTAGACATAGGAAATACCACCGTAAAACTAGCCGTTTTTAATGACGAACAGTTAATTGAAAAACGAGTATTTAATATTAAGCAGCTCTTAGAGCAGCTTAGGTTAATACTAAACATATTTAGCCCTATTCGTAAAAGCATCATATCGTCTGTAACAAAATTAGATCTAGCAGTAGTTAATTTTATTAAAAGCAAAATTGGATCCTTATTAATTTTAAGTTCAGAAACAAATGTCCCCTTTACAAATCATTATAAAACACCCAAAACACTAGGAGTAGACAGAATAGCTCTAGTGAGTGCTGCCGCAAAAAAGTATCCCAACAAAGCTGCGCTAATAATAGATGCGGGAACTTGTGTTACTTACGACTTTATAAATAAAGAACAGAATTACCTAGGAGGAGCAATATCTCCAGGTCTTACCTTAAGATACAAATCGTTGCACCAATTAACTGCAAATTTACCGCTATTACTACCCACAAACCCAAGCAGTATTACTGGTAACACTACGGAATCTGCTATACATTCTGGAGTCGTAAATGGCTTAGTAACAGAAATTCAAGGAGCTATTAATGAATATCAAAAAAAACATAAAGATTTAACAATTATTTTAACAGGCGGCGATATGGATTTCTTGTCTAAACGATTAAAAAATACCATATTTGCCAATTCTATTTTTCTTTTAGAAGGCCTAAACTATATTTTAGAATATAATTCGACCCAATGATTAAAAAGCTCATTTTAATTTTCGTAACATTTTTAGTGCACACGGTATATGCACAACAAACAGGTTCTGTATCACCATATTCTTTTTTTGGTTTAGGAAGTTTAAATTTTGAAGGCACCGCAGAAAACAGGAGTATAGGAGGACTTAGTATTTATACCGATAGTATCCACTTTAACTTTCGTAACCCAGCATCATATACAGGCAAAAATTTAAAATTTAATGGTTTTGATGGCACAAGTAGACCCATTAAATTTACCCTAGGAGGCTCCGTGTCTTCTGTAAACTTAGAGAGTAGCTCAGAAGATTTTAATACAAACACCTCAACCTTCGATTATTTAGGGTTTTCCTTTCCCGTAGGCAAATTTGGTGTAGGCTTTGGCTTACTACCATTTACCTCTGTTGGTTACGAATTGGAGTCTACAAACGACAACAACCAAATCCTTAATAGATTTACTGGGCAAGGAGGCATAAACAGGACATTTTTAGGATTAGGGTATCACTTATTTGAAAACTTTAATATAGGTGTCGATATCAATTACAATTTTGGAGATATTACTAACAACGCTATAGAATTCTTTTTTGATGACACAGGCGACCCTTTAGAAAACGAAAGTAGAGAAATTAACACCTCAGAACTAACGGGATTTAGTTTTAATTTTGGAGCCACTTATACCCCTATGATTACCGAAAAATTACAATTAACATCCTCTGTAACCTTTGCTCCAGAATCCGATTTAAGGTCGCAAAACGAAAGAAACCTATCGACTGTAAACGTACTACTAGACGATAGCGAAATTGTAAACAATACTATTAATATCAATTTAGATGCCTTAGGCCTTAGAGAAACCGACTTAACGCTACCCTCAAAGCTTTCCATTGGAGCAGGAATAGGAGGATTGCGAAAATGGTTTGCGGGTGCAGAATTTACCTCATTAAAAACGAGTAATTTTTCTAACCGTACTTTTAGTATAGATAACACATCTTTTGAAGATGCAATTACAATTGCATTAGGAGGGTTTTATATCCCACGATACGACTCTTTTAATTACTGGAAACGTGTTGTTTACAGAGCAGGATTTAATTACCAAGAAACAGGATTGGTAATAAATAATGAATCTATAAATGAGTTTGGCATATCTTTTGGATTAGGATTACCAGTTGGACCTTTAGGATCTACCTCTAACGCAAATATAGGTATTGAGTTAGGACAAAGAGGTACAACCGACCAAAACTTAGTTCAAGAAAATTTTATAAACATACGACTAAGTTTATCTCTAAATGCTAGATGGTTTAGAAAACGACAATTTAATTAAACACACACACAATGAAGAAAATCAACCTTATATTAATTGCATTATTTATAATCTCTAGTGTTGCTTCTGCACAAGAGTCAGGTCAAGAAGATATTTTAACCTACTCGCAATTAAACGAAAATACAAAACATAAAAAATATGACGAAGCCTATAAGTATCTAAAAGAGCTTTTAGAAAGAAATCCAAAATTTAATGCTGGCATATACAAGCACGGAGAAAAAATTTTAAAAGATAAAATTAAGAAAGCTTCAGGGGCACAAAAAACAGCTTTGGTAAATGAGCTCATAAAACTTTGGGACGATCGTACTAAGTACTTTCCTAGCAAAACCCCTACAGGACAATACAAAGCAAAAGTAGCTCAGTTAATTTATGATAATAACGATTTGCTAAATAAAAAAAATCAAGAGCTGTACGACAATTTTGACACGGCGTACAAAACAGATTTAAAAACATTTAATAACCCTCAAAGCTTATTCACGTATTTTAAATTGGCAGTAAGATTATATGATGAAGGAACTTATCCTGCCGAAAAATTATTTACTAAATACGACGAAGTTTCTGAAAAAGTAGAAGCTGAAATTAAACGCTACACAGAACGCTTAAATAAATTTAATTTAGAAAAAGGAATTACCGCAGACGATGAGAGCGCTTCCGATAAACTATCGAGTAAAGACAAACAAAAACTAAGATCCTATAACAGCTATTTAGCAGGTTACGATAAAATCCTTAAAGGAATGGAAAGTGACCTAGGCATTAGAGCAAATTGTGAAAATTTAATCCCGTTATTTGAGAAAACTTATACCGAAAACAAAAACGATGTCCTGTGGCTGCAAAGAACAATGGACCGATTGGGGTCTAAAGACTGTCTAGATAGTGCATTTTTTGTAAAACTTGTAGAACAAAAAAACAATATAGAACCAGACGCACGCACAGCATATTACTTAGGACTGTTACGTGATAAAGCTGGAGATTCTAATGGCGCGTTAACCTACTACAATCAAGCCATTAGCTTGGAGGCAGACAATTATGAAAAAGCAAAAATATTGACTAAAATTGCATCAAAGTTTAAAAAGTCAGGAAAATATAGCCAAGCAAGAAGTTACTATGAAAAAGCACTTAAAGCAAACCCATCATTAGGGAAAGCACACTTAGCAATAGCACAAATGTATGCGGCTAGTGCTAACAACTGTGGCGATAACGTATTCGAAAAAAAAGCAACCTACTGGTTAGCATCTCGCGAAGCCTCAAAAGGCGCTAGAGTAGATGCAAACATAAAAAGTGTTGTAAGCAAAACTATTGCAAATTGGAACGCTTTAACTCCTACAAAAAGCGAAATATTTACAGCAGGAATGGAAGGAAAAACCATTAGCTACAAGTGCTGGATCGGACGAAGCGTAAAAGTACCTAGCATTTAATGATCTTAAAAAAATATATGAATTACAATATGATTATAGTATGTACGACTATAATCATATTTTTTTCGTGTAAAGACAATCTAGAAGCCGTTCAAAATATAGATGTTAAAACCAGTGAACCACTATCTATTATGGAAGGCGCTAAGGGCAAATACACCACTGTAGGAGCAGTCAAATCTAGTTTAATAAGCCCCAAAATGCTCGATTATTCTAACAGGAATTTTAGCTTTCATGAATTTCCAGAAGGCATTAATTTAGATATTTACGACGACCAACACAACAAAAGCAATATTATAGCAGATTATGCTATTGTTTATAACAAAACAAAACTTATTGACCTACGTGGCAATGTGGTTTATACCTCTGCAAAAAATGGACAGCTCAAAACCGAACAATTGTATTATGACCAAGTAAAACAATGGGTGTTTACAAATTACCCCGTTTATTTTAAATCTTTAGATAGAGTAGGAGAAGGTATTGCTTTTGACTCCGATAAAGATTTTGAAATGCCTTATATTTTAGATTTCTCGGGAGCGTTTAATGTAAAAGAATAGTGCTATATTTGTGATGCCACACAACAATTTAAAATATAAAAATGAACAAACTGCTGCAATTTTTACAATACATTTACTTAGTGTTTGGAGTGCTATTTTTGTACAATGCTGTTAGTAAATGGAGTGAAGACCGTAATGCAGCATACATTTCTTTAGGCTTTTCTTGTATTGCAGTATTTATGTTCTTCTTTAGGCGTAAGTACACAAAAAGATTTAGAGACCGAGGGAAACTTTAACAATGAGTACTTACCCCATTATCATTTTATCTTTACTGCTATCAGCATTTTTTTCAGGAATGGAGATTGCCTACATCTCTTCCAACAAAATACATATCGAAATTGAGAAAAAGCAGAGTAATTTTTTGTCAAAATTATTAGAAAAACTTACCAAAAAGCCATCAAAGTTTATTGCAACCATGCTTATTGGAAACAATATAGCACTTGTAATTTATGGGTTTTATATGGGCGAGACTTTAGTAAACTGGTTTAAAACACTACAGCTTACAGACAATACGTTTTTGTGTTACTTGTTTACGGAGTTAAGTTTGCTTACTCAAACTGTAATCTCTACAGCTGTTATCTTAATTACAGCAGAGTTTCTACCCAAAGTGTTTTTTCAGATTTACGCAAACGTTTTACTTAAGTTTTTTGCAGTTCCCGCGTATATCTTTTATGTTATTTTTTCCCTTGTTTCAGATTTTGTGATTTGGATTTCAGATTTAGTCTTAAAATATTTTTTTAAAACACAGGGCGACAGAGTACAGTTAGTGTTTTCAAAAGTAGAATTAGGAAACTATATTAGTCAACAAATGGAATCTGTTACTCCAGAGGATGAGGTGGATAGCGAAATTCAGATTTTTCAAAATGCCTTAGAATTTTCTGAAGTAAAAGCTAGAGAAGTCATGATGCCACGAACAGAAATTATTGCAGTAGAAATTCATGATAGTATAGATAACCTAAAAAGTCTATTTACAAGCACAGGCTACTCAAAAATAATGGTTTACAAAAGTTCCATAGACGATATTCTGGGTTATGTGCATTTGTTCGATTTATTTAAAAAACCAAAAACCATAAAATCCTTTATTAAGCCCGTAGAATTTATACCAGAAACCATGCTCGTTAAAGATGTCTTAAACGTTTTGACCAAAAAACGAAAAAGTATGGCAGTTGTTTTGGACGAATATGGTGGTACCTCGGGCATTATGACTACCGAAGATATTGTAGAAGAACTTTTTGGGGAAATACAAGACGAGCACGATACCTTAGAACTACTAGAAAAACAACTAAGCGACACAACATTTAATTTTTCTGCACGCCTAGAAGTAGACTACCTTAACGAAACCTACAAACTTAATTTGCCCGAAAGTGAACACTACGAAACCTTGGGAGGATTAATTGTTAATATTACAGCTGAAATTCCTGAACAGGGACACGAAATAAAAACGGACAACTTTTTATTTAAAATTATAGAAGCCTCCACAGCAAAAATAGATACTGTTTCTTTAGAACTATTAAAAGAAGAATAAGATTTTTGTTTAATTCAAAAATTAATTCATTAGTGTTTTTATAATTACTTATAAAATAGTATTTTCGCTCACTAAATTTTTTTAAAAATAACATAAAAAAAATGGCGATTTTAAATAAAATAAGACAACAATCTTTAGTGCTAATACTCGTAATTGCATTAGCATTATTTGCATTCATACTTTCTGGACTGCTTGATGGTAGTGCTAACTTTTCTGGAAAATCACAAGATGTCATTGCAACAATTAATGGCAAGGATATAGATAGACTTAACTTTGTACAGAAAGTTACCAATGTGCAACAGTCTAGAGGAATGTCCACAACGCAAGCTGTAAATGCTATTTGGGATCAAGAATTAGCAACTGCAGTTATGGATACCGAGTTTGACAAACTTGGACTTACCGTAGAGAGAGACCAAATGAGAAGCTTACTAGAGCAAAACCTAGGAAGCTTTGAAGAATTTAAAAATGAAGCTGGTCTTTTTGATGAAAATAAACTCAACGAATATATAGCAAATTTAAAGGCTATTTCTCCAGAAACAACCTTTTTGGGAGGACGACAAATAAACTATAATGTATGGGTAAACACTTACGAAAACGGTATTGCCTCTACAGGAGTAAGAAACAATTATTTTAATATGATTAAGTCTAGTCTAGCGGGTACACTTACCGAGGGCGCCTTGGATCATAAATTGGCTAACGATAAGGTTGATGTGAAATTTGTACAAATTCCTTACACCTCAATCCCAGATAGCACTATTACAGTAACAGAAAAAGACGTTGCAAGCTATGTAAACAACAATAAAAGTAAATATGAAGTAGAAAAATCCAGAAACATATCATACGTTGCCTTTAGAGAAGTAGCATCGCTAGAAGATGAAAATACTATAAAAAATAACTTAGTTGCCTTAGAAAAAGATTTTATTGCTGCAGAAAATAATTCTGATTTTCTAATCTCCAACAATTCTGCTACAGCGTTTGAAGATTCGTTTCTTTATAAAAACCAATTAGGAATAATTTCAGACAGTATTTCTAAACTAAAAGAAGGTGAAACTTATGGGCCCTACAGAGACAACGGAATGTTTAAAATTGCTAAAGTTGTAGCTAACAAACAATTGCCAGACTCAGTAAAGATACGTCATATATTAATCCCTTTTAGAGCTGGACAAGGGCAAGACCCTGCAACAGTAAAAACGGAGGAACAAGCACAAACAACAGCCGATAGTATTTATAATATACTAAAAAGAAATCGTTCCAAATTTAAACAATTATTAGAATTATCTTCAAACTTAGTTCCTGGTAAAGAGACTAATGGAGAGGTAGAGCTATCGTATGCCTCTAGAATATTAGGCCCAGCAGTAAGCAATTTTTCTTTTCAAAATAAAAAAGGAACCTTAGAAGTTGTAAAAACAAGTTATGGATTTCATGTTGTTGAAATACTAGAGCAAAAAAACATACAAAAAACGTCTAAAATAGCGTATTTGTCGTCTAAAATAGAGCCTTCCGAAAAAACAATAGATAGTATTTTTAAAGCAACATCTAAGTTTGAAATTGCAGTTAACAAACAAGCCTTTACAGATGTGGCTGCTCAACAAAACTATATTGTAAGACCTGTAAGTGCCATAAAAGAGCTGGATGAAACTATACCAGGAATTGGAGTGAATAGGAGTATGGTAAAATGGGCTTTTAATGAAGAGACAAAAGTAGGCGATATTAAACGCTTTACAATACCTGGTGGTGGTTTTGCAATTGCTAAATTAACGACCAAAACACCAAAAGGATTAATGAACATTGATAAAGCAGCGATTACTGCCAATGCCGAAATTAGAAAACAAAAGAAAGCCGAACTTATAAAGCAGCGTATTACAGCAGGAACGATGGAACAAATTGCCGCCGCCGAAAACCAAACGGTAAAAACAGCCTTAGCATTAAATATGAAAAATGCAACCCTAACAGGAGCTGGGTCAGAGCCTAAAGTAATTGGTACAGCGTTTGGTTTAAACGAGGGCGATACCTCACAGTTAATTACAGGAAACTTTGGAGTATATATCGTACAAGTAACTAAAAAAACAACAGCAACAGAATTGCCTAGTTACGAGCCTATTGCAAATAGATTGGGTGAAACACGAGCAAATGAAGCGACAAATGCCTTATACGAAGCCCTAAAAAAAATGGCTGAAATAGAAGACAATAGAGCTGATTTTTACTAAAAAGTATATATAGATTTAAAAAATCAAAAGAGCCTCAGGACACCTGAGGCTCTTTTAGGCTAAAACCATATCGGAATAAGGAATTATTGTAGAGTAGCCTTTTGATTTAAAATAGGCAGAAGGATCATTTTTACTTGTTGCTAGTACAAAATCCCCGCCCCAGCCTCCTAAACTTTTTATGCTTCCCTTGAAATCTGAAAACCATTTGTGCTGTATTGTAGGCAAATTAACCAAACGAGATATAATATGTTCGTGGCGCTGTATTAAAGCGTTAAACATAGCTAAACTTTCGCAATCAATAATCTGTTTTGTAATTGTATTAATTTGCGAAATGGATGTTGCTAGGTTTTGTTTATTAGCGTTGTAATGACATATACTTTCTCGACTGTTCTGTTTTTTGTTTAAATGAACAAAAAATAGATTTGCCTTAAACTGTGGGTTAAAACAAACAGGGCTTACACATCTTGAACCGCCGTTTATTAGTTTGTAAGTTAAGGCTGTATTGTGCTTGGCACAAGCAATATCATAGCCACTTCCTCCAAAGCTTAGATCAAGTAATTTGTAAGGGTTAACCTTAGCCCAATTTGCAATGTTAGTTATAAGTGTTGAAGAACTTCCTAAACCCCAATTATTAGGAAAGTCTAATCTTGTTGTAATAGAAACGCCCTTGAAATTGCTTAAAAAATTAGAATTAAGTTGTTTTGCAGCAGTTAAAATTTGTATTAACCGTGTTGATAGCTCATTTTTAGTTTCTGTACTAAACACATTATTGCTTAATGTTAATACAGTTTTAAACCAAGTATTGCCATTATAATCTTTGCTATTCCAAGTAATGGAATTTGTAGCGGTAGTGCTAACGTCCATCGACTGCCCATACACGGTGGGTAAAGCGAGCGATAATGCACCGTCTAAAATAGCGTATTCTCCAGTGAGTAGTAATTTTCCGTTACTGTAAAAACTAGACATTAGCTTGTGGTTCTTATGCGATTTAAAGCCTCAATAACAGCGTTGTGTGATACGGTATTGGTTTTAAAGTGCTTGATTAAGCTTGTTTTTTCGGCCGCACTGGCATTGTTTTGATTCAAAATATTCATAAGATGCATTTTCATATGACCTTCTTGTATCCCAGTAGTGGTTAACGAGCGTAAAGCGGCAAAGTTCTGTGCTAGTCCGGAAACAGCCACAATTTGCATTAAGTCTCTAGCCGACGGGTTTTGTAGCATTTCCATACAAAGCTTTACCAAAGGGTGTAGTTTGGTTAGTCCACCAACCGTACCTAAAGCAAGAGGAATTTCAATCCAAAACTTAAAAATTCCGTCCTCTACACTAGCATGCGTTAAGCTAGAGTATGTACCGTGGCGAGATGCGTAAGCGTGTGCACAAGCTTCTATGGCCCTAAAGTCGTTGCCAGTAGCTAACACAACAGCATCAATCCCATTCATAATACCTTTATTATGAGTTACAGCTCTATAGGGTTCAATTTCAGCAATCTTGACAGCTTGTAAAAACGTTTCAGCAAACTGTGTCGGACTTACAGTTTTATCTTCGTTTAAGTGGGCTACAGGACAACTTACTTCTGCCTTTACAAGGCACTCAGGAACATAGTTGGACAGTATGCTCATCACAATCTTTATATCAGCATTGCCATCTGTAAACATTTTGTACTGTTTTGCACTATCTCTAAACGTTTGTGCAAATTGTTCTAAACAAGAGTTAATAAAATTAGCCCCCATAGCATCTAAAGTTTCAAACCTTACCTTTAGTTGGTAGTAGCCTTCTAATGCTTTGGTCTTATTGATTAAAGTAATATCTGTAACGCCACCACCACGACGATTCATATTTTTGGTAATAGACTTTACCGCGCTAATTAGTTGTGGCTTTATAGCATTAAAATACTGCTGTAATATCTTGATATCGCCATAGTACATAAAGTGAACATGACCAATTTTTGTGGTCGAAATCACTTCAGCCTTAAACCCACCGCGGTCTAACCAAAATTTGGCAGCCTTACTTGCGGCAGCAACAACAGAACTCTCCTCTATAGCCATTGGCAATGTGTAGAGTGTATCGTTAATTAAAAAATTGGGCGCAACACCAAGGGGCAAATAATAATTAGTAATTGTGTTTTCAATAAACTCATCGTGGAGCTGTTGCAGTTCTGGATTGGAATGCCAATATTGTTTTAAAATTTGTTTAGATAGCTCTTTGTCTACAAAATACGAATCGGCAATCCAATCAATTTTTTTAGATTTAGATAGCTTAGAAAATCCAGAAATAGAATTAGGCATTAGCATAAGGTTTGGGCTACAAAGATACCATTCTTAGCAGTTATAATTTAAAATCTTATTAAAAACCAAATGCTTTTTATTGTTAATAATTAGGGTTTTTTGCTTATTTTTAGTAAACTTGGCGTTGCATAATATAACCCTTACTTAGTAATGATACGCACAAAGTTAGTTAGCCTCGTATTTTTTATCGTAACAGCATCGATATCAGCACAGAAAAAACAAATTTCTTTGGAAGAAATTTGGACTGGAGCATTTAGAACTCAAGGAATGTCCTCGCTACACTCAATGAATAATGGTCAGCAGTACTCTGTTTTGAACCGTAACAGAAAAGATAACACAAGTACTATCGATATTTACGATTACAAAACCTTAACTAAAGTAAGTACTTTGGTAAATTCTGCAACGATAAAAGATATTCAAAATTTTTCAAGTTACACGTTTAGTGCAGACGAAAGTAAAGTGATTTTAGCCACCAATATACAGCCTGTTTTTCGTCGTTCGCGTTTAGGTAAATATTATGTTTACGATACTAAAACTAATGGGCTTACTTTGATTTCGGAGAACTTAATTCAAGAGCCAACATTATCTTCAGACGGGACTAAAGTTGCTTATGGCTTTAATAATAATTTGTATGTCAAGGAATTTAAAACAGGGAAAACAACACAAATTACTTTCGATGGAGAAAAAAACAAAATAATAAACGGTATTACCGATTGGGTGTACGAAGAGGAGTTTGCCTTTGTTCGTGCCTTTGAGTGGAACGCAGCCGATAATAAAATTGCTTTTTTACGTTTTGACGAAACAAAAGTTCCAGAATTTTCTATGGATGTTTATGGTCAGGCTCTATACCAAAAACAACAAGTGTTTAAATACCCAAAAGCAGGAGAAGCCAACTCTGTGGTGTCGCTACACATTTACGATTTGGCTACCAATACTACAAAGGCTGTACAGCTAAAAAAAACGTATAAGGATTTTTATATTCCACGTATTAAGTGGACTAACAAACCTAATGTGCTTAGTGCTCAATACATGAATAGGCATCAAAACGAATTGGACTTATGGATGATTGATGCAAATACGAATACCGCAACATTAGCACTAGCCGAAAAGGATAAAGCATATATAGATATAACCTCTAACCTTACCTTTTTAAAAGATCATAGCTTTATTTGGACTAGTGAAAAGGACGGGTACAACCATATTTATCATTATAAAGATGATGGCACCTTAATTAATCAAATAACAAAAGGCGCATGGGAAGTAACAAACTATTATGGCTACGATAACAAAACAAATAAAATTTATTATCAATCGGTAGAAAATGGTTCCATAAACCGTGATGTGTATGCTGTACAACTTAACGGCAAAAAGAAAACACGTTTAACAAAAGCTGACGGTACTAATAATGCTGCTTTTAGTGCAGATTTTACGTACTTTATAAATACATTTTCTAGCGCAACAACAGCACCAAAATACACTTTGAATGCCAGTAACAATGGCAAAGTTATAAAGCATATTATTGATAATACTAAGGTGCTAAATAAACTTAATGCCTATGCCATTTCTAAAAAAGAGTTTAGCACACTTAATGTTAATGGTCATGAGTTAAATATGTGGATGATAAAACCCGCAAATTTTGACCCAAACAAAACCTACCCTTTATTTATGTACCAATACTCAGGTCCTGGTTCGCAACAAGTTGCAAATCGTTGGAACGGAGCAAACGACTACTGGTACCAGCACTTAGCACAAAAAGGATATGTTATTGCTTGTGTAGATGGTAGAGGGACTGGCTTTAAAGGTGCTGATTTTAAAAAAATAACCCAAAAAGAGTTAGGGAAATACGAGGTCGAAGACCAAATTGAAGCCGCAAAAACATTAGGGAAACTAAGTTTTATAGATGCATCTAGAATAGGAATTTGGGGATGGAGCTACGGAGGGTTTATGAGTAGCAATGCGTTATTTAAAGGCGACGGTGTATTTTCTATGGCCATTGCAGTTGCTCCAGTAACAAGCTGGCGTTTTTATGACAGTATTTATACAGAACGTTACATGACAACCCCACAAGAAAACCCTAGCGGGTATGATGATAATTCCCCCATTAATCATGTTGATAAACTAAAAGGAGACTACCTCCTTATTCATGGCACAGCAGACGATAATGTGCACGTACAAAATACAATGCGTATGGTAGAAGCTTTAATTCAAGCAGACAAACAGTTTGAATGGATGCTATACCCCGACAAAAACCACGGTATATTTGGTGGAAACACACGATTACATTTATATAAAAAAATGACTAACTTCATCGACCAAAAACTTGGCGATAAGATTTAAAAAATTTTGAATTAACTAATATTAAATTATATGTCAGTAAAAGCAGCTCATCAAAAAGAATTATTTGGTCACCCAGTAGGATTATATGTTTTATTTTTCACAGAAATGTGGGAACGTTTTTCATATTATGGGATGAGGGCAATATTAGTATTGTATTTGGTTGCAGAAACAGCAGCAGACAATGCAGGATTAGGATGGTCAAATGGAGAGGCTTTATCGCTTTATGGTACTTATACAATGTTAGTTTATGTAATGTCTATTCCAGGAGGATGGATAGCCGATAAATTTCTAGGACAAAAAAAATCTGTATTATATGGAGGCATTTTGTTAGTGGCAGGACACAGTGTGTTAGCTATTGAAGAACTTTGGGCGTTTTATACTGGATTAGGTTTGATTATTTTAGGTGTCGGCATGTTAAAACCAAACATTTCTACAATGGTAGGAGGTCTCTATAAACAAGGAGATATTAGAAGAGATAAAGGATTTACTATATTCTATATAGGTATTAATATAGGTGCTTTTTTATCAAGTTTAATTGTAGGTTATGTGGGTGAGGTTCATGGTTGGCATTATGGATTTGGACTAGCGGGAATAGGGATGGCGTTAGGGTTAATTCAATATTTAGCTGGTCAAAAATATTTAAAGAGTGTTGGAAACTTCATAGGAACTTCCGAAAAGCTTAGTGATAAAGAAGCCATTAATAAGCCTCTAACAAAAATAGAAAAAGATCGAATTATAGTGTTATTTATATCCTTTTTATTAGTTATTGTTTTTTGGGGAGCTTTTGAGCAAGCAGGAGGCTTAATGAATATTTATGCATCCGAAAAAACGAACAGAATGTTGATGGATTTTGAAGTTCCAGCATCTTGGTTTCAATCTTTAAATGCAATGTTTATTATATTTTTAGGTACAATAGTAGCTTTATATTGGGCTAACAGAAAGCTAAAAAACAAGTTATCTACTTCATTATTTAAAATGATATTAGGTTTAATAATAATGGGAACTGGATTCTTTTTTATGAGTGCAGCTGCTGGTCAATATGAAGTTGACGGGGCATCAGCAATGTATTGGCTAGTGTTGGCTTATTTATTTCACACTGTAGGGGAATTATGCATATCGCCAGTAGCATTATCATATATTACAAAATTAGCACCAGTAAAATATGCATCATTAATGATGGGTGTTTATTTTGCAATGACAGGGTTTGGAAATAAACTAGCAGGGTTATTAGGAGAAGCTTCAGAAAAATTAGGTGAGTTTACAATTTTCACAGGAATAGCATTATTCTGTGTTTTATTTGGCGCTTTAGTCTTAGTTTTTAGAAAAAAATTAGAAAAATTAACACATGGAGCTGAAGATAATGAAAGAAACTTAAAACATGACGAAGCAGAAGGATTTGAATTAGCAGATAATTAAAATGCACACTAAGTTTTATTTAGCATTACAAGTAGATAAACTCGCTCTTAATATTGAGTTAAACCCTCGATTTTAAAAACAGATATTTTGTAAATTTGATTCTGAAAATTTATTAAGTAATAAATATATGAGAAAGATAGTCACTTTAGCACTATTTGTTTTTGCTGTAACGACTAGCATTGCGCAAGAAATACACTGGGTATCTTTTGAAGAGGCTGTAGCACTTCAAAAGAAAAATCCTAAAAAAATAATTATGGATACTTACACCAATTGGTGTGGTCCTTGCAAAATACTCGATAAAAAAACATTTGGCAATGCAGACGTTATACAGTATATTAATGACAATTATTATGCTGTGAAATTTAATGCAGAAGGCAACTCTCCAGTTAATTTTAAAAATAAAACTTACACCAATCCACAATACGACGCCGCACGAGCAAGCAGTAGAAATAGCCAACATGAACTCGCACAATTTTTAGGTATTCGTGCTTACCCTACTATTGTGTTTTTAGACGAGCAAGCCGATTTAATCGCGCCCATTGTAGGGTATAAAACCCCACAGCAACTAGAGTTATACTTAAAAATGTTTAAAACAGACCGATATAAAACCCTAAAGAGTCAAGATGCGTTTAATACGTATGCAACTAATTTTAAGCACGAATTTAATAACACTAACAAGGCGAAAAATGTAGTGGCTAAGACAATACCTAAGCAGGATACTAATAAAGTAATAGCCAAGCCAGTTGCGCAAAACACAACAAAACAACATACTGTTGCTTTGGGGGAAACACTCGGTACAATTTCTAAAAAATATTATAATAACACAAGTAAGTATTACCTAATTTATGAGGCTAATAAAACTATTTTAGACAGCCCAAATGCAATTCGAAAAGGGCAGATTCTTACGATACCATCGTTGTAGGTAATCCCCCAGACCCCCGAGAAAATTCAGTACATAGGCTAGCGTAAAATTGAGTAAATTGTGACTGGAAAAATTAAGGAAAGATGAGAAAAGCGAATACTATTAAAATTCTGATTTACAGTAAACTAATTTTACGTTAGTCAGAATTATAAAGACAGAGTTAGATGTGTTTAAAGCGATAATGAAATAGAGCTTGAAGCTAAACGATATTGATTAAATCGTAAACTACAAAACGTTAAAATCAATTTTTAATATGTAACTTGAAAATCGTTCTAAAAGATTTTGTATTTCTTTCTCTCGATTTCATTCCTTACAGGAATTGGTTACGATCTTACTGTGCATAAAGCATAATTAGTTTTTATTGCACAACAGGTATATAATGTTAATTATCGACTTCTTTTTTATTTCAATTTTATTTTCCTATTCCAAAAGTCAAATTTGATGCTTTTACAAATTTGATTGCCCAATCTATATGTAGAGTTTAATGTTACTAAAATGCAAATGTACTAGCAGATGTTGTTTTAAATTTTATTTACGGGTGTACCCCGTAACAAAACCATATTGATTGTGGCATAAACATAAGGATTATACTCTAATATAAAGCTTAAAACCCTTATGTAGTAAGACTTCCATATTAATGCCAATTATGACTCAAAATAAACCATGTTATTCGTTTCTATTGCGTCTGTATATAATATAAAACCTAAACGTAACTAAGGCTATGTTTGGGTTTTCTATGTTATCTAAACACAATATTCCAAATTAGTTACGGCTCATTTTAAATAACAATTGGCATAAACTAATGAATTAGTCTAATAATAACCAGTCTAATTTTTGCCACACAAACTATCTTTTTTTAAATGCACAACAGGTAATTAAATATAAAGTTGTTAAATACCTTACATTTTTTTGCATTAATTTATCGTTAAAGTTTCATTTACAAAACAAGCATAAAGCCTTTAAACAACAATAGTAAAGTGCGATTGACAATAAATTTAACATTTATAAGCATTGTTTGTTAAAATTATTATAATTAAATTTGGACATTCTTTATTAAAAAACCACTTCAAAAATTAGTGTTTCTATTATGAAAAAACGTTTCTACCTTAGCCTTATTATTTGTTTTAATGTGCTCCAGCACTTCTCACAATCTGTTCCTACGGTAATTCCTCCGAGTCCTAGTATAGCAGCTTTAAACCGTTATAGCGAAGTGCCAGTATCCTACTATAATGGGATTCCTAACATAAACATCCCTATAGCCACACTAGAAGGTAGAGAATTGTCGGTACCTATAAACTTATCTTACCATGCAGGCGGTCATCGTGTTAACGAAGAAGCTACATGGGTGGGCTTAGGCTGGAACCTCTCTGCGGGTGGGCAAATTACTCGTACCGTTAGGGGCTTACCAGACGACTATAAATATGGCTTTATACATACACCTTACATCGTAGATAAGGTAAGAGAAACCTGTATTACTTATGGGGGAGAATTATATGGTAAAAATTGTACTGAATTAACTAATACACTGTTACTTAATAATAAGCTAGAATATCAGCCAGACGATTTTCGATTTAGTGCTCCAGGGATTTCGGGACGTTTTATGTTTAATCAAAACCGCATTAAAGATAGCTATGGCGAGATAGTGCAATTTGAGAGTACAAATTTAGTGATACAACCCACTTTTGCTGGAAATGGAGAACTATCGTCTTGGAGTATTACCGATGCTAATGGCACGGTCTATAAGTTTAATATAGGCAACCGTTTTATTAGTTCCCAGTCGGCAGCGATTAATAATGGTCAAGAAAGTATCCCAGGCGAAAGCGACGGAACCTATAGTGAAAATATTATTTCATATACAGAATCGTGGAATTTAGTAAGTATGATCTCTGCTAACGGCGATGCTATTAGATTCGATTATGATAGCTACACACCAAATTATGAAAACCAATATAATTATGAGATTTCTAGAGGAGAATCCTCTTTAATAATTAACCCCCCACAAAGCTCAGATATTCCTTATTTAAAAGAAGATGATAGTCGCTATGCTGATATTGTAGATGATGGTTCAGAGAGTTCCCCAGGTTCGGTAGATCAGGACAATATTTTTGGAGCCACATCTGAGTGGCATTCTAGAGTAAAACGCAGCTATACCTATCTTTCAAAAATAACAAGTTCTAAGGGGTATGTTAATTTTGTTAGAGATAGTGAAAGGCGTTTGGACTTAGCTGCTAATCACGGACGGCTTAAACGAGTTGAAGTTTATGGAGGCGGCATAAAACTTAGCGAAGTTTCTTTTCTTCACGATTATTTTACCAGTGCTATTCCTGAAGATTTGGGGCGCTATGCCCTAACAACAAGCAATGTTCCTTATTATCAAACTGTATTATCAAAGCGCCTATCTTTGCAAGGTCTTCGTTTTACAGGGCTTATTAATGGAGAGACCTCAGGGCGTCATTTTAACTATAAATTTGATTATAACCCACTAAATTTGCCTCACAAATGGTCTAATGCTCAAGACCACTGGGGCTATTATAACGGAGCAAATACCAACGTAACACTTATTCCCTTCAATACAGGGCAGCATCCTAAGGCTAATAGGGCGCCTAACTCAGCCTATACTCAAGCTTGCATGCTAAACTCCATTAGCTATCCCGAGGGTGGGATGACTTCCTTTAGCTTTGAAAACAATAGGCGCACTTTGGCAGAAGGAAAAGAAGATGAAGATGGTCAAACAACCTTACATTCCTTTTCGGTTAATACCACTGGGGTAGCACGTACATCAACCCATAACAAAGTTCTAACACAACGCTATACCGAGCGCTTTACAGTTCCTACCGATGCCGATACATACAACGGAAAAGTGAGGCTGCGCTATAGTGGGGCAACCAATAGATGTAGTAATGCAGGCATTGCACAGCTTTATCAAGCTAAGGATGAGGTTTGCGATAATATGTGGTTTATCATTACAGAGGTAGGCATACCAGGAACAGTAACAGCTACATCACCAGTAAAAGTACCTTTAGGGCAAGAGGGCTATTTTTTGGCAAGTCCAGGCAGTGAAGTCGATATTGCCGTAGAGATTAGTGGGGATTACGATCCTACAGCTTATAGCACTACAGCCAAAGTAACTTGGACAAAAACCACAAGCACTGCTGTAGAGGGTAATGACTTGCTCTCGGGAGGGCTTCGTGTAAAAAGCATTAGCAATTCCGAAGGGCTTAAAAGGACATTTTCTTACGATGGTGGCTTTCAGCTCACAAGCCCTTTTTATTTTGAGCTACGACTCAATGCTCTTATTGTAGCATCCTCTCAAAGTTCAATACCGTTACTAACTACTCAAGCAGGCTATTTGGGTTATGCCTTTGTTTCAGAGCATATCGATACAGGTAGTGCAGAAAGCTCCTATACCATTAATAGAGAATACTTACTGCCAGAGGGCGTGTCTATAAGAACTCCGGACGCTCCTTATGTAGGCAATACCACAGGAGGGCACTTAATAAGAGAAACAACTCCTGTTTCAGAAACCGTAAACTTATATAAACCTTATGCGACGTATTTTCCTAGAGCATTTTTTCCTGAAAATCCAACATTACGAAGTGTTGTCGGGATGAACATAAGGCAGCGTATTGAATTGGATTTGGCTTTAGGACCAGAACAAGCTTTTGTGGAAGAGTTCTTAGAAGATCACATAATAAGGAAGTGTGCTTTTGAAGATTTATGCGATTTAAGTGAGCATATTTACACTCTTGACCCATTCATATACTTTCCAGCTGGAGGGACAGAAAAGAAGACGAATTTAGGAGAACAGATGGAAACAAGCACGGAGCATTTTTTTGGTAATAATAGTTACCCACACTATAACGTTATCCGTAGTGTTATGATTAACAGTGAGCGAGACACGCTAGAGACCCGATATCACTATGCAGATAAGGCTGTAGACTTTTCAGGAATAAACACAAGTGCTATGAATAGTCTATTAGAGCGCAACAGGCTAAACACCCTTGTAGAAACCCAACAGTATGAAAACGGCAAACGGCTTAGCACCCAGCGGACCAATTTTGGTGTTTTTGAAGCAAAACATGGTCGCTCTAACATTCTTCCCCAAGTAGTTTCAACCGCAAAAGATGATGATGCCCAAGAGCCAAGAGTAAATTACCTGTCGTATACCAAGTATGGTCAACCCGTAGAAGTGGCTTTAGCCGATGGTAGCCATACAGTTTACCTATGGGATCACAACTTTAACTACCCGATTGCCAAAATAGAAAATGCAACCCTAAAGGAGGTTAACCAAGCACTATCGTCCAATAACGGCAATATCCATACGGTAAGACAACATAACGCTTTGCCTAATGCCTTTATTAGCACCTATAACTATAAACCCATGGTAGGAATCACAACGATGATTGATGCCCGAGGCTATAGAACGCTTTATACCTACGATGATTTTAACCGTCTAGAATCCGTAAAAGATGCCAACGGAAAAATTATGTCATTTAACCAATACCACTACAAAAACTAATCCATAGCCTATGATGTTTCATTCTTTAAAACAACGTTCAACAAGCCTTCTTATCGTCTTTCTAAGTATAATAAGCAGCTACACCTATGGATTAGCTATAGGGACAACTCCATTAAAGACACTTAAGGTTCCACAAATTGTAGGCAATGCCACACCATACGTTAACCAAACAAGTGAGTATGAAATTTTAAGCTCAGGTGCCAGTGTGAGCGGCGATTGGAGTCTTAGTGGCGGTGGCGTTATCCAAAATAGTAACTCCAATCTAACAATACTATGGCTTACCCCCGGGACTCATACCATTACCTACAATATTACCAGCAATACCTCAGGCGTGTTACAAACAAGTTTTAGCGTAACAGTAAGCCAATCAAGCACAGTACCAGCAACCCCAACTTCTGGAGCCGTTAACCCTCTTCAAGATCACAGCAGCTGCAACTCGACAACATTGTATTACGATACAACCCAAGTTCCAGAGCACGTTAGTTACTACTGGCAAACGAGTTCCACAGGCACTAGCACTAGCACTACCGACCCTGAACTTGTTGTAAATTCGGGGACACTGAGATACCTTAGAGCGCGACATCACTTTAGTAAGCTATGGAGTGCTGCCCAAACCATAAGTTTTAGTTTTAGTAATAGCCCTAGCCACTGGTATCTAGACCAAGACAACGACGGTTTAGGCGACCCCGATTCGAGCCCAATATACCAATGCGAACAACCCCCTGGGAACTATGTTACTAATAATAACGACCAGTGCCCAGAAGTTTATGGTTACAGATTTAATGACGGTTGCCAAAGCAACACCATAAAACGCAGCCCTAGTTTTATCTATAGTGTTAGTCCGCAAATAGCAGTAAGTAGCATCGATGAGCTTCAACAAAATAGTGATGCACTAGAAACAGTAAGTTATTTTGATGGCATTGGCAGACCCATCCAAAGCGTTGGCGTAAAAGCCTCATCCAATCAAAACGACCTTGTCAATTACATTACTTACGACAATGCAGGACGCCAAACACGAGAATACCTACCAGTAGAACTTATTGAATACCAGCACGAGGCAGTTCCAGACCCTGAAGATCCTAACTTTGAACCCATAGAACTACCCTATTTTCATCCAGAAACAAACACCAATCCCTACTACAAAAGCACCTATGCTTCGGATTTTGAAGGCGTTGATGTTAAGGATATTAATGCCTACAGTGAAACCCATTATGAACAATCTCCACTAAACCGCCCACTAAAAGTTGCAGCCCCAGGAAAGGACTGGAAGCTTGGCAGTGGCAGAGAATTAAAAATGGTTTACCAAAGTAACCATGCCGTGGACAAAGTACAGCAATTTACAGTAGTCTTTAGCAATAACAACCCAGAACAGCCAAAACTTGTGCACCAAGGCGTATATGAAGATTATGAGCTGTACAAAACCATTACTAGAGATGAAAACTATGTTGACGACCAAGCCTCAAACCCCATAGGCATTGCCGAATTTACATACAGTAAGAACCACAGTACCGAAGAATTTAAAAACAAAGACAAGCAAGTAATCCTAAAGCGAACCTATAACAACAAGATCCCTCATGACACTTACTACATTTACGATAGCTTTGGAAACCTTAGTTATGTCATTCCCCCCAAAGTAGATGCCACAGACGGGATTAGCACAGAGGAGCTTAACACACTTTGTTACCAATACAAGTATGATTACAGAAACAGACTTATCGAAAAGAAAATTCCTGGCAAAGGATGGGAATTTATAGTGTACAACAAACTAGACCAACCTATCCTTAGCCAAGATGCCAATCTAAGAGCCAAACAACAATGGTTGTTTACAAAATACGATGCCTTTGGTCGTGTAGTCTATACCGGACTACTAAGCAGTGCTGCTTCCAGATTGAACGAGCAAAACGCTGCAAACAATGCTTCGCAGCAGTACCTTACCAAGAGTAGACTAGCCACCCCAGTAGCAGGAACCAACACCTACTATAGTGGCAATGCCTATCCAGAGACTAATATTTTGGAGATACACACCCTAAACTATTACGATGGCTATACAGGGCATTACCGTTTTGATCAAGCCGGTCTTAACCTACCCTCCACAGTTTATGGCGTTAACATTACCAACAAAACCAAAGGTTTAACCACAGCCACAAAAGTACGTGTACTAGGCACCAACCAGTGGATTAGCAGCCTTACAGCTTACGACGAAAAAGCAAGACCCATATACCTAGCCACAAAAAACGACTACCTAAAGACGCTCGATATTGTAGAAAGCAAATTAGACTTTGCAGGCAAAGTACAAGAGACCAAAATGCAGCATAACAATACCAATGCTACAGGGCAAGACCCCATCATTACTTACGACTACTTTACTTACGATCACCAAGCACGATTAGTAAAACAAGTTCAAAAAATAAATGATAACCCTAGCGAGCTTATTGTAGAAAACACCTACGATGCCACAGGGCAACTTATTAGTAAAAACGTAGGAGGCAAAGGCAGTAACCTACCATATACAGACATAGAAAACCTAAAAATAGAAGGCACAAAGATTACAAAAATTGCTAACGGTTGGAACGGCGGTTTAGCCACAAAACAAGCCATACACGGCGATGGATATCTGCAGTATACCGTATCTCAAAACAACCGATCGCTTATGGTTGGGCTCTCCTCAGACAATACCAATGCAGTCTATAACACCATAGACTACGCCATATACAACCACTCCAACGGGAGCGTTTACGTTTTCGAATCAGGAATAAACAAAGGCAAAAAAAGCACCTATAACCCTGGCGATGTATTTAAGGTAGAACGTGTAGGAACAAGCATTCATTATAAACAAAACGATGAGATATTCTATACCTCCAGTACAGAAAGCACCAGCGCTTTAATAGGCGATACCTCCCTATATCATAACCAATGCAGTATAGAAAACCTAAGCATTCATAACCTAGGCGACACCCCAAAATATGTAGACGTAGAACAACTAAGCATAGAGGATTCAAAAATTACAAAAAGCCATCAGGCAAACGGTTGGAGCGCAGGTCTGGCCACATCACAAGCCATAAGTGCAAACGGCTATGTAGAGTACAGCATATCACAAACAAACAAAAACCTTATGGTTGGGCTTTCCTCAAGCAATGCCAATGCTAGTTATACCAGTATCGACTATGCTATTTACAACCACGCAACCTCAAATGTTTATGTACGAGAAAGAGGGATTAATAGAGGACTAAAAACCAGTTATGCCGTAGGCGATGTGTTTAGAGTGGAGCGTATAGGCAACAGCATACACTACAAAAAAAATAATAATACATTTTACATCTCTACCATACCAAGCTCAGGGCAGCTTATAGGCGATATCTCCATATACAATCCGCAAGGCAGTATAGAACAGTTAAATATTTATAACACAGGCTTACAAAAAATAGACTATACCTACAATGTGAGAGGCTGGCTAAAAAGTATAAACGATGTAAATAACCTAAACGACGATTTGTTTTCTTTCAAAATTAATTACAACCAGCAAGAAGGCGGCATACAATTTGACAACCTGTATAACGGAAACATCTCACAAACCATTTGGAAA
>CALLUG010000037.1 GCA_938011315.1 uncultured Flavobacteriaceae bacterium
AGTTATAAACCGAAAAGTTAGTGCCCTAAAATCCGCTACTTTTCATATACAAGCACGTTATAATGAATATTGAGCATAGTACAGTTCAACGATTAGAAGTTTTTAACACCTTAAATGTTGAAGTGTTTATTAAAAGAGAAGATCAGATTCATCATTTTATTTCAGGAAACAAATATCGAAAATTAAAATACAACCTTAAAGTAGCAAAAGAACTAGGTTACAGTACAATCCTTACTTTTGGAGGTGCATTTTCCAATCATATTGCTGCGGTTGCAGCTGCAGGATATTTGCAGGGTTTTAAAACCATTGGCATTATTAGAGGTGAGGAATTACGAGATAAAACACAACACAACGACACCTTAACGTTTGCAAAAAGCCAAGGGATGCAACTTAGTTTTGTATCTAGAGAGGCGTATAGAGCAAAAACTTCAAAGGTATTTATAGACGCTCTAAAACAGCAATTCGGTAAATTTTATCTCATTCCAGAAGGAGGCACAAACACACTTGCAGTTAAGGGATGTGAAGAAATTTTGAGCTTAAAAGATCAAAACTTTGATTTTGTTTGCTGTCCAGTAGGAACCGGAGGAACAATAGCTGGACTAATAAATGCTTCAAAAACACATCAAAAAATTTTAGGGTTTTCAGCATTAAAAAATAACGTTTTAACTAGCAATATTAGTAAATTTGTAACTCAAAGTAATTGGTCTCTTATTAACGATTTTCACTTTGGAGGATATGCTAAAGTTAACCAAGAATTAATAGCATTTTTAAATGCGTTTAATGTTGAATATAACATCCCATTGGATCCCATCTATACAGGGAAAATGATGTTTGGGATTTTTGAAATGATTAAAAAAGGACTATTTTTTAAAAACGCAAAGGTTTTAGCAATCCATACAGGGGGTTTGCAAGGTATTGCAGGAATAAATTCAAAACTAAAAAAAAAGGGATTACCTTTAATCACATATTATAAATGAAAAAGTACATTATATTAGTATTAATTGGAGTTGTTTTTAGTAGCTGTGCTTCTAGAAAAAATGTAACAACTAAAACTCAAAAAAAGACAACGAGCAAACCTATTGTAAAAAACGATAACACCAGTAACAACTCAGAGCAGAATAGTATATCAAAATCACCAGTAATTAATAACACCAGAGATTATATTGACGCTTTTAAGGCTATTGCTATAAGCGAGATGCGAGAGCATCGTATTCCTGCAAGTATTACCTTAGCACAAGGAATTTTAGAGTCGGGTTCTGGCAAAGGTCGATTATCTGTAGAAGCAAATAATCATTTTGGAATTAAATGTCACGGCTGGGCAGGAAAGAAAATTTACCACGATGATGATGCTTTACAAGAATGTTTTAGAAAATATGATAACGCTAAATACTCATTTCAGGATCACTCTAATTTTCTGAAAAAGAGACGATATGCACCTCTGTTTAATCTTAATATAAACGATTATAAGTCTTGGGCAAAAGGCTTGCGTAAAGCAGGCTATGCAACCGACAAAAAATATCCAGAAAAACTTATTGCTATTATAGAGCGGTATAACCTAACTCAGTACGACGAAGTAGTTGCTGGTAAACCATTAAAAACAGCAAGCGAAAAACGCTATACCGTAGTAAAAGGAGATACGCTATATGCTATCTCTAAACGCTATAATATTTCAGTAAAAACACTACAAAAACTAAACAATATTAAAGGAACAAACATTAATGTTGGACAAGTATTAAACTTAAAATAAAATAAGGTTATGGTTTATAAACGAAGTAGTGCATTGTTTAACGAAGCACAGCAATGTATCCCTGGGGGAGTAAACTCTCCCGTAAGAGCCTTTAAGTCTGTAGGTGGGACTCCTATTTTTGTTAAAAAAGCAAAAGGAGCCTATTTGTACGATGAAGACGGCAATCAGTTCATAGACTACATAAACTCTTGGGGGCCAATGTTGTTAGGTCATGCCTATGCCCCTGTTGTAAATGCAGTAATAGAAAAAGCAAAGCAAGGAACTTCATTTGGAATGCCCACAGAGGTAGAAACACAAATTGCAGCGCTAGCTATTGCTATGGTGCCTAATATAGATAAAATTAGATTTGTAAACTCAGGAACAGAAGCCTGCATGAGCGCAGTAAGATTAGCTAGAGGTTACACAAAAAAAGATAAAATTATAAAGTTTGCAGGATGCTATCACGGGCATAGCGATTCGTTTTTAATACAAGCAGGCAGCGGTGCTATTACTTTTGGCACCCCAAACAGCCCAGGAGTAACCAAAGGAACGGCGCAAGATACACTCTTAGCACGATACAATGATATTGAAAGTGTAACATCACTCATTAATGCCAATAAAGATGAAATTGCCTGTATTATTATAGAACCTGTTGCAGGGAATATGGGGTGTATTCCGCCTAAAAATAATTTTTTAGAACGCCTAAGAGCGCTATGCGATGCTAATCATATTTTATTAATTTTTGATGAGGTAATGACAGGCTTTAGATTAGCAAAAGGAGGCGCACAAGAATTGTTTAATATTAAGGCAGATATTGTTTGTTTTGGAAAAGTAATAGGTGGAGGGCTACCTGTAGGTGCCTTTGCAGCCAAGCAAGATATTATGGATTACCTAGCACCCAATGGTCCGGTATATCAAGCAGGAACTTTAAGCGGCAACCCCTTAGCTATGGCTGCAGGCTTAGCAATGCTAGAGGCTATAAACTCAGACATCGAGCTATTTAATCGCTTAGAAGCAAAAACCAAATACCTACATCAAGGCTTAGAAACGGTATTGCAACAAACGACCATAGACTTTACAATAAACAGACTTGGTTCCATGATTTCTGTTCACTTTGCAAAAGACGATGTGATTGATTTTGAATCATCTGCTAAAGGAAATAATGCAACATTTAAAGCTTTTTTTCACGGTATGCTCAATCAAGGTATCTATATCGCTCCTAGTGCTTTTGAAACTTGGTTTATAACAGATGCACTATCGTACACCGATTTAGACAAAACTATTGCCGCCTGTAAAACAGTTTGTGATGCCTTATAGTTTTTTAAATAACATAAAGGCGTACCCTAGTTTAGAACGCAGTAAACTCACTAACCAACTATAATTTTAATGACAGGCTTAGTCTACAAATCTACAGGGAGTTGGTACACTGTTAAAACAGAAAATGGAAACATTTATCAATGCCGCATAAAAGGCAAGTTTCGATTAAGCGGTATTAAAAGTACTAACCCAATAGCTGTAGGCGATTATGTCGATTTTACTGTAGAAACTAAAAACCACGAACAAACAGGCGTTATACACAATATACATCAGCGTGATAACTACATTGTACGAAAATCGGTAAACCTCTCTAAACAAACACATATTATAGCGTCTAATATTGATCAAGTATTCTTGTTAATAACAATCAATAACCCACCTACACTTACAAGTTTTATAGACCGCTTTTTGGTGTCTGCCAAGGCTTATGCTGTACAAGTAATTTTGTTGTTTAATAAAGTAGATACCTATACAGAGCATACAATATTAGATTTAAAATATTTGTCATCACTATATACATCTATAGGATATAAATGTATAGACATATCTGCAAAAACAAATAAAAATATTGACAAAGTAAAAATGCTTATGCTAGATAAGGTGAGTATGTTTAGCGGTCATTCGGGAGTTGGCAAATCTACGCTTGTTAATGCTATAGAACCTAAGCTTAACCTAAAAACCAAAGAAATTTCAACACAGCACATGCAGGGGCAACACACCACTACTTTTGCAGAGATGTTTGATCTTAGTTTTAATGCAAAAATTATAGACACTCCCGGAATTAAGGGCTTTGGTTTAGTAAACATGGAAAAAGACGAAGTTAGTGACTACTTTCCAGAATTTTTTAAATTAAAACAAGACTGTAAATTTAATAATTGCTTGCACGTAAAAGAGCCTAAATGTGCCGTAAAAACTGCGCTAGAAAATAATGAACTAGCATACTCACGTTATAGGAGCTACTTACAAATTTTGGAAGGCGAAGACGAGCATTATAGAACTGATATTTTTGAAAACGAATAACCCTTATCACAATTAGTTATACATGAGAGTTGTTGTACAACGCGTCTTAAACGCTAGTGTTTGTGTAAAAGAGGAACTTGTAGCCTCTATTAATGAAGGACTTGTGGTTTTGGTTGGGATTACAAATCAAGACACCCAAGAGGATATAAACTGGCTAAGCCACAAAATATGTCACCTTCGTATTTTTAACGATGATAGTGGGCTTATGAATAGGTCGTTAATTCAAACCAGTGGAGAGCTTATTATTGTAAGCCAATTTACCTTACAGGCTAGTACAAAAAAAGGGCATAGACCTAGTTATATTAAAGCTGCAAAACCAAATGTTGCTTTGCCTTTGTACCATCGTTTTATATCAAGTGTCGAATCTATTTTGCAAAAAAAAGTACAAACTGGAATATTTGGGGCTAATATGCAAGTGCAACTAGTTAACGACGGCCCTGTAACACTAATAATAGATAGTAAACACAAAGAGTAATTAGTTAAAAAAAAATACTTACATTGAAAAGTCATAAATTAATGTTAATTTCGCCGAAAATTAACTAACAATGATGTTTCGTAATATGCTAACCGTAGCAATAACTTTTATTGCTATTACTACTTTTTCGCAAGAAAACGCACACCTTTCACTTAGTTTGGATCCTGCACTAAAAAAAAATGCCAATGCTGTTATTAGGCTTAACGACATAGAAATTACTATTGAAGCTCAAGATAAAATGAATACAAAAGTAAAACGGATTATTACCGTTTTAAATAAACAAGGCAATAGTAAGGTAAACGCATATTTGCATTACGACAATACAGTAAAAATAAAAACATTAGAAGCTTTAGTGTATAATGCTTTTGGAAAAGAGATTAAAAAAATTAAAAAAAATAGCTTTAATGATGTTAGTGCCGTTGATGGTGGTACTTTATATTCGGACTCAAGACTTAAATATCTAGAGTACACTCCTGTAAATTATCCTTATACTATAGAGTTAAATTATGAAACTACAAGCACAAGTACAGCTTTTTTAAGACCTTTTGCTCCCTTAGAGGGGTATTACGTGAGTACAGAAAATAGCACGTATAAAATAATAAGCCCCTCCAATATTGAAATCCGAAAAAAAGAAAAAAACTTAAATGGCTATCATCTGAAAAAAGAAGGTGAATTACATTATACCGCTAAAAACTTGCATGCAATTAAAAAAGAGACTCATAGTCCCCTATTTGTAAACTTTTCGCCTCAAGTGTTGTTTTCTGCATCGCAATTTTCGTTAGAAGGTGTTTCTGCTGCTGCTGCAACTTGGACCGATTTTGGAAAATGGATGTACAACGACTTAATAAAAGATGCCTACGACCTATCTCCAGAAACAATTAATACTGTTAAAAATTTGGTAGCAGAAGAAAACGACCCAATCGAAAAGGCAAAAAAAATATACCAATACGTTCAAGACAAAACACGATACATAAGCGTACAGGTAGGTATTGGAGGCTGGAAGCCTTTCAACGCCTCGGAAGTTGATAAGTTGGGTTATGGCGACTGCAAGGGTCTAACAAATTATACAATGGCTTTATTAAAAGCTGTAGATGTAGAAGCAAACTATTCTGTTGTGTTTTCAGGAAGTTCTCAAAGAGACATTGAGCATGACTTTGCATCAATGCAAGGAAATCATGTTATTTTATCTATTCCTACAAACGATGACCAAACGATATGGTTGGAATGTACTAGTCAAAAACTACCATTTGGATTTATTGGCGATTTTACAGACAATAGAGACGTTCTTGTAGTTACGCCCGAAGGAGGCATAATTAAGCGCACAAAAAAATATGAAACCAACGAGAGTGCTCAAATAACGAAAGGACAATATACTATTACAGAAGATGGAAGCATTAGTGCAAGTATGTTAGTAAACTCAACAGGAATACAGTATGATAATAAGTATTATCTAGAAACAATGGATAAAACAGAGTTGCAAAGACACTATAAAGAGCATTGGAGTTATGTTAATAATATCAATATGATTAAAACAGACCTTAAAAATAATAAAACAGATATTGAATTTACAGAACATATAGACTTTAGCGCATCAAACTATGCAACAGTTGTTGGCGATAGAATGTTAATTACCTTAAATGCAACAAACAGAAACACATATACACCGAACAGATATAGGCACAGAAAGTTGCCATTAAAGATTAATAGAGGTTTTAAAGATATTGATAACATTGATATCACTTTGCCAAAAGGGTATAAAATAGAGGCTATGTTTCAAAACAAAACGATAAAAACTATATTTGGAGAGTACAAAATAAGCCTCGAACAAAAAGATGCCTCAACACTAAGTTACAAAAGAGAATTTAGCATAAACGATGGTGAATTTTCAAAAGATGACTATCAGGCGTTTAGAGATTTTTACAAGGAAGTCGCAAAACATGATAATTCAAAAATAGCACTTATTAAAAACAACTAAAACTAACTAAAATGAGAATAACATTAGTATTTATTTTGTTATTGAGCTATAGCATTTCAGCTCAAAACTATAACTTTGGTAAAATATCTAAAGAAGAATTGGAGGAAACGTCTAACCCAATGGATCCCGATGCTGTTGCAACATATTTGTACAAAAACAGAAACACGTTTTATGAATATAATCAAGAAAAAGGATTTCAACTAATTACAGAAATTCATGAGAGAATAAAAATTTACACCTCAGAAGGTTTTGATTACGCCACAAAAACAATTAACCTATACAAGAGTGGAAGTACAAAAGAAAAAATCACTAACATAAAAGCCGTTACCTATAGCTTAGAAGGCGATAAAATAGAATCAATAAAACTAAAAAAGAATGGGGTTTTTAAAACTGAATTATCAAAATATTACGACCAAACAAAGTTTACACTTCCTAACTTAAAACCAAAATCAATAGTAGAGTACAAATACAGAATATCATCTCCATTTATTCAAAATATAGATGAATTTCAGTTTCAACATGCTATTCCAATAAAAAAACTAGAAGCAAGATTTGAAAACCCAGAATATTTTAATTTCAAAATTAACACAAAAGGATTTTTAAGAGTATCACCAGAAACAACTGAAGGCTATGGATCTATCAAGTTTTTAAACAAGAGTTCATCTCAATCAGGATTTGGTAATAAATCTACTAATTTCAGTTACTCCGATGTAAAATATCAGAAATACGAAAAAAAATATAACTTAACCAATGTTCCTGCTTTAAAGTTGGAACCCTATGTTGATAATATTAATAATTATCGCTCTGCAGTTAAGTTTGAACTTTCGTACACTAAATTTCCGAATTCTACCATAGACTATTATACTAGAACTTGGGAAGACGTTGTAAAAACAATTTATGAAAGCTCTAATTTTGGAGCTGAACTAAACAAGACAAGATATTTTGAAGAAGATATTACTGCATTGATTAAGGGAGTTTCTAATCCTTCAAAAAAAATAGAACTAATATTTAATTATGTAAAATCTAGACTAAAATGGAATGGATATCATAGTAAGTACACAAGCGGTGGTGTTAAAAAAGCATATAAAGATCAGGTTGGGAATGTTGCAGAAATTAATCTAATGCTAACCGCTATGTTGCGCTATGCAGGATTAAATGCAAACCCTGTTTTGGTAAGTACTAGAAGTAATGGAATTCCACTTTTTCCTACTCGAGAGGGCTATAATTATATTGTTACTGCAGTTAGCTTAAACAATGAACCTGTATTGTTGGATGCGACCAACAAGTTTGCAATGCCAAATATTTTACCCTCAAAAGCGTTAAATTGGAAAGGGCGAATTATAAGAAAAGACGGAAAATCTGCTTTAATTAATTTATACCCTTCAAAAAAATCTAAAACAATTATCTCCATGGCTGTTAATCTAGCAGATGAGGGAGACATTAACGGGGTTATTAGAACCGTAAAAACGGGACACTCTGCTATGAATTACAGACAATCTTACGTACCCTCTAATAAAGAGGATTATTTAGAACGTATGGAAAACAATTATGGAGGAATGGAAATTTCAGACTTTGAAGTAAAAAACGATCTAGACTTATCTAAACCTGTTATGGAATCCTTTAAGTTTAGCAAAGAAAATCAGTTCGAGGTCATTAATAATCAATTATACCTGTCCCCAATGTTTTTTTTAACAACCAAAGAAAACCCATTCAAATCAAACCAAAGATTGTTTCCTGTTAATTTTGGACATCCTCAAAGCAACAAATATACCATTTCAATAACAATCCCTGAGGGCTATAAAGTTGAGTCGTTACCAAAACAAAAAATGCTAAAACTACCTCAAAATATGGGTTCTTTTAAGTACCATATCGCTTCAACACCTCAATCTATTCAAATTGTTGTAAATGCTGAAATGAACCAAGCCATTGTTCCTTCTACATATTACGACACACTGAAACAATATTTTAAAACCATGATTGAGGCCGAAAATGAAAAAATTGTATTGAGCAAATAAAATCCATATGAGCATAAAACAAGCGCAACAAGAAGTAGATGACTGGATTAAAACCCACGGAGTTCGTTATTTTAACGAGCTTACAAATATGGCGCAGCTTACAGAAGAAGTAGGTGAGGTTGCAAGAATAATTGCAAGACGGTATGGCGAACAAAGTGAGAAAGAGAGTGATAAAAATAAAGATTTGGGAGAAGAGCTCGCCGATGTTATGTTTGTTGTATTATGCTTAGCGAACCAAACAGGAGTTAACCTTCAAGACGCTTTTAATAAAAAACTAGACCTAAAAGCTAAACGAGACCATAACCGACATCACAATAACACTAAACTGAAATAAGAGCTTTTTTAAAAAAGCGCAGTGATTGTATATAAATGAACTTCTTACTCAAAAAATCGACATTAAAACAATCCTCTTATATTAAGGTAACAGGTTCTAAAAGCGAATCTAATAGAGTGTTATTACTACAAGCACTGTACCCCGAGTTGTCTATTAAAAATAAATCTAACTCGGATGATACCCAGCTTATGCAAAACGCATTGTCCTGCAATGATGATACTATAGATGTTCATCATGCAGGGACTGCTATGCGTTTTTTAACAGCATATTTTGCCACACAAAATGGTAGAGAGGTTATGCTTACAGGGTCTAGTAGAATGCAAGAGCGCCCTATAAAAATATTAGTAGATGCCTTGCTGCAATTAGGAGCCGAAATTAGTTACAAAAAAACAGAGGGCTATCCGCCAATAATGATTAAAGGAAAAGAATTACGAAACAATAAAGTAACCCTAAAAGCAAACATAAGCAGCCAGTATATTTCCGCTTTAGTACTTATTGCCTCAAAACAAAAACACGGAATTACAATAACCCTAGAAGGCAAAATTACCTCAATACCCTATATTGAAATGACGCTAGCTTTGTTAAATCAAATAGGAATAACAACATATTTTGAAAATAATAAAATTGAAGTACAACCAAGAACAGAACCTATACAACCCAAAACATTAGTTGTTGAGTCCGATTGGTCTTCAGCATCATATTATTACAGTTGTATTGCGCTTAGTAGAGTAGGGACAGCAGTAACTTTATCTTCATACAAACAAAAAAGTTTACAAGGTGATTCTTTACTAATAACTATTTACAAGGCTTTTGGTGTAGAAACAAGCTTTGACGAACATAGCATTACTATAAAAAAAATAAGTACTAACAATCTCGCCAAGACCTTTAATTTAATAACAGCTCCAGACATTGCACAGACTATTGCAGTAACCTGCCTAGGCTTAGGTGTAGATTGTTATTTAACCGGACTTCATACCCTTAAAATAAAAGAAACAGACCGATTACAAGCACTTAAAAATGAGATTGAAAAATTTGGTGCTTCAGTAAAAATCACAAGCAGTACATTACAAATATTCAACAGAGCACCATTACACAAAAATGTTTGTGTAAATACTTATCAAGATCATCGTATGGCAATGGCATTTGCCCCCTTAGCGTTAAAATATAGTTTGCAAATAAACGATGCTGAGGTAGTCACAAAATCGTATCCAAACTTTTGGAGTGATTTTGAACAAATAGGATTTCAGTTTACCAAAGTATAAAATAAAACTTTAAATACTTGACAACCCCTATATACAGATTGTATATTTGCCAACTGTTACACATAATGTATTAAACAATATTATATGAAATTATCACACTTTCAATTTGAATTACCACAAGATCTTTTGGCAGAACATCCTTCAGAAAATAGAGATGAAGCAAAACTCATGGTTTTAAATAGAAAAGAACAAACTATTGAGCATAAACAGTTTAAAGATCTTATTGATTATTTTGAAGAAAAAGATGTGATGATCCTTAATAACACTAAAGTATTTCCTGCAAGACTCTACGGCAATAAGGAAAAAACTGGAGCAAGGATTGAAGTGTTTTTGTTAAGAGAGCTAAATAGTGAGCAACGCCTTTGGGATGTTTTGGTAGATCCAGCGCGTAAAATACGTATTGGTAACAAACTTTACTTTGGAGATGACTATGCTTTAGTAGCCGAAGTAATTGATAATACGACCTCTAGAGGACGAACCTTACGTTTTCTCTTTGATGGGTCATACACAGAATTCAGAAAAAAATTAAATGAGCTAGGAGAAACACCACTTCCTAAGTATATAAAACGGGACGTGCTACCAGAAGATGAAGAGCGTTATCAAACTATTTTTGCAAAAAATGAAGGCTCCGTAGCCGCACCAACAGCAGGATTACACTTTTCAAAACATTTATTAAAACGTTTAGAAATTAAAGGTGTTGATCTCGCAGAGATTACCCTACACGTAGGTCTAGGAACCTTTAACCCTGTAGAGGTAGAAGACCTTTCTAAACATAAAATGGATAGCGAAGAAATTGTTATAAGCGAGCAAGCAACCTCTGTTGTAAATAAGGCATTATCTGAAAAACGACGTATTTGTGCAGTAGGAACGACAGCAATGCGCGCTATAGAAAGCTCAGTCTCATCTCACGGTACATTAAATGAATTTTCGGGTTGGACTAACAAATTTATTTTTCCGCCATACGATTTTAGTATTGCCAACTGTATGATTACTAACTTTCACACCCCAAAATCTACACTTTTAATGATGGCGTCTGCGTTTGCTGGTCATGATTTTGTAAAACGAGCTTATGATGAAGCTATAAAAGAAAAATATAAGTTTTATAGTTACGGCGATGCAATGTTAATTATATAAGCTTAATGCCCATTATTAAATTGAATAATGGAGTTTGTTACAAATCATTTTTTTGTAGTAAGCTCCATTAATTGTTTTTAAAAGCGTGTAACTCTTTTTCACTAATAAGCGTTCTCACTTTTTCTAGCATTGCATCATCCTGATTTACTAGTATGGTATAAGCATTTAAGCCAAAGAGTTGCTCTGCTAGAGTTGCTTTTAAGTAACGTTTTATTTGATTGTTGTAGCCTAAAAATGTAATTTTCCCAATAGTATTATTGCTTAAGTATTCTTGAAAACGTTCTACAACAGTGTTATCAAGCTCAAAATTGGCAATAAAGTCATCTTGATTCATATTAGCATAAAAAACTCTATTTTGATCAAGTTCTTTAAACATGAAATTACTCATGAGGTTTGATGCAACAATTCGTTTTACAACATCATTATCCCTGCTTTTATCTATAGGAACAAACACATCTGGAATAATCCCACCACCACCATAAACGATCTTTCCTTTTGGCGTTGTAAACTTTAGGGAATCTGCTATTTCAATGTTGTTTTTATCGCTAAGTTCTCCATTTCCTTTGCGTCTAAAGTAGTCGTTATAATATGTTTTATTATCGCCATTTTTATAGGAACGTTGTATGGACCGCCCTGTTGGGGTGTAATAGCGTGATACAGTAAGCCTAATCGCACTGCCATCTCCTAAGGCCATTTCACGCTGTACCAAACCTTTTCCGAACGAGCGTCGTCCTACAATAATACCTTTGTCATTGTCCTGTAGCGCTCCTGCAATAATTTCGCTTGCAGAAGCAGAGTTTTCGTTAATAAGGACAAAAATCCCACCATGTTCAAAATCTCCTTTTTTAGTGGCATATCTTTTTTTGATATAACCTTTGTTGTTTTTTGTAAAAAAAAGCAGCTTTTTGTTTTCTAAAAATTCGTCTAAAATTTGTTCTGTAACACTCAAAAAGCCACCGGGATTATCTCTCAAATCTAATATTAATTTGTTAGCCCCTTGATTTTGCAATTGGTTTAATCTTGTTTTAAATTCATTGTAAGTGCTTTCTGCAAATCGATTAATTTTTATATACCCCAAACTATCTGTAATCATATACGCAGCGTCAACACTTTTTAGAGCAACATTGCCGCGTTTTACTTTGAAAGTTAAAAGCTGCTGCGGTGATGCTTTTCTAAATATGTTAAGCGTCACTTTTGATCCTTTAGTGCCTTTGAGCTTTTTTACAACATCTGTAGCGTTTAGTCCTTTCCCAAAAACAGTGTCTTTATTGGCAATCAAAATACGATCGCCTGCCCTAATTCCTGCTTTTACAGCAGGGCCATCTTCTATAGTTCTTATAACTGTAATAGTATCTCTAACTGATTGTATGCTGACTCCAATACCCACAAAATCGCCTTTCATACTCTCTGTAACACGTTGTAAGTCTTCTTTTGGAATATATGTAGAGTGAGGATCAAGATTGCCCAAAATTTCATTTACCGTAACATCTACAATACTATCGGTATTAATAGTATCTACATACTCGTAATCGATATAGTCTATAAGTTTATTAAGTTTTTGTTTTTTAGTATTTGTAGTAAACAATCCATTTTTTGCCTTAAAAAAACTTAAATTATAGCCAATAAGGATGCCTATAGCTATGGCAATACCCATTAATAAAGGAGTGGATACTTTTTTTATCTGCATTAGTTAATCTTCAATATGAACAATAGTGACACCTGCTTTTTTTAAAAATTCTAAGCCCGAAGTGTCTTTGTAAGCTTTGCTATACACGACACGTATAATCCCTGCCTGAAAAATGAGCTTGCTACACTCCTTACAAGGCGATAAAGTAATATAAAGCGTAGCTTCCTTACTAGATTGTGTAGATCCCGCTACTTTAGAAATAGCGTTTGCTTCTGCATGTAGTACGTACCACTTTGTACTGCCATTTTGATCTTCGCATAAATTTTCAAACCCTGTTGGAGTCCCATTGTATCCATCGGAAATGATCATCCTGTTTTTAACAATTATAGCCCCTACTTGTTTGCGTTTACAATACGATAACTTAGCCCATTCCTTGGCAATTCGCAGATAGGCTTTATCATATTTAAGCTGTTTTTCTTCAGACATTATATTATTTTATTTCACAAACCACTAAAAGTGTAGACTAAATGTATTACAAAAATAACGAAACCAATGTAAATGTCTTGGACTTATATCAATTTACTGAGTTATTATATTTGTAATGGTATCCTTAAAATAACAATATGCTTAACGTAATACCAAATTATTACTTAAAACGAATTATATCGCTTATTTTAAATAATAATTGATGTGACCCCACATGGTTTTTTGATTACCGACAGAAATCATTAGCGGCACTTAGGCTTCCAAAATCAAACCTGCCACTTTGTCATTAAAGCTAAATAATTTTTTATATTTGCACATTTATTGCCTACTTAAATTTATGACTAAACAGTAATGGAAAACCCTAACAAACAAGGTGAGTTGGTTGTGCTAACACCTAAAAAAAATAACACACGTAAGCTCTTTATAGAAAGCTACGGCTGTGCAATGAACTTTAGTGATAGCGAAATTGTAGCCTCCATACTTTATAAAGAAGGATTTAATACAACAACAAAGCTTGAAGATGCCGATTTGGTTTTGGTAAACACCTGCTCTATTAGAGATAAAGCAGAACAAACGATAAGAAAACGGTTGGAAAAATACAACGCTGTAAAAAAAATAAATACCAAAATGAAAGTTGGTGTTTTAGGCTGTATGGCAGAACGTCTAAAAACAAAATTCCTTGAAGAAGAGAAAATTGTAGATTTAGTCGTTGGTCCAGACGCTTACAAAGATTTGCCTAACCTAATTGCGGAGGTCGATAATGGCAAAAACGCAGTAAACGTAGTCCTTTCCAAAGACGAAACCTATGCCGATATTGCTCCTGTTAGACTAAATACAAACGGCGTTACTGCACTGGTATCCATTACTAGAGGTTGTGATAATATGTGTACTTTTTGTGTAGTACCCTTTACCCGCGGTAGAGAACGCAGTCGAGATCCACAAAGTATTATTGAAGAAATTAATACCTTAGCCAATAAAGGGTACAAAGAAATTACATTACTAGGACAAAACGTAGATAGCTATCTTTGGTATGGTGGTGGTTTAAAAAAAGAATTTATAAACGCTTCTGAAATACAAAAGGCAACAGCAATTAATTTTTCAAAACTGTTAGAACTTTGCGCTAAGGCACAGCCTAAAATGCGAATTCGTTTTTCGACATCCAATCCGCAAGATATGTCTCTAGAAGTAATTAAAACTATGGCAAAGCACGCTAATATCTGTAAGCACATACACTTACCTGTGCAAAGTGGCAGTAATCGCATCTTAAAAGAAATGAACCGCCAACACACTAGAGAAGAGTATATTGCCCTAATAAAAAATATAAAAAACACCCTTCCAAACTGTAGTATAAGCCAAGATATAATAACAGGATTTCCTACAGAAACAGAAGCAGACCATAACGACACTAAAAACTTAATGGAAAGCATAAAATATTCGTTTGGTTATATGTATGCCTATTCTGAAAGGCCAGGAACCTTAGCACAACGCAAACTAAAAGACGATATTCCATTGGCTACAAAAAAACGTAGACTTGCAGAAATTGTACAAATACAGCAAGAACATAGTCTGTATAGAACCAAACAATTTGTAGGTAAAACAGTAGAAGTACTTATAGAAAAAACATCCAAAAAATCTCCCGACCAATGGTCTGGGCGTAGCGAAAATAATGTGGTTGTTGTCTTTCCAAAGCAACATTACAATATAGGAGACTTTGTAAATGTCGTAACAACAAGTTGTACTAGTGCAACACTTATAGGAAATGCTATAGGGTATTCCAGTAATAACTAAACTCATATAAAAAGTAATATAACAATAACGATTGTATAACGTATGGAATCTATTCAAGCTATAAAACAACGTTTTGGGATTATAGGAAACGATTTAGCTCTAAACCGTGCTATCGAAAAAGCAATACAAGTCGCTCCAACAGACATTTCGGTGTTGGTTACAGGCGAGAGTGGCGTGGGTAAAGAGAGTATTCCTAAAATAATTCATCAGTTATCTCACCGCAAGCACAACAAATATATTGCAGTAAACTGCGGAGCCATCCCAGAAGGCACTATCGACAGCGAGCTATTTGGACACGAAAAAGGAGCTTTTACAGGAGCCACACAAACACGTAGTGGCTATTTTGAAGTTGCCGACGGAGGCACTATTTTTTTAGACGAGGTTGGCGAACTCCCACTAACCACGCAAGTACGTTTATTGCGCGTTTTAGAAAACGGGGAGTTTATAAAAGTGGGCTCTAGTAAGGTACAAAAAACAAATGTGCGTATAGTTGCAGCAACAAACGTTAATATGTTTGAAGCCATAAAAAAAGAAAAATTTAGAGAAGATCTATATTACCGATTAAGTACCGTAGATATTCACTTACCTGCATTAAGAAAACGCAAAGAAGATATTCATTTATTATTCCGAAAATTTGCCAGCGATTTTGCCCTCAAATACAAAATGCCTTCAATAAAGTTAAGTAATGATAGTATTAACCTACTATTAAAATATAGATGGAGTGGCAATATTAGACAACTACGAAATGTTGCTGAACAAATTTCTGTCTTAGAGCATAGTAGAGAAATCACTCCAGAAACCCTAAAAACCTACCTGCCAAATACAGGGCAGAATCTACCAGCAATAATTAACACCACAAAATCCGAAAGCGACTTTAGCAACGAACGAGAAATTTTGTATAAAGTTTTGTTTGATATGAAAAGTGACCTTAGCGACCTAAAAAAGTTAACTATGGCCTTGATGCAAAGTGAAAATACTAAAGACGTACAAAAAGATAATGAAAGCCTAATTCGTAAAATATATGGTAAAGAAGATCTCAAAAACGACGACTTAGAAGTATTGTCCCTACCAGAAAAAAACACCCCCCCAGAAGTAGATATTATAGAACATACACAAGAAAAATACGATTTTTCTGAAGAAATTGTTGAAGAAGAAGAGGAGCCCTTGTCAATTCATGATAAAGAGTTAGAATTAATCAAAAAATCATTGGAGCGACACCTCGGAAAGCGTAAATTAGCAGCAGCAGAATTAGGAATAAGTGAACGAACATTATATAGAAAAATAAAACAATTTGATTTATAATCCAAACACAAGCATTACGTATTAATTTTATATCTTGTAACACTTTTTATTGCAAATGAAAGTATTAAAACACATCATAATTGTTATCCTTGTTAGCTTAACAATAAGCTGCAAAGTCAATTTTTCTCTTAGTGGTGCATCCATACCAGAAGGTACTGAGACCTTTCAAGTTAATTTTTTTCCTAATAATGCCCCTATAATAGAGCCTGGAGTTAATCGAGATTTTGTAAACGCACTAAAAGATTTAATACAAAACCAAACACGACTAACCTTAGTGCCTTCTAACGGAGATATTGTTTACGAAGGCGAAATTGTAGATTACAGAGTGCAACCCACCAATGCAACTTCGCAAAATACAGCAGCACAAAATAGACTAACCATACGAATTAATGTACGCTATTTTGACAAAAAAAATCCCGACAATGATTTTGAACAATCCTTTTCTTTCTTTTCAGATTTTCCCGGTACAACATCACTAACCCCTGCAATAAGAACTGCAGCACAAGAGGAAATTTTTGAGCGCATTACACAAGATATTTTTAACGCATCACTATCTGCAGATTGGTAAGTTATATATGAATTTAAACGATTTCACATATTTATTACACCATCCAGAACAGATGGACAACACCTTAACAAACGATATAGAAGCAATTATAAAAGCTTTTCCATATTTTCAGTCAGCAAGAGCAATCTACCTTAAAAACTTAAAAAACGAAAATAGCTTTAACTACAACAAAGCGCTTAAAGTAACAGCAGCTTACACTACAGACCGGAGTATCTTGTTCGATTTTATAACCACCCAACAGTTTTCGCAAAACACGGTTTCCGAATATATAAAACAAAATTTAGAATACATAAAAACGCTAGACGTTACAGATGTCGATGACCTTTCTGTAAGCAAAAACACAATTGTAGATAACGACCTCGAGCAGCATATACAAGATATTGAGCCCTCACTAAATCCAGACTTATTTAAACAAAAAGAACAACATAACGAACAACAAAATACGGATCTGCTAAACGTAGACCCTAACGGAATTGAGCATCTCGAAGAAGTAATAGAAGTAGAACAGGATAGCAAAAATGAACACTCCTTTAGCGAATGGCTAAAAATGACACGTTTTAATCCTTTGGCAATTAAGCCTACTGATAGTAATGATAAAGAAGACAATCTCCAAGACAACCCCCAAGAAAATCAAGATGAACTCCCCAGTAGCGAAAACACCCCTAGCAATACAGAGAAACTTAATAAATTTGAAATAATAAATCAGTTTATTGCAAACAATCCTAAAATACCACCTATAAAACAAGACGGAAAAACACACAATATTGCTAAAGCACAAATGCTAAAGCCAAAATCATTAATGACGGAGACTTTAGCAACAATTTATGTAAAACAAAAAAACTATGCCAAAGCAATTCAAGCTTATGAATTTTTAAGTTTGAAATATCCAGAAAAAAGTAGTTTCTTTGCAGACCGAATTCAAGAAATAAAAGAGCTACAAAAATAAATACATATAGTAATGAGTACGTTTTCAATATTTTTAATTTTTATAATATTAATAGCCTTTCTATTAATCGTTGTTATTATGGTGCAAAACCCTAAAGGTGGCGGATTATCTTCATCCTTTGGAGGAGGAGGCTCACAACAATTAGGAGGATTCAAAAAAACAGGCGATTTTTTAGACAAAAGTACTTGGGCTTTAGCAACAGGATTATTAGTGTTAATCTTACTATCTAACGCAACAATAGGCGGCACTAAAACAAATGTAGAGTCTAGGGCTTTGGATGAAAGTGAAACAACAATTTCACAACCTACAGAAGCCTTACCGGTGGTAGAAGATACAACAGTTCCTGAAGCCACACCTCCTACTGATAAAAAGGACGAAAGCACTAAATAAAAACACCATCACACCACATTACAATGCCAACATTACCGTTGGCATTTTTTTATTCTGCAAGTTTGTCAGTCTTTAAGTATTGGCATGTTTTTGGTGTAAAAGTATAATAGAATTATATAATTTTTTTAATTAATTAAACATATTACAAATGGCATTAAACATTAAACCATTAGCAGATAGAGTCGTTATAGAACCTGCTATAGCCGAAACCAAAACAGCATCAGGAATAATTATTCCAGATAATGCAAAAGAAAAACCCCAAAAAGGAAAAGTCGTTGCTGCAGGAAAAGGTACAAAAGATGCGCCTATAACCGTAAAAGTTGGAGATAGCGTTTTGTATGGTAAATATGCAGGAACAGAACTTAAGCTAGAAGGAAAAGACTATTTAATTATGCGTGAGAGCGACGTTCTTGCAATTATTTAATTTTTCCTATTAAAAATGTATCAGTAAAAACATAAAAAACAAATTAAAAAATGGCAAAAGATATAAAGTTTGATATAGAAGCACGCGATGGCTTACGTCGTGGTGTAGATGCATTAGCAAATGCGGTAAAAGTAACCTTAGGACCAAAAGGTAGAAATGTAATTATAAGCAAATCCTTTGGTGCTCCACAAGTTACTAAAGACGGTGTGAGTGTTGCTAAAGAAATAGAACTAGAAGACGCTCTTGAAAATATGGGAGCACAAATGGTAAAAGAAGTCGCTTCCAAAACAAACGACCTAGCTGGAGATGGTACAACAACAGCAACTGTTTTGGCACAAGCTATTGTAAAAGAGGGGCTTAAAAATGTTGCGGCAGGAGCAAACCCAATGGATTTAAAACGCGGTATAGACAAAGCTGTAAAAGCCATTACAACTAATCTTGAGAAGCAAACCAAAAAAGTAGGAAACTCTTCAGAAAAAATACAACAAATTGCATCTATTTCTGCAAATAATGATAACACTATTGGAGAGCTTATAGCAACTGCATTTACTAAAGTAGGTAAAGAAGGAGTTATTACTGTTGAAGAAGCTAAAGGAACAGACACTTACGTCGATGTTGTTGAAGGAATGCAGTTTGATAGAGGATACCTATCTCCTTATTTTGTAACAGACCCAGACAAAATGATTACCGAATTAGAGAACCCATATATCCTTTTATTCGATAAGAAAATTTCAAACCTACAAGAAATTCTTCCAATACTAGAACCTGTATCACAATCAGGAAGACCTTTACTAATTGTTGCCGAAGATGTTGATGGGCAAGCATTAGCGACTCTAGTTGTTAACAAACTAAGGGGAGGTCTTAAAATTGCTGCAGTAAAAGCTCCTGGTTTTGGAGACAGACGTAAAGCAATGTTAGAGGATATTTCTATCCTAACAGGTGGTGTTGTAATTTCTGAAGAAAGAGGATTTTCTTTAGAAAATGCCGACTTAACAATGTTAGGTACAGCAGAAACAGTAACAATAGACAAAGACAATACAACTATTGTAAATGGATCTGGTAAAGCTGCCGATATTAAAGCTAGAGTAAATCAAATTAAAGCACAAATTGAAACAACAACTAGCGATTATGACAAAGAAAAATTGCAAGAACGTTTAGCGAAGCTCGCTGGAGGCGTTGCTGTACTTTATGTAGGCGCAGCAACCGAAATTGAAATGAAAGAGAAAAAAGATCGTGTAGACGATGCACTACACGCAACTAGAGCCGCTGTAGAAGAAGGAATTGTTGCAGGTGGAGGAGTTGCTTTAGTAAGAGCTAAAACGGTACTAGACAAGGTTACTGCCGAAAACCTAGACGAGCAAACTGGAGTACAAATTGTTGCAAAAGCTATTGAGGCACCTTTACGCACCATAGTAAGCAATGCAGGAGGCGAAGGGTCGGTAGTAATTAATAAAGTTTCAGAAGGAAAAGGCGATTTTGGTTACGATGCAAAATCTGAAGTTTATACCGATATGCTTAAAGCAGGTATTATAGATCCTAAAAAAGTAACTCGTATTGCTTTAGAAAACGCTGCTTCTGTTGCTGGAATGATATTAACTACAGAATGTGCTTTAGTAGATATTAAAGAAGACACCCCTGCTGGCGGTGGAATGCCACCTATGGGCGGCGGAATGCCAGGGATGATGTAAAAAAAAGCAGTATTTTAATTAACTGTATAAATTTAAAAAATAGCTTGGGTCATGACTCAAGCTATTTTTTTTACTTTAATATAGTTTACAAGAATAACGAAAAGTTTTTATGAGCCAGTTATACCAATTATTAAGAAGCGATGTGTGTAAATAAAAATAAGCTCATCTCTCGATGGGCTTATACGGTTTGGATGGGAAAAAATATGATTCGTAATCATATAGTAATCGGTATTTTGCATTTTTGATGTTTTGTAAAATAGACAAAAAACAGACATTATTTTATGAATGCACCTACCTTAGCTAATTCTCTTGTTTCGTTAAAGCAATGCAGCTATATAAATTATTCTCCTTAATGTGTGCGGTGATTAAAATGCTTATTCTCCACAAAAATTAGTTATACTGATATTTAGTCAATCTTTTATCTCCTGTTTTAATTAACAAATTATTCTCAAAAGCCCATTTTAAATCTCTATTTGCAGTGGCTTGACTAATTTCTTTGAAATTCTGTAAATAGTCTTTTCTACTAAATTGATTACGCCCTATAATGCCTTTGTATAATTCTATTCTCTCTTGTACTGTAAGCGTTCTGTTTTGTGTTTTTAAGAGGTTCTCTAATGCTTGGAATATGATGTTTAACATAAACTCAATAAACGGCGTAAAATGTCCCGATTTATCAGATTGGCTTAATGCCTTATAATACTCTTCTTGGTTCTCTTTAATGAGGCTTTCTACTGGTAAGAATTCAAATACTGGATATTTCTGCATTAAAATTAAAGTTTGCCATAATCTCCCCATACGTCCGTTACCATCTAAAAATGGATGTATAAACTCAAACTCATAATGAAACACACAACTTTTTATTAATAAAATATCTTTATCTGTTTTAAGGTAGTCAAATAGAGCGATCATTAAACCTTTTACCATATCTCCACTTGGTGCAACGTGTTCTACTTTTAAACCTTTAACAACCCCAACATTTCTTTACGATAGTATCATTTGATAGTATCGCAAATACATGGGTTTTGCATAAAATCAATATCTATGTAGTTTCATAACTTATCCATTCTAACGTATTTGATTGAAGTCTAATTGATTCATTTTTTGCGATTTTTGGACGAGGAACAAGATGATAAAAATTTACCATTCAACAAAAGGGAAGAGTATTTTGCACTTCTCTTTTCTGAGAAAATACATT
>CALLUG010000038.1 GCA_938011315.1 uncultured Flavobacteriaceae bacterium
CTTAACCAATTTAATCTCTGGACTTATTGCATACTGCTTCTTACCTAAAAAACCATCAATTAAATTTCAATCACAAAATACTAACCAAATTTGCCTGTTTTAATAATCGAACTCAGGTTTGCAGGGTTTTCGTCAGAAATAAAAATGGAGGCTATTGGTCTGACAATGTATTTTCAGTGGCTGAGGCTCAAGCTGCATATAACAGTGGAGATAGATATTCGGATGGATCTTTTGCCTCTGGATATTGTTGCGCTAGTTGTGGCTCTTTTGGGTCATCCACTTCTATTCAGCAATAATTGCTAGTTAGTTAAAATTGATTGCAATGAGCAAAAGAAGTGTTTACTGAACCTAATTTTGTTTACCTTTAGGGGGCATTGCAATCAACTTAAAATTATCGTTAAAAAAGAAAACGTTTTTTTATTATTAAAACATATGAAATATATATTTGCAGCCTTTACTCTCCTAATTTTTAATTGCAAGAACGAAACGACAAAAGTTAAAACCTCACAAAAGCAAACGCCTTATCTTACTGTTTTATCAGAAAATAACACTAAAAATCCAATTAGTATACTCTTAAACAAAACGTTTAGTAATCTTAATACATACAACAATATAATGCTAGGTGAAAAGGATACGCTAAGCATTAATATATCTGAATACGAGTTTATAGAAATTCAAAATAAAGATAACGTTTCGGACTCATTAATTGTGAAACAAGGAGACACTTTATTTATAAATAATACTAATGGGTTTATTACAAAAAGACTTGTAAGAAATCAAGGAAATTTAAAAACAAACCCTATAAGTTTTAAAGACATAATAGAAGATAATTTTAGTAAAAAAATAGATTCACTTAACGCTCAATTTTTTAAGATAGATTATAATAGTAATCCTCTTAGCTTTTCTAACGATTACTCAAAAATTAAATTATATAAACTAAAAACATTTCGAGAAAACTTTAAAAATCAGAAAGAAATTGAAAAATTCATAGCAGTTTACGATAGCCTCTTAAAACGCTATAGAGCAATTTCAGTAAAAACGTTTAAAGATATTAGAGCATCAATATATTACAATTTTTTTAATGATGAAGTATTAGAAAACCTCAAAATTATATACGATATAACAAAAAATGAACAGCTTAAAGCGTATATGATTTCCCATATAAAAACATCGTACTTACAAAATCATACAGATCATTATGGTAATCTAAGACATTTTATTTTTGAAATTCTTTTTAAGGACAAAAAAGACAATTCAAGGTCAAAAATTACCTACGATATTTTGGACATATATAGGGAATTACCTGTCTATATAAACAATGATGATTTACTAAGAAAAGCAAGAGTAGTCTGCTTAGAAACTATGGCAGAGCAAGGAAGTCCTATAAAAGAAATTACTTTTTTGTTGGACAAATTTAACAAAACATATTCAGACACTTTATTTAACAATTACTTTCAAAAAAAATACTTACTAGATTTAAAAAAGCGCTACAATTCTTCTAAAGAATTAAGTTTAATAGATGCCAATGGAAAGATTATAAGTTTTTCAAATCTTAAAAAGAAGTTGAAAGGAAATGTTATTTATATAGATTTATGGGCAAGTTGGTGCGCTCCATGCAGGTCTGCAATGCCCGCATCTAGAGAACTTATAAGTGAATTTTATGGGAAAAATAATATCGTGTTCTTATACTTTTCTATAGACAAAAACCAAAATGCATGGCAGAAAGCATCAAAAATAGAAGGCATAGAGACGTACGAATATAATTACCTGATTTTAAATCATGAGCACTCCGATTTAATAAAGAATTTAAACATTAAAGAAATTCCAAGGTATTTAATTTTTGGAACTCAAGGTAACTTACTGGAGGCTAACGCCCCTGGACCAACTAGCAAGGATATAAAAAATAGTTTACTGAAATACAGCAGAAAACAATTTAAAACTCTTTCTACATTACAAACAAGTAAACACTACTTAAAATAGTTGCACGATGATAGAAAACATTTTAAACTTGGAAGGAGTAACTGTACTCAACAAAAAACAGCAAGGAAGTATTAGCGGAGGAAGGCAAGTTTGCTATCTCTTTCTTGGAAACGGCGGAACCGTTTTATTAATTTTAAAAAATAGAGGAGCCAAGGACAGAGGTGCTTCCGATGATGCCAATGCTGCATGTGTTAACGAAATACTTAAGCATAATGCAGGTAGTTGCAGTTATGATTGTGAACATGATGGTATTGGCCAATAAAATTATTTTATGAAATTTTTTAATAAAATTATTTTTTTTAGTAACAAGCCTTACGGCTTGTTACTCTTTATATTTACATTGATTTTTGCTTGTCAAAAAAAAGATAATACTAGTAACTTATATTTGCATAAAGCAAATGATTCCATAAAAATTGCTGTTAATTTTGCAAAACAAGATCTAACGCTTTTAAATATCCCCGATAAATTTCTGTATAGTTATCCGCTAGAATTTACTAATACTAACGATGGCAGCAAGGTGGTTCAAAAAAGTATTTATAGGGATCATGCTGCAATGGTTTTATATTACACATCTTACATTCCTTTACAAAACAACGGGATAAAAAGAATTAATCAAAATTATTTAGTTTCTAAAGAACATTTTATAAATTTAGAATTTAACTCGACCTCTTACAACTTTGAAAAGCATAAATTAAATATTGATTCTATTTCAAAACATTATGACAGCATAAAGGAAAAAATTCTTACACTTAAAACAGATAAAAGCATTTTAAAAAATGAATTAGATACCTTATACCAATTCTACAATAAAAAGTTTAGAACTAAAGAAACCCTAAAGACTAGACTTAATGACCTTTATTTTTTTAGTAGGCTTCAATTAATAGACTCCTTAAATCCTAGAATTGATAATTTTTTAAAAAAAGAACTTAAAAAAGACAACTATATTGCTAGTGACGTACTATTTGAACTTTTAAATGGCTATGTGACGAACAGAATTAATACTTTTGAATACAATAAGTTAAACACAAAACACTTTTCTGAATCCTATATTAATTTTGTGTCAATTGGAATTTTCGGGTTTTTAAGATTTAAAGATAATAAAGGCGAAAATAAGTTTCTAAAGGCAAAACAATGGTTGCGAAGTACAGTATTATACAAAAACAATACAGTGGCTATTGATAAAGAAATATCCCCACTTAATAATATGCAGTTTAAAAAAACGTTAGAAGAGCTTACTTTTTTTAACACATTAGAAAAAATGTCTTCTTTTAAAAAAATTATTAACCAACACCCCTCACCCTATTATCTCATCGATTTTTGGGCAACTTGGTGTGCGCCTTGCATACAAGGGGTTAACACTATGGCAAAACTAAAGCTTCCCAAAAACCTGAAAGTGATTAGCATTAGCTTAGACAAAATAAAGGATAAAACAAAATGGAAAAACAAAACCAAAGCCCTAAACCAAAATATTAGCTACTGGCTAGACGACACTAGTGAAGCAACAAAAACATTTTTGAAATTTATAGAACTACAATCCATACCAAGATACATCCTAATTGATAATAATATGAACCTAATAGACCAAGCTTTTTACCGCCCCGAAGACGTACAGTTTTTACCAAAACTGCAAAATATTAAAAACCATAAGTATTGGTAGGACTTGTGAAAAATAATGGCGTAATATCTTTTGTAATTAAATATTATTGTAAGGAGAGTAGGTTACCGTACTTACTCTGCTTTTTAATGTTTATTTTCTCGTATTCTTGTTCAAATTCAAAAAAAGAACAATTAACAACTAATTCTCAAAATAATATCAGCACAAAAACAGATTCAATTACTATGTCTGTGGCATTTACAAATAAAGGGGTCACGGGTTTCAATATAGAAGACACTTATTCTCATTCTTACTACCTAGAATTCAACAATCCACTAAAAACGGATACCATTATAACCAAAAAAGTTTTAAGAGTTCACGATAATCAAATGATAAAGTACTTGGGAGGAGATTTTATAAACGGAGAAGTGCAGTTTTATATACACAACTATATGTTGAATAAAGGTATTAATGATATAAAATTTACATATCAAGACAACGATGTTACTCCAAAAAATGAAACCAAAATATTTGTAGCAGACAGTCTTTTTAAAACTTATGATAAGTTTGATAAACTTATATTGCAGAAATCATCAAAAGAGAAACATAATTTACTAAAAAAGTTAGATTCTGTTTACAGAATTTTTAAAAATAGATATCTGACTTCAAAAAAAACTTATGCATCTATTTTAAATCAATATCAGTATTATAGCAAGTTACAGAAGCTTGACTGTTGTAGTGAAAAAGTTGATTTTTTTTTAAAAAGTATTGACACTATTATAGTAGGTGAGCCTTTAGACAGGCTAATTTTTTCATATGTTGAAAGTAGAATAAATAAATTCAATTATAACAAATTGAATCATAAGTATTCCGAAAAGTACATTAAATTACTTTCCATAGGTATGTTTAATTTTTTAAGGTATGAAGACAACAAAGGCAACCCAAAGTATAAAGATGCCATAGCATGGTTAAAAACCACTGAGCTTTACAAAAATGATTCTACATATATCAAAAAACAAATTACACCCTTAAGTAACACTGAATTTAAAACTAAATTAATGCGCTTAAGCATATCAAGCCCATCGGACAAACTTATTGATTTTTCCGAACTCATTGCACAACACCCCTCACCTTATTACCTCATCGATTTTTGGGCAACTTGGTGTGCGCCTTGTATACAAGGGGTTAACACTATGGCAAAACTAAAGCTCCCCAAAAACCTAAAAGTGATTAGCATTAGCTTAGACAAAATAAAGGATAAAACAAAATGGAAAAACAAAACCAAAGCCCTAAACCAAAATATTAGCTACTGGCTAGACGACACTAGTGAAGCAACAAAAGCATTTTTGAAATTTATAGAACTACAATCCATACCAAGATACCTCCTAATTGATAATAATATGAACCTAATAGACCAAGCTTTTTACCGCCCCGAAGACGTACAGTTTTTACCAAAACTGCAAAATATTGAAAACCATAAGTATTGGTAGGGCTTGTGAGAAATAGAACATTATAATTTTGACAAAATCCTTTCCACATTACAAACAAATAGATGCTAAAGATTGCGGCCCCACCTGCTTAAAAATAATTGCTAAGCATTATAAAAAAACAATTTCTGTTAGAGCACTAAGGCAACTAAGCGAAACTACACGCTCTGGCAGTAGCCTGCTAAACCTAAGCGATGCAGCAGAAAAAATAGGTTTACGCTCTTTGGGAGTCAAACTAGCTTTAAACAAATTGCAGGATGCTCCATTGCCTTGTGTTGTACATTGGAACAAAAATCACTACGCTGTAGTGTACAAAATTAAAAAAGGACGTTTTTACATCTCCGATCCTGCTCATGGTTTAATACAATATACTAAAAACGAGTTTTTAAAACATTGGATAGGCAATAATGCTACAGAACAAACAGAAGAGGGTATTGCTTTACTGCTAGAGCCAACAGCAAAATTTTATAGTCATAACTTTGACCAAGACGAACAAAAATTTGGTTTTTCGCTATTGTCCAAATACATTTTTAAGTACAAGGCATTTTTATGGCAGCTTGTTATTGGCTTAATTGCAGCAAGTTTATTGCAACTCATTTTTCCGTTTTTAACCCAAAGTGTAGTCGATGTAGGGATTAAAAATCAAGATATTAATTTTATATACTTAATTCTTTTTGCACAACTCGCTTTATTTATTGGCAGAACAGCTATTGAGGTTATACGAAGCTGGATATTATTACACCTAAGTACACGGATTAATATCTCGCTGGTATCAGATTTTTTCATTAAACTTATGAATTTGCCTATTGCATTTTTTGACACCCGAATGACAGGCGATATTTTACAGCGCATTAACGACCATAAGCGTATAGAAAGCATTCTAACCACCTCATCCTTAAGCGTGTTATTTTCTATGGTTAATCTTTTGGTCTTTAGCATTGTACTAGTATATTACAACCTCTCTATTTTTAGTATTTTCCTGATTGGTAGTTTTTTATATTTTTTATGGATTATTGTTTTTCTAAAAAAACGTAGGGATTTAGATTACAAACGATTTTCTGAAGTAAGCCAAGAACAAAGTAAAGTTATTGAGCTTATTAACGGTATGCAGGACATTAAGCTCCATAATGCCGAGAAACAAAAACGTTGGGGTTGGGAGTTTGTTCAAGCACGCTTGTTTAAAGTTTCTATCGAAGGCTTGGCATTGGAGCAGTACCAAAGTGTAGGTTCTAGTTTTATTAATGAATTAAAAAACATTTTAATCTCCATTCTTTCAGCCAAGTTAGTTATTGATGGTGAGATTAGTCTCGGAGTTATGCTAGCCATAAGCTATATTGTAGGACAACTTAACTCCCCAATTGCTCAACTCATTAACTTTATACGGGAAGTACAAGATGCTAAAATCTCTTTAGAGCGTTTGTCCGAAATACATCATAAAGACAATGAGGAACCCGATACCGAAAGTCGTATTACCGATATTGACATTAATGCCCATTTTGAGTTATCAAACGTATCGTTTCGGTATACAGGGTCAGACCAAATGGTGCTGCAAGACCTAAACCTAAATATCCCAGCAAATAAAATTACTGCTATTGTGGGCGTTAGTGGTAGTGGCAAAACCACCCTTATGAAACTTCTACTAAAATTTTATACCCCCAACGCAGGCGATATCAAATTAGGAGCGCACCACTTACAAAATATTTCTCAAAAAGTATGGCGTGACCACTATGGCGTAGTAATGCAAGAAGGCTATATTTTTAACGATACTATAGCCAATAATATAGCCGTTGGTGTGGACTATATCGACAAACCACGTCTAGCTCATGCTGTAGATGTTGCAAACATCAAAGATTTTATAGAAAGCCTCCCCTTATCCTACAATACTAAAATAGGAACCGAAGGCGTAGGCCTAAGTACAGGACAAAAACAACGTTTGTTTATTGCAAGGGCTGTATATAAAAACCCCGATGTCTTGTTTTTTGATGAAGCCACCAGTGCCCTAGATGCCAATAACGAAAAAGTGATTATGGAAAAACTAAACCTCTTTTTCGAAAATAAAACTGTGGTCGTTATCGCCCATCGCCTAAGTACCGTAAAAAACGCACAACAAATAGTCGTTTTGGACAAAGGAAAAATAGTAGAAGTTGGAAATCACAACACCTTAGTTGCACAAAAAGGAAACTACTACCACCTTGTAAAAAACCAATTAGAATTAGGAAAATAAGCTCTTATAAAGAAGAGGCTAAATAGACTAAAAAACACATGCCAGAAAAACTAGAAACAATAACATTAAGAAGTGAAGAGGTACAGGATATTCTTACAAAAGTACCACACTGGATGATACGCTATGGTAACCTCCTAATCCTAGCACTAATTATAATGCTTCTAGCCCTGTCTTGGTTTGTAAAATACCCCGATATTATTAGCTCCGAAGCTCTTATTACAACCCAAATCCCACCACAAAAAACCTATGCAAAAACAACAGGAAAACTAAGCCATATATTGGTTAAAGACAATGAAGTTGTTTCTAAGAATCAACCTCTAGCTATTATAGAAAATACAGCCAATTATGATGATGTATTTATCTTAAAATCACTAATAGATAGTATTCATTTTAGTAGCGAAGCTTTTTATTTTCCTATAGATAGCTTGCCTATTTTATTTTTGGGCGATATTGATGCCCAGTATGCTTTGTTTGAAAACAGTTATATCCAATACCAACTTAATAAGCAGTACCAACCATTCTCTAATGAAGCTACAGCAAGCAAGTACAGCATTACAGAGCTAAAAACACGCTTAAAGAACTTATACCACCAAAAAGCAATTAGCAAAACAGAATTGGATTTTAGTAAGAAAGATTTAAACAGAACAACAGCTCTATTTAATAAAGGGATTATTTCGGCACAAGAGCATGAAAACAAGCAGTTAGAATTTGCTAGAACAAAACGAAATCATGAAAACTTTGAGTCTTCAATTTCTCAACTAAAAGAAGCCATCAGCACAGCTAATCAAAGTGCTAAAGGTGCTAAAATTAACAAAATACGAGAAGAAACAAGTTTACTTAAAAATGTGATTCAATCGTTTAACCAACTAAAAAAAAGCATTAAAGATTGGGAAAATCAGTACGTGCTAAACTCTAGTATAAGCGGCACTGTTGCTTTTTTAAATTATTGGAGCGTTAACCAAACGGTTACTCAAGGAGATGTCGTATTTAGCATAATACCTAGTCATGGCGCTTCTGTTATTGCAAAATTAAAAGCACCAGCACTTAATTCTGGAAAACTAAAAATAGGACAAAAGGTTAATATTAAACTAGAAAATTATCCCGAAACAGAATTTGGAATAATTACCGGAGATGTAAGTAACATCTCATTATTCCCAAATAAGGATGGGCTGTATCTCGTAGATGTAACATTGCCACAACAGCTAATGACCTCTTACAAAAAACAGATTGAATTTAAACAAGAAATGATTGGAATTGCCGAAATTATTACAGAAGATTTAAGGCTTATAGAACGCTTTTTTTATCAATTAAAAAAAATTATAACAACCTAGTAATACCAATTTTGACTCAAAATAAATTATATCATTCGTTCCGCAGTCATGTATAACCTTTGCTCAACAAGTTTTTTTTAAGCTGCTCTAAAACTCAAACTGTAATTGTACATTCACGGTTTTTTTTTGGCTCAATTTATTTTTTAATGTTTTTTTGCTTTCCGTATTTAAGTTAGAAACTGAAATGCCTAGGAGTCGTACCGAGTTTTTCATTTTTTCTTGGTATAATAAATCTTTTGCAGTATCAAAAATAATGGCTTTATGTCTTACAAAATAAGCTAAGGTTTTACTTCTAGTTTGTGTGGTAAAATCGCTATATTTTATTTTAAGTGTTATTGTTTTTCCGGCAACATTACTCCTAGTTAAACGTCTAATAACTTCGTCTGCAATTTGATTTAATTTTTCTATCATAAATATTTCGCTCGATAAGTTATTACTAAAAGTACGCTCTGCTGCTAGCGATTTTCTAACGCGATTGGGCTTTACTTCGCTATGATGAATCCCTCTTACAATGTGATAATAATACCCACCCGATTTACCAAACTTAGATTCTAAAAACGAACGTGTTTTTGTTTTTAAATCTTTTCCTGTAAATAGTCCTAACTGATACATTTTTTCGGCAGTAACTTTGCCGATACCGTGAAACTTTCTAATATCGAGCCGTTCTAAAAATGGAATAACTTCCTCTGGGCTTACTGTTTTTTGACCATTAGGCTTATTGTAATCGCTAGCAACTTTGGCAATAAACTTATTGATAGAAATCCCCGCAGAGGCTGTTAGACCTAGTTCTTTAGCAATACGATGTCTAATAGTTTCGGCAATTAGCGAGGCACTTGGGTTTCCTCTTTTATTATTGGTTACATCCAGATATGCTTCATCAAGCGATAGGGGTTCTACCAAATCGGTATAATCATAAAAAATTTTGCGTATAGCTTGAGATATTTCAGCATACCTACTGTGCCTTGCTGGGACAAAAATTAAATCAGGACACAGGCGTTTTGCTTGCATACCACTCATGGCACTACGGACACCAAATTTTCGTGCTTCATAACTTGCGGCGCTTACAACACCTCGTTTTTCACTACCGCCTACCGCCAAGGGTTTTCCTTTTAATTTAGGATTGTCCAGCTGCTCTACAGAAGCATAAAATGCATCCATATCGATGTGTATAATTTTTCTAATAGGCAAATCATCAAGCATTTTGTAAATTTACAAATTCCTGTAAAAACAAAGCTCTAGGGAACATAATTTCAAAATCAAAATTTATACCAATTATGACTCAAAATAAGCTGTATAATTCGTTTTTATTGCGTTTACACATCAATATATTCCAAACTAGTTAGAACTCATTTTAAATAACAATTGGTAGACAATTGGTAATAGGGCTGTTGTTTTTATGACTTAAATCTAAATTAACTTTAAGTTTTACCAAAAAAACAAATTAAAGTGTTTATTATTAACACTTTATTTGTTACTAACTAGTTATTATCCGAAGCATACCACTCTGCAAAGGAAGTTTCTGTTTCTTGAAGTTTAATCGAGTGAAGTTCTATATTTTTTGGCAGACGCGATTTAATTTTTTCAGAAAAATCAATAACCATACACTCGCTCGTGGGTTGGTAATCTGCCAATAGAACGTTATGCCCTCTTTGTTTAAGTACATTAGCAAGCTCTAGGTGTGGGGTGTTTTTATTAAACACGGTAGCATGGTCAAAAACATCAACAATTTCTTCTTTTACTATTTTTTTCAAATCTGTAAAATCTATAACCATCCCGTATTTTACATTATTAGAGTCTTCAATAGGTTTTCCTATTACAGTAACAAATAATTTGTAGCTGTGGCCGTGCACATTTTTACATTTTCCGTCGTAACCATAAAGGGCATGACCTGTTTCAAAAGAAAATTGTTTTGTAATACGAATATTGCTCATGTGTGTGTATTTATAGTAACTGCATAATTGAGACAAAGTTACAGGTTTTGAGATAGTGGCTTATAGGTTTTTTTAAATATTATAATTAACGGAATACTCCGAGCTAAAATCCAAAAAAGAAATCCTATAAAAATAGCATGTAACTTATATTCAAGATAGTCTAACAAAAATAAAACAGGTATAAAAATTACAAATGTTGAAAACAATAGGACATTACGTAGGTAGTGCATCTTCCCTAAACCTTTAAAAATACCATCAAAAATAAATGCTAAAGCACACAGGGGTTGCATGATTAAAATAACCCAAAACACATTGTAAAAATACTTTAGCACAATAGTATCTTTACTAAAAATCTTACCCAAAGGGTAGTACATTATAAAGCCCACTGCCCCCAAAATAACTCCGATTACAATGCCGTATACAATAAGCGTGTTACTTAGTTGTAGCAGTGTTTTGTATTGCTTACTACCCAATAGCTTCCCAGACAGGATATTGCCTGCACTGGCATAACCGTCTATAATAAATGCGCCTAAAAACCAAAAATTAATCGCTATAGTATAAGCTGCAATATACTCTGCACCATAGCTTGTTGCAAAAGAGCTACCAAAATATAAGGTAACATTAAGCGCCACAGTGCGTACAAATAAGTTTATAATCATTAAAGAAAAGGTTTTAATTTCTTTATTGAACGGAAAGGTAACTCTAAGTGATATTGTTGTCTTTTTTAATAAGTAGTATGTAGCACATAATGCCATTACAAGCTGAGATGCAACACTAGCATAAGCCGCTCCTTGTATGTGCATTGGTGTAATAAACCCATTAATACCATATACCAAAACAACATCCAAAACAATATTAATAACACTTCCAATAATAGCTATTAGCATAGGATAGTAAGTGTTTTGTAAGCCTCTAAATGTGCCAAAAACAGCAATGGTAAATAATGTAAAAGGAAACCCAAAAACCCTTATATTGTAATATGCTACACTGTAGTTTAATATAACACCCGTAGCATTATATATTTTAAAAATAGACTCCGCAAAGGGATACGTTGCTATGATAAGCAATATGCTTATAGAGGTAATTATTAAAATAGCCTGAGCAGGTAAATTTTTTACCTCATCAATTTTTTGAGCCCCTAAGTATTGTGAAATAATTGAAGATATGGCACTTCGTGTTTGGCCTAAAACCCAAATAAGCATCGACAAAAACGTAGATACAATACCCACTGCTGCCAAAGATTCTGTAGGATTTACCGTAACATTACCTACAATAGCTGCATCTGTTAACGACAATATAGGCTCTGAAACTCCAGAGATTAATGCCGGAATGGCAAGTTTGTTTATTTGTTTGAACCTAATTTTCAAAATAATATTATAAATAAATTATATAATTCAAATCACCGTGTTCAAATACTGAGTGATTTTAGCAACAGCTCCTCTGTGGTTATTAACATAAGCCATATTTTTTTTTCCAGAATTTAGTCTAAATACTGTTTCTTTCTCTAATTTTTTCAATATAACATTAAACTCACCCTGATTGGACACAGAAAATAATCCTCCTTGTTTTAACAAACCATACGCCTCTGGGTGTTTACTAAAATGATGCCCAATAATAATAGGCACCCCAAAAACGGCAGGCTCTAAAACATTGTGCAGGCCTGTATTTCCCATAGCCCCACCAACATAAGCAATGTCTGCATAGCTATATAATTTAGGCAGAATACCAATAATATCAATAATAAAAACTTGATAATGAGATGGGTTTTTATGCTCTCGTTCTGTAAATAAAAGGCTGGGCTTTGTAATTTTAGTTGTTAAACGTTCAATTTGTGAAGCTTTAATATTATGCGGGGCAATTATAAATTTTGTGTCGTCATTACAAGTATTAATATAGGCTACAAATAAGGCCTCGTCATCTTGCCATGTACTCCCTGCAACAACACACAATTTATTTTGCTTGAACGCTTCGATACTCGCCAAAGTATTGTCTATAGAGCGTTGAGCATAAACCCTATCAAAACGGGTATCTCCAGCCAAAGTAACTTGGTTAATATGTATGCTATTAAGTAGTCTTTTAGAAGCTTCGTCTTGCACAAAAATATGTTCAAAAGCGGCTAATGGTTTTTGCATCCAGCGACCATAAAACTTAAAAAAACGCTGTTCTTTTCTAAATAGAGCAGAAATTAAAATAGCATGAATGTTACGCTTTGCTATTTCATTCAAGTAGTTTGGCCAAATATCATATTTCACAAAAACCACCAACTGTGGTTGTAGGAGATTAAAAAAGTGTCTTGCATTAGGCTTAGTATCCAAAGGCAGATACACAACAACATCGGCAATAGGGCTTTGTTTTCGAATGGTGTATCCCGAAGGGGAAAAAAAACTCAACACTATTTTATGCTCAGGATACTTTTGTCTAACATACTGAAAAACAGGAAGTCCTTGTTCGTACTCTCCCAAAGAAGCACAGTGAAACCATATCGTTGCCTCTGTACTAGAGATGTGTTTTGACAGCGTAGAAAAAGATGCCGCCCTACCCTTAACGCCAGCTTGTATTTTTTTATTAAAAGCCGCAACACATTTAAGAGGCAGCGCAACTGTATGTATGAGTATGTCGTAAAGTTGCTTCAAATAGGTTTATTTATTGCGAAAATACATTTCTTTATTTTAAATACCCATGTTTGCATCAATGATTTTTGTATTTTAGCTTCCAAACAAAACACTCCAAATTTAAGTTATACAAATAGCAACTTACACTATGAAAAAAATACAAATGGTAGACCTTAAAGGGCAGTACCAAAACATAAAAGAACAAGTAAATACCTCTATAGCAGAGGTTATAGAAAATACTACATTTATTAATGGCCCTGAAGTAAAAACATTTCAAAAAAACCTAGAGCAATATTTGGGCGTAAAACATGTTATTCCCTGTGCCAATGGTACAGATGCCTTGCAAATTGCCATGATGGGCTTAGGCCTAAAGCCAGGCGATGAGGTTATTACTGCCGACTTTACGTTTGCTGCAACCGTAGAGGTTATTGCATTATTGCAACTAACCCCAGTTTTGGTCGATGTTGACCCCGATACTTTTAATATTGATACTGCTGCAATACAAAACGCAATAACTCCAAAAACAAAGGCTATTGTACCAGTACATTTGTTTGGGCAATGTGCTAATATGGACGAAATTATGCGACTTGCCAAAGACCATAAGCTATACGTTATTGAAGACAACGCGCAAGCAATTGGGGCAACTTACACCTCAGCAAATGGGCATAAGGCTAAAGCAGGAACAATTGGCGATGTGGCATCGACTTCATTTTTTCCTTCAAAAAACCTAGGTTGTTATGGTGATGGTGGAGCAATTTTTACTAACAATGACGAGCTAGCACATACTATTAGAGGGATTGTAAATCACGGAATGTACAAACGTTATCATCACGATGTTGTAGGTGTAAACTCCCGTTTGGACAGCATACAAGCCGCAATTTTAAACGCAAAACTACCAAAGCTTGATACTTATAATAAAGCCCGACAGTTGGCTGCTAGAAAATACAATGCTGCATTCAAAACGATTAATACTATTATTACACCCCTAACAAAAAAGAACTGTGATGGCCTTTGTGAACTTTGCGATTGTCATGTATTTCACCAATATACCCTAAAAGTAAAAAATGTAGATAGAGACGCCTTAGTACAACACCTAAACGACAACGGAATTCCTTGCGGGGTTTATTATCCAATTCCGCTACATCGACAAAAAGCATATTTGGATAAACGCTATAAAGAAGAAGATTTTCCTGTAACCAACCAACTAATAAAAGAAGTTATCTCTCTGCCAATGCACACAGAGTTAGACGACGAACAAATTAATTTTATTAGTTCAAAAGTTATCGAATTCGTAAATGGCTAAAATACTTGTAACAGGAGGTTTGGGTTTTATTGGTTCGCATAGCGTTGTAGAACTTCAAAATGAAGGTTTTGAGGTTAGCATTATCGACGATTTATCTAACAGCTCGTTAAGTGTTTTAGACGGAATTAGCAAGATAACAGGAAAAGTCCCTAATTTTCATCAATTTGATTTAAAAGATAAATCTAAAGTACAGACTTTTTTTAAAGCAAATCAAGATATCAAAGGCATCGTTCATTTTGCAGCAAGTAAAGCTGTAGGGGATAGCGTAAAGCAACCTTTGGCTTACTATGAAAACAATGTTAACCCACTGATTTACTTGCTTCAAGAAGCAGCACGCTTAGAGCAAGTTAGTTTTATTTTTAGCTCGTCTTGTACAGTTTATGGCCAAGCCGACATCCTACCCATTACTGAAACTGCACCCATACAAACTGCAAGCTCCCCTTATGGGAGTACCAAACAAATAGGAGAAACGATAACCAGAGATACCTGTGAGCGACATACAAACGTAAAAGCTATTGCGCTGCGTTATTTTAACCCCATAGGTGCTCACAAAAGTGCTTATATTGGAGAGCTACCTATAGGAACACCTCAAAACTTAGTGCCCTTTATTACACAAACAGCAATAGGCATACAAAAAGAATTAGCTGTATTTGGTAACGATTACCCAACAGCAGACGGAACTTGCGTTAGAGACTATATTCATGTTGTAGATTTAGCAAAGGCTCATGTTACAGCATTACAACACTTACTAAATTCTAAACAAAGTAGCCATTACGACGTTTTTAATATTGGTACAGGTCAGGGCCGTTCTGTTTTAGAAATTATAACAACTTTTGAGAACGTTTCAAACAAAACACTGCCTTACACCATTGTAAACAGGCGTTCAGGAGATGTGGCTTCTGCTTATGCTGATACAACAAAAGCAAATACCAAGCTAGGCTGGACAGCAACATTACCCCTACATGATGCGATACAGTCTGCATGGAAATGGCAACAAAAAATAGTAAATAAATAGGATAAATTAAAATACGCATACTCATGAAAAAAGCACTGTTTGTATTATTTATAATGCTATCTAGTACTCTAGTAGCTCAAGACATTTATTTGCATTGCGGCAAATTAATAGACACGGAATCTGGCATCGTTTTAACAAAGAAAACCGTTATTGTATCTGGGCATAAAATTATTTCGATAAACGATGGGTATATTAAACCTAAAAACAAAGAGGATCAACACATTGATTTAAAAAACAAAACGGTAATGCCAGGGCTTATTGACTTACATGTACATATAGAAAGCGAAACAAACCCGAAAAGCTTCATTTCAAAATACACCGATAACGAGGCAGATATCGCTTTTAGATCTACGGTATTTGCCAAACGCACATTAATGGCTGGATTTACGACCGTGAGAGACTTAGGAGGTACTGGGGTAAACATCGCCTTACGTAATGCGATTAATGCAGGCACAGTAGACGGCCCTCGTATTTTTACAGCTGGAAAAGTAATAGCAACAACAGGAGGGCATGGCGACAGAACCAATGGAGCTAAAGCCAACTTATTTGGAAATCCAGGTCCAGAAGATGGCATTATAAACTCGGCAGAAGAGGCCAGAAAAGCAGTGCGTCAACGTTATAAAAATGGTGCAGATGTGATTAAAATTACAGCTACTGGCGGTGTACTTAGTGTCGCCAAAAACGGAAGTAACTCTCAGTTTACATCCAAAGAACTAGAAGCTGTAGTTGCTACAGCAAAAGATTACGGTATGCTTACAGCAGCACATGCTCATGGCGATGAAGGTATGCAACGCGCCGTTAAGGCTGGCATCAAAACCATTGAGCATGGCACCTTTATGAGCGATGCAACAATGAACTTAATGATACAAAAACAAGCCTATATGGTACCAACAATTAGTGCAGGAAAATACGTTGCTGAAAAAGCAAAAATTGATGGGTTTTATCCTGCCATTATAGTTCCTAAAGCCTTAGAGGTTGGACCGCAGTTACAAGACACCTTTGCTAAAGCTTACAAAAAAGGTGTGCCTATTGCATTTGGTACAGATGCAGGAGTATTCCCTCATGGCGATAATGCAAAAGAGTTTCGATATATGCAAGAAGCTGGTATGCCTGCTATGAAAGCCATACAATCTGCTACTATAACAAACGCCAAATTACTAGGCATCGCAAAGCAATTTGGGCAAGTTAAATCTAACTTTATTGCAGATATTGTTGCTACAAATACTGATCCAACAAAAGATATTGGCGCCTTAGAAAATGTAATTTTTGTTATGAAAAACGGAAAAATATATAAAAACGACTAGCTGTTTTATAAAATCATTTCGCGCTGCAACGTGGGTTTATGTCATTAAAGAGAATAATTAATCCCAATTGTAAATTGTCGAGGACGTAAAGAGAATTGCGTCTGGGAAATAACGTTTGAATTATTAAAAATTGAATTAAAAAACGTTTCATTAAAAACATTAAATAACGATGCTTTTAAAAACAACTTCTTTTTGGGTTTATAAAAAAATGCGATGTTAAACAATGAATTGTTGTTTACCGTATCACTATCGGATAGGGAGGAAGAAACTGATTCAAATTCTAAATTAAATCTAGTTTTGGCTGTGGTATAAAAGTTTAACTCTAGATTGTGTTTTAAAAATAGATTTGTAGTTTCAAATTCGTCAACTCTTGAAATACCATAATTAATATTACCTGCATATGTAATTCCGTACCAAGTATTGTTATCTAAGTTTAGCTCAATAGCAGCGTTATGAAAAATATTAATATTGCTTTGTGATATTGTATTAAAGAATTGTTCGGTTAAGCTATAGCTATATCTATAAGACAATTCTGTATTAATAAGTCTAAAAAAAGTTTTAGTTATACTAGTAGTATTGCTTAATGTCCTTGTAAGGTTTGGTTGCTCAATAAAATTAGCTTCAATTAGACCACTTGAGTTTATTGTATTTAAAATTGTAAAATCAGATTGCAAATGATTTACGCTCGTATTATTGTTTAAAAAAAATCCTCTTAACACATTACTGTACTTAAGAAACAAGTTTCCAGACAGTATTTTTGTAACGTTTATATCATTTGGGTTTCTAATTAAATTAGAAAAATCTGTTACTATCAATCCAGGAAAGAGTTCGGAAAAATTGGAAATTGTTGTTGTCTCGGAAATGTCTGTTAGAAAAGACCATTTCGAATTGACTTTATAATGGATACTAAAGTTTGGTTGTAAAAAAATGAAATTATTATTTAAATTAATATCCTGACTCTCAACTTGATTTAAATTTAAATATCTTAGTTCTGTTTGCAAATTAAATTTAAAACTCTTCCATTGGTAATGCGATTTAAGCAAACTATTTGTCTCAAAAGTTTTTAAATTAAAATCACTGCTAAAAGGAAAATTTATGGCGGTTTGCTCTTCATTATTCCGTTGACTTAAATCACTATCAAGATTCTCTGCTTTATAACTTATTTTTTGTGTTAACCCCAAAGTTGTTTCCCCTAATTTAATGTTATACTGACTAAATGCAGACAAATTTAATTGTTCGGATTTTACACGTTGATTTGTTTGTTCCGAATTAAAATCACTTGGAATTTTATCTTCAAACACACTAGGGAAAATGTTAATATTTTCTTGATTATTAAAGTACTCAACTAGCAAAGCGTTATTTAGAATTTTATCGGCTACGGTAAATTTAAGATTTAAGGTATTAGAAATCCAAAATCTACTATCATCATAGCGGTAATTGATTGGTAATGTGTTTTGGGTAACAAAGGATTCTCCTCTTGATTTATAAGCATTCAGAGTCAATTTATTTTTAAAATATAAATTAGCACGATTAACCTCTTGCGATAAACCAATATAATAGTTGTCATTTTTTAAATTATTATTAGTCGCCTGGTTTACCTCGGTGCTATCATTTCCAAAAAAGAAAATACTGTTAGATAAACGCTCTATAGAGCTGTCATCACTATTATAACTTACTCCAGCTTTAAATAAAAAATCTTTTTTCTGTTTAACTAAAATATCGTTTGTAATTGAAAGCGATTCATTATCCAACCAAAACTTTTGAGTTAGTCCTTCTCCTAAAATATTTGGCGCATTTAAAACATCTAGTTTATCTAGCTTCAAAAAATTAAAATCTATATTATCATTCGTAAGATTTGTTCCATTAGACTCTAAAGACTCTCCTATATTATTTGCTTTAATACTCGATATGTTTTGCACTTTATTTTTTATATAAATAGGAGTGACATCAATATTTGCGGTCAGTAGGGGCAAGCCTGCATCTGATTTTAAACTCCCAAATATTATATTCTTATTATCCTTAATGTTTAGGTTAAAAGCAACTTTATTGGAGGGAGTTCTTTTTTTGTCTATTAGAGCATGATTATGCCTTTGAAGCACTTCTATGGACTCTACTGCTTCGGCAGGAATTCCCCTTGTTGCGATATTGTATCGCCCTTCTAGTAAATCTACACCATTGATATATAGATGACTAATAGACTTATTTTTATATTTAATTTGACCATTTTCTGCAATAGTAACCCCAGGTATTCTGTTAATTACTTCTTCTATGGTATAATCTTTAATTTTCTTTAATCCTTTAACATTATAAGTAATCGTATCTTCCTTAATTACAATATTTTTCTTTGTAGATATTAAAACGTCTTCTAGGCGATTGTTTTTAAGAGTTAACCTAGGATTCAAAACTTGAGACTTAGCCTTTACCTTAATTGATTTAACATCATAAGACAAATGCCTAAAGGTTACGTAAACAGAATCGAGGCTATTTTGATTATTAAGGTTTAGCGTATAATATCCATTACTATTAGCTGTTGTAAATGCTAAAATATCGCCATTATCACCATGACTGCTTGATGACATAATAACAGAGATAAATGGAACAGATACATTTGAAGTATCCTTTACAACACCTTCAATTTTAATTTGAGAATTTGAATTATATGATATTAAAAATAAAACAAAAACCAAGTAAGGTGTTAGGGGTAAACTCAAATTATTAATAGTATTACAGCTACGACATGGCATTATTTTTTATAATCTACCTCTATTAAGTTTAAGTCTTTTGATTTTTCTATACGTTTAGGATTTCTAAAACTTAAACTTTCGTCAGTGTTTCCATCTGCCTTAAAGATTTTAATTTTACCACCAAGATTATTGTAGTTTAGCTTTTCGTTTAAACTTAAACTTTCATAGCTTGCCTTAACTTTATTAAAAGTTAGCCTATCTGTTTTTATTATTTCAGTATCAGGCTTTTTAAAATATTTTTCTAAAGGTTTTAGTTTTCGCTCTACAATAGCATACAACTCAAAATCGTAAGTTTGTGTACTATCGGTAATTTTTACAATTAAGCCAGGTAAGCCTTTAAACTTGTAAGGCCCAAAACTAATAGGCAAATCTAAAGTGTACCAAGCTTTCCACTGCCTTCCGCCATAAGTAACTGTAGCACTTTTGCAAGAATACCCTTTTATGAGTTTTGTATCTTGACCTAATGTCCAATTTAGATTCAATTTTTCTTCATAGCTATAGACCTCTTCAGAAATTTCATCGCGATACTTTATTGTATTGTCGCTAATATTAATTGTGTGTTTGTTATGCGAAAAATATCTATTATAATCACTATCAGTTACAGTACCTTTTTTCAGTAAGCTGTCTAGTTCCATAACATTATACAGTTGGTAGATGGATTGATTTCCACTTACTAATAATCTGCTATATTCTTTAGATTGGTAATTTTGAGATAACCTATCCTTAAATGAGTTTAAATACGTAATGCTATACATATTATCTCTACTAGACTGAGCGTGAGATAACATTGAACTGAGTAATACTAATAATAAATACTTCATAGACTATATTTAGTTAGGCTTCAATTTGTTTAGTTATTAGCCTTTAACCTTTTTCTAAAAACATAAAAATTACGAATACCACCTGCTCAGACAACTCACCGTTATAAGAGTTGAATTTTCAAGACGCTCGTTAAGGGCATTGTGACTAAAGTAGTGCCAAAAGTAAAAAGAATTTTATTCATAATTTTATTTTTGTATAGCCATATCACGACACCGCAGTAAACTGGAAATCAAAGATACTTAAAAATAAAACTTCACCTAAAATTAAACTATACATTTTAGCTACAAAAAACTATATTTTTATACCTTAGTGGCGTCACAAAATGAAGCAAAACTATCGCATATTACTTTTATTGCTCGTTCCTTTTTTTAGCCATTCGCAAATAAAAGACACTATTACATTACAACATACAAGCATAAAAGACAGTATCCATAAACGCTCAATTGCAAAAAGCACAACTAGAGACTCGACAGCCAAATTTATTTTAAAAGACGATACTTTAGCCAAAATTTTCGATAAAAACCTACAGCAGCAATGGTATAACTACCCCCTATATAAGGACAGCCTAAACCATAACCTAATCAAGCCAAAGTACGACTCCGTTTACTACCCAGAGTTACCTACAGATACCTTAAAACTACGTTTACAACAACTAAATGCAAAAACACCATTTAATATACATTACAATCCTATTTTGGAGCGTGTTATTAAAAACTATCTAAAACACAGATCAAAACAACTAAAACAATTGCTCAAACTAAGCGAGGTTTACTTCCCTATGTTTGAACATGCTTTAGACAATTACAACCTCCCCCTGGAAATAAAATACTTACCCATAGTAGAGTCGGCATTAAAACCAAAAGCAAAATCTCGCGTAGGAGCTACAGGCTTATGGCAGTTTATGTTTGCCACAGGAAAGCAGTTTGGCTTAGACGTGAGCAGTTATGTCGATGAGCGCAGTGACCCCATTAAGTCTACAGAAGCTGCCTGCAAATATCTATCAAGCCTATATCGTATTTTTAACGATTGGGATTTAGTCTTAGCGGCTTACAATTCTGGCCCAGGTAACGTAACTAAGGCCATTAGACGGTCTGGAGGTTATAGAAATTACTGGAATATTCGACCCAACCTACCACGAGAAACAGCAGGATACCTACCCGCTTTTTTTGCAACTATGTATATTTTTGAATATGCAGAGGCTCACGGGCTAAAAACAAACCTACCCAAAGCGAACTATACACCAACAGACACTATTAGAGTAAAACAATTAATTACACTGAAACAGGTGTCTAGACTAATTGACACCCCCTTAAAAGAGCTTCAGTTTTTAAACCCCTCATACAAGTTAGGTATTATTCCTTTTATAAAAAAAGAACGCTATACCCTACGGCTACCAATACACAAAATAGGTGTTTTTGTAGCCAATGAAGAAAAAATTTACGCCTTAGCTAAAGCAGAAATACAACAAAGAGAACAACCTTTACCAAAATTTACAGCAGTAACGTCTAGATTGCGATACACTGTAAAATCTGGCGATTACCTAGGTAAAATTGCACAGCGATACGGCGTTAAAGTAAGTCAAATAAAACGTTGGAATAAACTAAGGAGTACGAAACTAAAAATAGGACAACGCCTAACTATTTTTCCAAGAAGACCCTAAATAACACCAATTATTATCATAAATTAAAATTTGGAACGGTATTAGCGGTACAAATTAATACATAGTTTTAGTTACAAAAAAATGAATATAATGATAGCGCATAAAACAAAAACTCTATTCATACTCTGTTGTATTGCACTCACAGCTTGTGGTGAGCCTAATACAGAACGTTTAGTCCCTGCATCGTCTGGAAGAATAAATCACCTATCGGTTATTCTTGACAACGACCTTTGGGAAGGTCGTATCGGGAAAGCCATTCGCGACTCCATTGGCGAAGCTGTATATGGACTCCCTCAAGATGAACCTTCGTTTTCTATGAAACAACTGCCGACTAATGTGTTTACAGGTTTTGCTAGAAACAGTAGAGCCGTATTAAAAATTGAAAAAGATAAAACCAAAGAAACAGCTATTAAAATTTATGATAACCCTTACGCCAAACCACAAAAAATGATTGTTATTAGTGGTAAAACCAATAAGGATATTATAACACAACTATACGCTAACAAACTAAAAATTATTTCGACCTTTAAAAATCAAGAAGTTATAGAACGCCAAAGGCGCACTAAAAAATCGCTTCACAAACAGAATAATATTGAAGCAAAACTAGGAATTCGTATTGAATTTCCATCGGCATACCGAATTGCTAAAGAAGAAGATACTTTTTTCTGGATTAGAAGAGACATTGAAACAGGAACACTCAACCTTGTGCTTTATGAAATGCCATTACATAGTATTTCCAAAGGCGATGAAGCCATCAATAACATCATAGCAATGCGCGACTCCATAAGCAAACTACACATCCCAGGACCTTCCGAAGGCGATTATATGCTAACCGACGATAACTACTGGCCTTTTATTGGAAATACAATTTTAGACAATAAACCTACAATAGAAACAAAAAGTACGTGGATTGTAAAAAACGCCTTTATGTCCGGACCATTTATAAACTACGTTATAGAAGATGCCCCTAATAATAGACTGCTAGTCTTAGAAGGCTTTGTGTTTGCGCCATCTGTACTAAAAAGAGATTTTGTGTTCGAACTTGAATCGATTATAAAATCGATACAGATTAACTAATGTTGAAAATAAAGTTCTTTACTTACGGTGTTTTTTTAGTAAACAGTACTTTTAAGCTATGCTTAGCTAAAAGATTAAAAAATCAACATTAAGTAAAAGTAGTATCGTTTAAAACTAATTAATTTAGGGAAGTTAACAACAAAAACACCATAGTGCTTTTACTAAAACGTAAATTTGACTTATTTGCGATCCTCTGTGCTAGTTTCGTCCTCCTTACTAGCATCCTTAAATTCTTTAATACCGCTCCCAAGGCCTTTCATTAATTCTGGAATTTTTTTTCCTCCAAATAATAAAAGGACAACAAGTATAATTAACGTTATTTGTATAGGGCTTGGAGCTAAAAAATATAAACTTATCATGATATCATTTTAAGGCACAAAGTTACTAATTAAACTTGAAAAAAAATATTTAACGATAAACTTTAGTACAAAGCTAAACGTTACTGCTATTTTTTATTTAGTTTTGTTTTAAGAATGTTAAATAACATAAAAAATAAAGACAAACTCAAACAAAAGTTACTTCACAAGTACCGCTTGGTTATTTTAAACGAAGATACTTTTGAAGAACGCTTTGCAATAAAACTAACTCGCCTAAATGTGTTTGTTAGTATATCGCTATCTGCAATTGTGCTTATTATGTTAACCATACTCCTTATTGCATTTACAGGACTAAGAGAGTACATTCCTGGTTACTCCTCTACTGCATTAAAGAAAAAAGCAACAGAACTCAGTTATAAAACAGATTCCTTACAAAACGTTATTAGCCTAAATCAACAATATTACGAATCTATTAGTCGTGTGCTAAAGGGCGATATTAAAACCGTTACATTTAATAAAGACTCTATAATTAAAGCCGCACAATTAGACCTAAGCGAAATCAACTTAAACCCTTCAAAAGAAGATTCAATTTTAAGAGAAAAAGTAGATAAAGAAGATAAGTACAATCTATTTGAATCTGCAACTTCCAATGTTAATTTTGTATTATACGCCCCCGTAAACGGGACTATTAGCGAAAACTATAATACAAAAAACAAACATTACGCAGTAGATATTGTTGTTGCCAAAGACACGCCTGTAAAGGCCGCAGCAGATGGCACTATTGTATTGGCCGAATGGACTAGCCAAACAGGCCATACCGTTGTTTTAGACCATGGCAACGGACTAATTTCTGTTTACAAACACAACGCATCGCTAACAAAAACACAAGGCGACTTAGTTAGTGCTGGTGAGGTTATTGCTATATCGGGCAACACGGGAGAGCTAACCACTGGACCACACTTGCATTTTGAACTTTGGAACAATGGCTACCCAGTAAACCCAACTAATTTTATTGATTTTGAATAACCCAAAAAAAGGCTAAACCCCTCAACATGACCTTAAAAACAATATTAGCAAAACCCTTTGCAAATTATATTGCTAAAAAAATTAATAAATGGGCAAATAATCCCATTACAACACAACAAAACGTCCTAAACTATTTAATCGCAAAAGCCCAACACACTAAGTTTGGGCAAGACCATAAGTTTTCAACAATAAAATCTTATAGCGATTTTGTTACGCAAGTTCCCGTTAGAGATTATGAAGGCATACGGCACTACATTGATCGTGTTGTGGCTGGCGAACCCAATATACTATGGAAAGGAAAGCCATTATACTTTGCCAAAACCTCCGGCACCACCTCTGGGTCCAAATACATTCCTATTACTAAAGACAGTATTTCTAGCCACACAAACGCTGCTAGAAACGCCATTTTACTATACATTAAAGAAACTGGAAATATCGATTTTGTAAACGGCAAAATGATTTTTTTGCAAGGAAGCCCCGTACTACAAACTAAAAATGGAATTAAGCTAGGACGCCTATCGGGTATTGTTGCACATTATATTCCAAAATACCTTCAAAAAAACCGAATGCCAAGTTGGGATACCAACTGTATTGAAGACTGGGACACAAAAGTTAACGCTATTGTAAACGAAACACATAATCAAAATATGACGGTTATTGGAGGGATTCCCTCGTGGGTACAAATGTATTTTGAAAAATTACAAAAACAGAGCAACCAACCCATAGGCACTATATTCAAAAACTTTAAGCTATTCATTTTTGGAGGTGTTAATTTTGAACCTTACCGAAACAAATTTGAAACCTTAATTGGCAGAAAAGTAGATAGCATTGAGCTATATCCAGCCAGTGAAGGCTTTTTTGCATTTCAAGACAAACAAAATGAAAAGGGAATGCTATTGCAGCTAAACTCTGGTATTTTTTACGAGTTTATAAAAGCAGACGATTTTTTTGCAGAACAACCAAAACGAATTGGTATAGAATCCGTAGAGCTTGGCGTTAACTATGTTATAATTGTTTCTACCACTGCAGGGCTATGGGCTTACAATATTGGCGATACTGTAGAGTTTACATCGCTTAAACCCTATCGAGTTATTGTATCGGGGCGCATTAAACATTTTATATCTGCTTTTGGAGAACACGTTATAGGAAAAGAAGTAGAACAAGCACTGCAAGAGGCTACAGAAGGAAAAAATATTGCCGTTACAGAGTTTACTGTAGCTCCAAAAATAAACACCCAAAACGAACTACCATACCACGAATGGTTTATAGAATTTGAAACCCCACCAAAAAATAACGTAGCACTACAACATGCAATAGACCAATCGCTACAAAAACAAAATAGTTATTACTTTGATTTAATTGAAGGCAAAGTGCTACAACCCCTAAAAATAAGTGTAGTAAAAAAAGACGGTTTTAGGCAATATATGAAATCGATAGGGAAATTAGGGGGGCAAAATAAAATTCCAAGGCTATCAAACAATAGGAAAATTGCAGAAGCCTTAGCAAAATTTTTAGTTACACATGAAGAAGAAAACTAAGCTTTGAATTTAATATCCTCTTATATTAACTCGCCAACGTTTAATTAGACCCCCTATGTTTTCAGTATCCCTACAAAAGTATTAGCCACAATGATGATAATAGAACAACCTGAGTTGTAGTGTGAGATAGAAACACTAGCCAATACATCAATATGAATTTGTTAGTAACCGTCTTGTTTCGATGTCGAAGCTAAGGTTCATGAAAATTGATATCTTTAATACAAATAATAATGTGGGCGAAATGCTGCCATTTTTTTAATTATATAAGACGTAACATAACGAATCCTCCAATCCAATACCGATAATTTATAACATAAAAAGTTCAAAAAACAATAACATTGTGGTTCGTGTAATCTTTATTATAACCTGAGTTCGATTATTAAAACAGGCAAATTTGGTTAGTATTTTGTGATTGAAATTTAATTGATGGTTTTTTAGGTAAGAAGCAGTATGCAATAAGTCCAGAGATTAAATTGGTTAAGAAATTACCAAGACTTCTATG
>CALLUG010000039.1 GCA_938011315.1 uncultured Flavobacteriaceae bacterium
TTGGTTAAACGACCTAAAACCGATGAAGCAGAGCAATTACCTACAATTAAATTTTCAGATTTATCAAGGTCAGGACGTATCATTAATGCCTATAATGCCCTAATTATGGCAGGTAGGCTTTCTAGGTAATGTGGTGTGCAAGTAGCGGTAAAAAGTTTAAAAAGTATAAATTCAAAAAACACTAAGCGTTTTGCTAAGAGACTAGATTGCTTTTAAGATGACGACTCTCAATTTGTAGTTGTTAGGTTAATTTGTAAATACCGAACAAAAGGATATGGCATCTCTACTATTTATATACAAAGCAAAATCTGGAGTAACAAACGCCTTACTTGATAGTGTTCATAAAATGTTTAGCCCTAGAACTTACCCCTGTCAATTATGTACACTAACACACAATACTTTTTCCGAAAATAAATTATGGAAAACGTTTAAAAACAAGAGCCAAATTAGCATGACGTTTTACCATACCGATGAGTTTTTGCGTACCTACCCCAATGCAACGTATACATTTCCGGTTATTTTGTGCAAAACTAACGATGACCTAAGCATATTCATAAGTACTTCTAAGCTAAGTAGCATAAATACTACAGAAGCACTAATAACCTTAATACAGCAAAAACTACAATAATATAACTTGCTAAAAACAATAGTATTTTACTAAGCAAAATAGCATCACAAATAGACGTTTACGTTCCGAAGTGCTAATACCAATTATGACTCAAAATAAACATATCATTCATTTTTATGCCATCTAAACACATTATATTCCAAATTAGTTATAGCTCATTTTAAATACGAATTGACGTAAACACAGATAGGGATATACGACTAGAGCTCTCAAAGATTAAAAAATAAATAACAAGCCTTAAGAAAAAGGATTAAATTTGACGCAAACTAAAACCTCCTAATTTAGCTCATAAATTATAACGCTATACACAACACAAATGAACAAGATACTACAAGCTTTTTACCTAAAACTAATTGTAAGCCTAGGGCTTGTATTTTGCATTCACATTTTTGTGCTTAACCTAACTACGCGCGAACCCTTTGCTAATAGCATTGTGCTCTCTTACATCATTAATGCTGCTTTGGCATTGCTCATATTTACAGGGCTTTATTTGTTAAAAAAACGATATGAAGATCAACTCGGTTTTTTGTTCTTAGCAGGCAGTGCCTTAAAGTTTGTTGTATTTTTTGTGGTTTTCAGTCCAATATATAAGGCAGATAGCGAGGTAAACCGTTTAGAGTTTTTAGCATTTTTTGTACCCTATCTATGGTGCTTATTAGTCGAAACATATAGCCTTTCCAGATGGCTTAATAAAGCAGAGTAATTCCTTTTAAAATGTGAATAAAAATAAAAACTAAAATAGTTTTGCATTTTGAGATATTAACCTACCTTTGCAGCGATTTTTAAGCCACTATTATTTAGAGTGATATGCAAACAAAACTATCTTTAAAGCCAATAACATTAGTATTACTGCTTATTACCTTTGTTTCTTTTGGGCAGCATCATGATACAAAATCTGCTGATAATACACATGATGATGCAACAATAGACAAAGCAGAAGAGCGAAAACAATATATTAATCATCACTTAAAAGATACGCACGACTTTACCTTGTTTAGCTATACCAAAGCAAATGGCGAAAAGGGGCACATAGGTTTTCCGCTACCAGTTATTCTTTGGGATAATGGATTAAAAATATTTTCATCCTCAAAATTTCATCACGAAGAAGCTGTTGCTGAGCATAATGGTAATTTTTATAAAATTGAACACAGTATGGTGTATAAAACCGATGCTGCTGGAACAATAACTTACGACGATCATCATCACCCTACAAATGTTAAACCTCTAGACCTATCAATAACCAAAAGCGTGTTTATGATTATTGTAACAGGGATATTAATGCTTCTTTTGTTTAGAGGCTTAGGTAAATCTTATGGAAAAAACAACGGTATTGCAAGTGGTTTAGGACGCTTTTTTGAGCCCATAATACTTTATATTAGAGATGATGTTGCGATTCCTAATATTGGAGAAAAACATTACAAAAAATACATGAGTTTTTTACTAACCGTATTTTTCTTTGTATGGTTTCTAAATATTTTTGGCCTAACCCCGCTAGGTGTTAATGTAACAGGGAATATCGCAATTACATTTTCGTTGGCCTTACTCACCTTTTTAATCACAACCTTTACCGCAAAAAAAGACTATTGGCAGCATATTTTTTGGATGCCAGGAGTCCCTTATTTAATGAGAATTGTATTAGCACCTATCGAATTGTTAGGAATATTTATAAAACCTTTTTCATTACTAATACGTTTGTATGCAAATATGCAAGCAGGTCATATTGTATTAATGAGCCTTATTGCCTTAATGTATTTGTTTAATAGTATTATTGGTAGTAGTTTATCGTTTTTATTATCCTTTGCAATTTCACTAATAGAAGTTTTAGTAGCGCTATTACAAGCCTATATTTTTACAATGCTAGCAGCACTATATTTTGGTATGGCATCAGAAGAGCATCATCATGAAGAAGCACACTAATACAACATATAGTAATAACTCTAAGGCAATAGAAAGTTTAATTTTGAATGTTTAATTTTTAAATATATATATTATGGAAATCCCAGTAATGGTAGGCGCAGGTCTAGTAGTAATCGGTGTAGGATTTGGAATTGGTAAAATTGGTGGCTCAGCAATGGAAGCTATCGCTCGCCAGCCAGAAGCCTCAGGAAAGATTCAAACTGCTATGCTTATTGCAGCCGCTTTGATTGAAGGTATTGGATTTGCTGCATTATTTGCAGTATAACAAGACTAAAAAAGTAAAGTTGTAACGGTTGGTTGCAACTTTACTTTAAAAATTAAAAACAAATTAACATTATCATTATAACATGGAAAAATTACTAGGAGAATTTTCACTTGGTTTATTTATAATACAAACCGTATTATTTGTACTACTCGTATTTTTATTAAACAAATTTGCTTGGAAACCCATATTAAATGCCGTTAACAGTAGAGAAGAAGGGATAAAAAATGCTTTGGAAGCTGCCGATAAAGCAAAAATGGAAATGGAAAACCTTCAAGCAGACAATAAAAAATTATTAAAAGAAGCTCGTGCAGAACGCGATGCAATGCTTAAAGAAGCTCGCGATATGAAAAACAAGATGATTGAAGAGGCTAAAGAAGAAGCAAAACAAGAAGCAGGAAAACTTATAGCACAAGCACAAGCAAGCATACAAACAGAACGACAAACTGCTATAGCAGAGTTAAAAGGGCAAGTTGCCAATTTATCGATTGAAATTGCAGAAAAAGTAGTTCGTGATGAACTATCTAACAAAGATAAGCAAGTAAAACTTGTAGAAACAATGTTGGGAGAAGCGACTTTAAACTAAGCACACAATGAGTAGAGCAGCAATACGTTACGCCAAAGCAATTTTAAATCTAGCAAAAGATCAAAATACAACAGACCTTGTAAATAGCGATATGCAGCTAATTGCAAGTACCATTGAAGCGCATCCCCAGTTAGACAATGTGCTTAACAACCCTGTAATAAAAGCCGAAGCAAAAAAAACCGCATTACTAGCAGTATTTTCTAATCTAAACACAGCAACAGTAGGCTTACTCGATGTGCTAATGGCAAATAAACGCTTAAATGTACTACACAAAGTTGCTCTAAACTATAACCTGTTATACAACGAACTTAACCAGCAACAAACCGCTATAGTAACCACAGCAACACCACTAACGGAGGAGTTGAAAACTAAAGTACTAGCAAAAATAAAAACACTTACAGATAAAACAGTAAGTATTGAAAATAATATAGACGAAAGCATTTTAGGTGGTTTCATTTTACGTGTGGGAGATAAGCAATACAATGCTAGTATATCTCACAAACTAAAAAATCTTAAAAGAGAATTTACATTAAATTAAAAATACGATGGCAGAAGTAAAACCAGCTGAGATATCAGCAATCTTAAAACAACAACTTGCAGACTTTGAAGCATCCGCATCACTAGACGAAGTAGGAACAGTATTAACTGTAGGAGATGGTATTATACGTGCTTACGGACTAACTAACGCTCAATATGGCGAATTAGTAGAGTTTGAAGGTGGCTTAGAAGGTATTGTACTTAACCTTGAAGAAGATAACGTAGGTATTGTACTCCTAGGGACCTCTATAGGCGTAAAAGAAGGTTCTACCGTAAAGCGTACCAATCGTATCGCATCTATTAATGTAGGTGAAGGAATTGTTGGTCGTGTTGTAGATACCCTAGGAAACCCTATAGACGGAAAAGGGCCTATTACAGGCGATACTTACCAAATGCCCTTAGAGCGTAAAGCCCCAGGGGTAATCTATAGAGAGCCAGTAACAGAACCGTTGCAAACAGGGATAAAAGCTATAGACGCAATGATTCCTGTAGGTAGAGGACAGCGTGAGCTGGTTATTGGCGATAGACAAACAGGAAAAACAGCCGTTTGTATTGACGCTATCTTAAATCAAAAAGAATTTTACGATGCAGGAGAACCTGTGTATTGTATATATGTTGCCGTAGGACAAAAAGCATCTACAGTAGCACTTATATCAAAAACACTCGAAGAAAAAGGTGCTTTAGCATATACAACCATAGTTGCCGCAAATGCATCAGACCCTGCCGCGATGCAAGTATATGCACCAATGACAGGCGCTTCTATTGGAGAATATTTTAGAGACACAGGAAGGCCAGCACTTATTGTATTCGACGACTTATCAAAGCAAGCCGTTGCTTATCGTGAAGTGTCCTTACTACTACGTCGCCCACCAGGACGTGAGGCCTACCCTGGAGATGTGTTTTACTTACACTCAAGATTATTAGAGCGTTCTGCAAAAATCATTAACAACGACGCTATTGCAAAAGAAATGAATGACCTCCCTGAGGTATTAAAGCCTATAGTAAAAGGAGGTGGATCTCTAACCGCTCTACCAATTATAGAAACTCAAGCAGGAGACGTTTCGGCATATATCCCTACAAACGTAATTTCTATTACAGACGGTCAAATTTTCTTAGACGGAGATTTATTTAACTCTGGCGTACGTCCAGCAATTAACGTAGGGATTTCGGTGTCTCGTGTTGGTGGTAATGCGCAAATTAAATCTATGAAAAAAGTATCGGGAACATTAAAACTAGACCAAGCGCAATATAGAGAGTTAGAAGCCTTTGCTAAGTTTGGATCAGACCTAGATGCAGTAACCCTAAACGTTATTGAAAAAGGAAAGCGTAACGTAGAGATTTTAAAACAAGCCCAAAACGACCCTTTTACGGTAGAAGATCAAATTGCAATTATCTATGCAGGATCAAAAAATCTATTGAAAAACGTTCCTGTAAATAAAATAAAAGAATTTGAAAGTGATTTTATAGCATTCTTGAACGCTAAGCACAGAGAGGTTTTGGATACCCTAAAAGCAGGAAAATTAACCGATGAAGTTACCGACACATTAGTATCGGTGTGTAAAGATTTATCTGCAAAATACGTGTCGTAAAATACGATAACAACAGGCACAATTACAGTAAAACGATTATATAAGAAGTTTAAAAAAACATCTTTAGCAGTACTAAAAAATGAAGAATAAGTGTAAAGTGCAAATCTTATAAAAATATTGATTAGGCATACAACACTCATAACTCATAATTATGGCAAACTTAAAAGAAATACGTAACAGAATAACATCGGTATCTTCAACAATGCAAATTACCAGTGCCATGAAAATGGTGTCTGCAGCAAAGTTAAAGAAAGCACAAGATGCCATAACGGCAATGCGTCCTTATGCGAATAAACTAACAGAACTTTTACAAAGTTTAAGCGCAACGTTAAACGAAGATGCTGGAAGCAAATTTGCTGTACAACGTGAGGTTAATACAGTACTAGTTGTAGCAATTACCTCTAATAGAGGTTTATGTGGTGCATTTAATTCAAATATCATTAAGCAAACACAACATCTTATTAATACTGTTTACGCAAAGCAAAACGTGTCCGTTTTAGCAATAGGCAAAAAAGCTAATGATGCGTTTAGTAAACAGAATATTGTTATTGCTAATAAAAGTGATGTTTTTGATGACTTAACCTTTGATAACGTTGCTGAAATTGCTGAATTACTTATGCGTAAATTTATTGACGGAGATGTTGATAAGATTGAAATTGTTTACAATAAATTTAAAAATGCAGCAACTCAAGAAATTATTACAGAACAATTTTTGCCAATAGTTCCTGTTGTAGACGAAGCCAATACTAATGCCGATTATATTTTTGAGCCATCAAAGTTAGAAATTGTAGAACAATTAATCCCTAAGTCGCTCAAGACACAACTATATAAAGGCGTAAGAGACAGTTTTGCAAGTGAGCATGGTGCACGTATGACAGCAATGCACAAGGCAACAGATAATGCACAAGAGCTTAGAGACCAATTAAAGTTAACCTACAACAAAGCAAGGCAGGCTGCCATCACTAACGAAATTTTAGAAATTGTTGGTGGAGCGGAAGCGTTAAACAATTAGGCGATAGCCAAATGTTTAAAATAGCGGAAGCGTTAAACAATTAGGCGATAGCCAAATGTTTAAAATAGCAGAAGCGTTAAACAATTAGGCGATAGCCAAATGTTTAAAATAGCAGAAGCGTTAAACAATTAGGCGATAGCCAAATGTTTAAAATAGCGGAAGCGTTAAACAATTAGGCGATAGCCAAATGTTTAAAATAGCGGAAGCGTTAAACAATTAGGCGATAGCCAAATGTTTAAAAGAGTAGTAGAAGCGTTAAACCGAAAACTGTTTACCGACAATATAATACACAAAAAAGATTTACTAGCAGTAAGTCTTTTTTTTTATGGAATAATTGTTGTTTATTTATCTTTGATAAACAAAAAAGAAAATAATGAGAAAATTAAAACAAGCATTTAGTTGCATAGCGATACTAATTTTGACTATGAGTTTTTTAAGATGTTCTACTGCAAAAGCCTTACAAAGCAAAGCCCCAATAAGCCTAGGCGACGTATATTGCCAAAGTTGGGTTGCTGGTGTGAAAGGCGGTGGAGCTGGACTAAATATCTTTATTCCTACAACAGATACCTCTGTAAAGTTAGAACAAGTTTATTTTAGAGGTAAAGTAGCTTCTTTAGAAACTAGAGAGGGGTTATATATAGGGCGTTATAGTAGTGGAGAAAACCAGTTAAAACACCTTGCCTTAGGAACAGAGTCAAAAGAAGATAAAGTAATAACACCCAAGGACGAGGCATTCCCTTTTACACTTAAAGATTCAGAATGTGTTGTGAGTTATAAAGAGAATAACAAAACAAAATATTTTAAAATTAAAAATGTTCTTCAAAAAGAAAAACAATACAATTTAAGCGCACCACCTCAAAACCAAAGAAACTTTAATAATAATCGTTAAGTACTAATGTATCGCGTTATGGTTTGAATACTTTAAAACTATTTTTTAAGGACACCGCTATTTATGGATTAGGCACTGTTTTGCCACGACTTATTAGTTTGTTTTTAGTGCCTTTGTATACGTATGTGTTTGAAAACGAGAGTTATTCAGAAAATACAGAATTTTATATTGTAGCAGCTTTTTTTAATGTGATTCTTACTTATGGTCTAGAAACATCTTTTTTTAGGTTTTTTAGTAGACACAAAGAAAAAAACAAAGTCATTTCTACTGCTTTAATAAGTATAAGTGTAAGCAGCCTTATGTTTGGTGTTATTTTGTTTGTGTTCAATCAAAATATTGCACAGTTATTTAGGATTAACACTAACTTTTACAACATCCTAGTTGCAATAACTCTTATAGATACAATGGTCGTTATTCCTTTTGCATACCTTAGAGTAACAGGAAAACCTATAAAATTTGGATTGTTAAGACTCTGTAATGTTTTAATTGTACTCACTTTAAATATACTACTATTATCCAAAACATACAGTTGGCATTGGCTTCAAGCCCAAATTAGGGTTAGCAGCCCCATAATGTATGTTTTTGTGGCTAACCTTATCGCAAGTAGTGTTATATTAATTATGGTATTACCATATATTCTTAAGGTAAAATTACAATTTGATTTAGGACTCTTTAAAAAACTATTAGGTTACGGACTCCCTATTATGGTTGCTGGTTTGGCTTTTGTAATTAACGAAAATCTAGACAAGTGGTTATTGCCAAATTATGAGGGCAAATACATTAATGGCGCCTATAGTGCTTGTTACAAACTAGCAGCGTTTATGACCCTTTTTATCCAAGCGTTTCGCATGGGAGCAGAACCCTTTTTTTTTAATTATTCTGAACAAAAAGATGCAAAACAAACCTATGCTATCATACTAAAGTATTTTACTATTGTTGGCGCTTTGGGTTTAATGATTATTACTGTTTATATAAACCTCCTTAGTTCAAAATTTATACAAAATGAGAGTTATATGCTAGCTCTAGACATTGTTCCAATTATAGTATTAGCAAACTTGTTTTTAGGAATTTACCACAACCTTTCTGTTTGGTATAAGCTAACAGACAAAACAAAATTTGGGATGTATATTTCTATTATAGGTGCTGTAATTACAATAAGTTTTAATATCATATTTATCCCAAAATTAGGATTTATGGCATGTGCCTATGCAACGCTTTTGGCGTATGGTTGTATGATGCTTGTGTCTTTTTTATTAGGAAAAAAACACTATCCCGTACCATACGATATTAATAAGATTAGTATGTACCTTGCTGTTGCAACACTATTTTCGTTTGTGTCGTATTATAACTTCAATAAAAATATAATAATAGGCTCTATACTTTTGTTAATATTTGTAACTATGGTTTATCTCTTAGAGAAAAAAGAATTGCAACAATGGTTTAAATCTAAATCCTAACGTTGTATAACATTAAAAAAATTGAAACGATGAAGATAAACAATACCGATTCGAGATATACAGTAAAAATTAAAGATACACTCAAAAATGGATAATTGGTATTAGTAGAAAAAAATGAATTTCAAGAAATTTCGAAAGCGGAATTAAATTCGTTAAACATCTGGTTTACGAATTAAAATTTCTAATATGCAGAACGCTTGTAGAGTTAAGCCTTAAAACGCACAATTACTCATGGTCGAAACCAATATAGCTGACATGACTTAATAAACCAGTAAAAATGAAAATTAAAATAATTAACAATTCTAAACATCCATTGCCAAGTTATGAAACCATAGCTTCTGCAGGGATGGACTTGAGAGCAAATATTAGCGATAAACTTACTTTAGCACCCCTAGAGCGTAGTATTGTAAAAACGGGCTTGTTTATAGAATTACCAATAGGAGTAGAAGCACAAGTACGCCCTAGAAGTGGTTTGGCGGCAAAACATGGCGTTACAGTATTAAATTCACCCGGGACAATAGATGCCGATTATAGAGGGGAAATTGGTGTTATTTTAGTCAATATGTCTAACCACCCTTTTACAATCAATAACGGAGAACGTATTGCACAATTAGTTGTCGCAAAGCACGAGAGAGCAAAATGGGAAGAAGTCAGTGTACTCTCCGAAACAACAAGAGGCAGTGATGGTTTTGGTAGTACAGGCCTAAAATAATACCAATTGTTGTTTAAAATGAGCTATAAATAATTTGAAATATATTGATATATAGACGCAATAGAAACGAATGATATAGCTTATTTTGACTCATAATTGGTGTAATTAAGCAATACCTTTGGGAGATTGTTAAAAATAGTATAACAAAACGTTATTTAGAGATTAAATAAGTAAATTGAATTTTTTTAGAATCAATGAGTAAAAGCAAATACATTAGCCTTTTTATTTTAGTAGTATGCCTAATACCACAATGGCATTTTGCACAAAACCCACCCCAAACGCAAGGTTTTAATAAAACTCCAAATGATGATTTGGGAGATATTACGGACGCGTATCAAGAACATTTTTTTGAGGCCTTAAAACAACGCGGAATAGAAAACTACGAACGGTCTAATCAAGCATTTTTAAAATGTTTAGAGCTCAATACGTCGGAGTCTGTAGTATATTATGAACTCGCCAAAAACTACAAGGCGCTTAATAAACTTAAACAAGCCGAAGACTACCTAAAAACAGCTCTTAGCAAACAGCCTAATAACCGCTGGTATCTCGATGCGCTATATGATGTGTATTACAAACTAAAAGATTATGATAACGCCTTGAAGACTGTGAAGCAATTAGTACAATTTCATACCGATTACAAAGAAGACTTAGCCTCTTTGCATCTTAAAAATAGAAATTATAAAGAGGCATTAACAATGCTAGATGAACTTGACAAAACCATTGGTACATCAAAAATTAGAGACGCCATGCGAAACGAAATTTACAAGGCAACAGGAGCAGATGGCGACCGAATTGCAAACCTAAAAGCACGTATTAAAAACAATCCTAGCAACGAGGCTAACTACTTAAATTTAATTTATAGATATAGCGACCAAGGCAAAACAGAGCAAGCCTACACAACAGCAAAGCAACTTCTTGCAGAACAACCAACATCACATTTAGTACACCTAGCATTATACAAATTTTACTTAAATGACGCCAAACCCAACGACGCTATTAGCTCTATGAAAATTGTAATGAAAAGCACGAGCATAAAACCAGATGCAAAAGCTAAGGTACTTAACGATTTTGTACGCTTTGTAAAACAAAACCCACAATACGAAAAAGACTTACTGGAAGTAACTACAAGTGTTATAAGTGATAATACAGGAAAATCTAATGCCGAATTAGGACAGTACTATTTGCAAAAAAGAGACAGCATAACGGCTCTTAAAAACTACGAATTAGCCTACAAAAAAGACAATTCAAACTTTGATGTTATTAAACAAATATTATCTTTACAAATACACCTAGAACAATACGATAAGACGATAAGTTTGTCTCAAGAGGTTTTAGAAAGTTACCCCTCACAACCCATTGTTTATTTACTAAACGGTATTGCACTCAATAAACTAAAACGACATAACGATGCCATAGCAATATTAGAAGAGGGAGTAGATTATATTATAGACAATCAAGCCATGCAAATTGATTTTTACAAACAATTAAGTCTTGCATACAGCAACATAAATAACACTAACAAAGCAGAATTGTTTAATAAAAAAGCAAGACAGCTACTCAAAAAATAGCAATAATGAAGATAATTAGAATAAGTTGCATTGTGTTATTTGTATTAATAACGGGTTGTAAATCCAAAAACAGAGCTGTTACCGCGAATAAGTTGAATACTAAACTTTCTGCGAAGCAAATTATAAAAACACATGAAGCCGCAAAAGCGAATTTTAAAACGCTACAATCTAAAATTAAAATAGATTATAAAGACAAAACGCAAGACCTTGGTTATACAGTGAGTTTGCGGTTACAAAAAGATAAGGTTATTTGGCTAAATGCTGCCGTATTTGGAGCCACTGTTGCTAGGGCAAAAATTACACCAACACGCGTAGGCTTTTATAAAAGATTTCCAAATCAATATTTTGATGGAGATTTCTCGCTAATTAGTAAATTTTTAGGAACAGAGTTAGATTACACCAAACTTCAAAATCTACTATTAGGAGATGCAATTTATAACTTAAGCGGCAATAAATATACCACCTCTGTACTAAACAATGCCTATAGCTTACAACCCAAAAAACAATCTAAATTATTTGAGCTATTGCTACTAATTCACCCCAATCATTTTAAGATGGCAGCAACACAAATACAACAGGCTAAAGAAAATCGTTTATTAGAAATAAAGTATGATGCTTACCAACAAATAGAACAGCAGTATTTCCCTAAAGACATTACAATTACTGCTTCTGAAGGTGAAGATGCCCTAAGCATACAAATGCAATTAAAATCAGTTACTTTAAACGAAGATTTACGTTTCCCGTTTAAAATTCCTTCAGGCTTTGAAGAAATTGTTATAGAATGATGCCTCATAAATTTATATATAACACCTTATTGCTTTTTGTTGCATTAAGTTTTAGTACAGTTTTGCAAGGACAAAATAGTGAAAAACAAAAGCAGCTAGAAGCAGAGCGACAAGAAATTCAGAAAGAAATTACAGCTTTTTCAAAACTAATATCTCAAAGTAAAGCAAAAGAAAAATCGGTGCTCACGGCAATCGAGAATATGAATTATAAAGTATTAACGCTTCAAAACTTAATACGTATCACCAACCAACAAACAAACTTACTAACCAACGAGATTAACACGAATGTTAAAACAATCTCTACCCTAAAAGCAAAGCTGCAACGCCTTAAAGACGATTATGCAAAAATGATTGTAAAATCGTATAAAAGTAAATCAGATCAAAGTAAAATTATGTTTTTGCTGTCTTCATCAAATTTTAAACAAGCCTACAAGCGTTTACAATATATTAAACAATATGCGACTTACAAACAGCAGCAAGGACAACGCATAAAAAAAGAAACCTTAGCATTGCAAGATTTTAATAAAACCTTAGTGAAACAACGTCAAAACAAAACAAAATTAATAGACGAAAATCGTATCGCAAAACAAGACTTAAATACAGCCTTAAAACAACAAGAGCAGTTAATAGCAAGTATTAACAAAAACTTAGAAACCTATAATGCTAAAATAAAAACGAAACAAGAGCAACGAGACGCACTGGATAAAGAAATCGACAATATTATTAAAACCGCAATAGCAGCGTCTAACAAAAAAGCAGGAAAATCTTCAAAGGAAACCACCTTTGCATTAACCCCTACGGAACGCGCATTATCTAGCGATTTTAGTTACAATAAAGGAAAATTACCATGGCCCGTAAAGCGAGGGATTATAAAAGTACGTTACGGCACCCAACCCTCACCTATAAATAAAAATATCCCTATACAAAGTAATGGAATTAGAATTGTTACCAATAGAGGCGAAAAAGTAAACGCCATATTTAATGGAGCTGTACATAGTATTATTGTTCCTAAAAACGGTAATAACACAATATTAATTAAACATGGTAATTTCTATACCGTTTACAAAAACCTATCAGAAATCTACGTTAAAAAAGGAGATTTAGTACACACAGGACAAGAAATAGGCGAGGTGTTAACAAACCGCGCTTCTGGCGAAGCTATTTTAAGTTTTTTAGTGTATAGAGACGGAAAAACACAAAATCCAGCACATTGGATTAAAAAGAAAGGCTAGTAATAATTGGTATACCCTAGCCAAAACAAAATTACGATTTTGACTTACTTCCTATAAACGATTGTAAACACATGTTCCTTAAACGCTTTCTAGACTTAAAAACTATAGAGCACTTCTTCTTTAAAGCAATTAAAGCACGTTCGGTTTCAAGTCGTGTTGCAAAATTGCCTAGCAAAATTTCGTAAGAAGGATAAGCTTGTTTAAGCTTAAAGTACCATTCAGGAAAATCATTTTTATAAGCAGATAAGGCTGTTTCTGCCTCATTGCGCTGCCCTCTAAACACACGAATAGTGTAGCCAGGTTTTGTTTTGTTTACTTCTTTTTTTAAAGCAAGTAAATTGCTAAGTATTGGATCTTGATTAATTGTAACATTAGCGTCTTGAGATGCCATTTTAGTGCTGCAAAGCAAGGTTACAAAAACAATACACAACTTTATGTTTTGTGAAAATTTTATCATCATATTTATCATATAGATTACAAAGGTATAATATATAATTTTAATTGTATGATCAGTTTATTTAGAATCATTATAAATTAATAATTAACACGCATTCGGCATTAATAAAATGGAGTTTAAGTATTACTTTTGTGCGAGATTTTTATAATCGAATATTTTTATATTTATATGAAAAAATCGTACCAAAAATTAGAAGATAATTCTATTAACGCTATAAAACAGATGACACACTGTAATTTAAAATTTAGAGCTCTATTTTTAAGTTTCATTCTAATCACATTCTTATCAGCGTCTTTATTTGCTCAGGAAGGCGATGCTACTGCAGGAAAAACATTATTTAACGCCAACTGTGCTTCTTGTCACAAACTAGACAAAAAAGCCACTGGCCCAGCCTTGCGCAATGTAGAACAGCGCTTACTGGAAGAATCAGGTTTAGACCGTGACTGGATATATGCTTGGATAAAAAACAGTTCGGCAGTTATAAAATCTGGCGATGCTTATGCAAATAAAATTTATAACGATTACAACAAATCGGCAATGACTGCTTTTCCGCAGTTATCGACTAGCGATGTAGACAATATTTTAGCCTATACAGCACAGCCAAAAGCAGAGAAGCCAGTAGCAACAGCTACAGGTGCAGTGGCAGAAAACTCAACTGGTGCTGGTTCTGGAATTTCAAAAAACGTACTTCTTGCAGCCCTAGTTATTTTGTTTGGTTTATTGGCCGCAGGGTTATTTATGGTAAATAAGACCTTACGTCGTTTTGCTTCTGAAAAAGGAATTCAACTTGAAGAAAAGTCTAAGAGGACACCTCTATGGCAAGCATTTGTGAAAAATCAGTTTTTACTTTTGGTTACTGCAATATTTTTCTTGCTAGCAAGTGGTTACTTTGCTTATGGATATTTTATGCAGGTAGGTGTAGATCAAGGATATCAACCGGTACAACCTATTCATTTTTCTCACAAAATACATGCTGGAGATAACAAAATAGATTGCAAATACTGTCATTCATCAGCTAGGGTTAGTAAAACTTCGGGTATTCCCTCACTTAATGTATGTATGAATTGCCACAAATCTATTTATGAATATAACGGGGAAACTACAGCAGAATACTCTAAGGAATTTTATGACGGAGAAATAAAAAAATTATACGAAGCCGTTGGTTGGAATGATGCAGAACAACAATATACAGGAGAAACAAAACCAGTAGAGTGGGTGCGCATACATAATCTTCCAGACTTCGCTTATTTTAACCATTCACAGCATGTTAGTGTTGGAGGAGTAGACTGCCAAACCTGTCATGGTCCTATTCAAGAAATGGAAATTGTAGAGCAATATGCACCATTAACAATGGGTTGGTGTATTAACTGTCATCGAGAAACCAATGTAAAGACAGAAGGCAATGCGTATTATACAAAAATACACGAACAGTTATCTAAAAAATATAATGTAGATAAGCTAACCGTTGCTATGCAAGGAGGGTTAGAGTGTGGGAAATGTCATTACTAAGTAAAGTAATAGTAGCATCTCTACAGGATAGAGGTTAAAATTATAAGTTAAATAAGAAGTAATTCAATTATAATATGTCATCAAACAAGAAATACTGGAAAAGTGTTGAAGAGCTAAACAAAGATAATAGTTTGGTTGTTGACGCTTTCAAGCAAAAAGAGTTTGTTGAAGAAATCCCTACAGATGAGTTTTTAGGCGATAAAGACACTTTAGAATCTTCTAGTACATCGCGTCGTGATTTCTTAAAATATGTTGGTTTTAGTACCGCTGCTGCAACTCTAGCTGCTTGCGAAGGGCCTGTAGTGAAATCCATTCCTTATGTTGTGCAGCCCGAACAAATAGTTCCTGGAGTTGCAAATTACTATGCAACCTCTATCGCTAATGGCTACGATTTTGCAAATATTTTAGTAAAAACTAGAGAAGGACGACCAATAAAGATTGAAAATAACAACTTGTCATCTGGTAAAGGGGCAAATGCTAGAATAAACGCCTCAGTATTAGATTTATATGATAACTTAAGGCTTAAAAACCCTAAAAAAGGGGTCGCAGATATTTCTTGGGAAACCTTTAATGCACATGTTGCAGTAAAATTAGGCAAAGTCACAGATGCAGGAAAAGAAATTGTATTATTAACACAAACTTTTGCTAGTCCTTCTACATCTAAATTAATTTCAGAATTTAAAGAAAAACACACTAACGTTCGTCATGTAGTGTACGACGCTATATCGGAATCGGCAGCGCTTGATGCCTTTCAAAACACTTATGGAGAACGTGGTTTAGCTAATTACGATTTTTCTAAGGCAAGCACAATTGTCTCTGTAGGTGCCGACTTTTTAGGCGATTGGCAAGGCGGAGGTTTTGATAAAGGATACTCAAAAAGTAGAGTGCCTCATAAAGGGAAAATGTCTCGACACATTCAGTTTGAGTCTAATATGACACTTACAGGCGCTAATGCCGATAAACGTGTGCCATTAACCCCTACAGAACAGAAAAAAGTATTAGCATTATTGGCAAATAATATCCTAGGAACCTCAGTGCCAATAAGCGCTCTGTCAAAACATATTGTACAGGCAGTAAGTAATGCAACAACGCAACTGTTACGTTCAGGACAAAGTGCGGTAGTTGTAACAGGAGTTCAAGACGTGTACGCACAACAATTGGTGCTTGCTATTAATAAAAAGCTAGGCAGTACGGTTTTTGACCCTAAAACTCCAATCAAAACTAGACAAGGTAATGATGAGGCGGTAAGCAACTTGGTTGCCGATATGGCTTCCAAAAAAATTGGAGCTCTTATCATGAGCGGAGTTAATCCATCTTATACATTACCAAATGCTTCAGCTTTTAATGATGCTTTGAAAAAAGTAGATTTATCAGTAGCATTTTCAATGAAAGAAGACGAAACTTCTTCATTATGCGATTACATTGCAGCAGCACCTCACTACCTAGAATCTTGGGGAGACGTAGAACTAACAAAAGGACATTACGGACTAATACAGCCTGTTATTCGTCCTTTATTTGATACAAAACAATTTCAAGATGCTTTACTAATGTGGTCTGGAAGTACAGAAACTTATCACGATTATGTTAAAGCAAATTGGTCTCAAAATATATTGGACGGTGCCTCTTGGAGCAAAGCCTTACACGATGGAGTGCACAAAAAAGTAGGACTTGACATAGAGGAAGCCGCAGCTATTGAAATAGGAGCTGATAGTTATAACACAGCGGTAAATGCCCTAGCAAGAACAAGTACTTCAGGTTATGAGTTAACCCTATACCCAAAAACAGGTATGGGCGATGGACAACAAGCTAATAACCCTTGGTTACAGGAGTTTCCAGATCCATTAACAAGAACAACATGGGATAATTACCTAACAATGTCGGAAGCAGATGCTAAAGATTTAGGCTTTTATCTTAACGAAAGCACGTTCTTTACACAAGAACGCCACGATGCAACAGGTGGTCTTAATGGTAAATATGCAATGATTACCGTAAATGACACTAGCCTAAAAGTACCAGTAATAATCCAACCAGGACAAGCAAAAGGAACTTTTGGGATGTCCTTTGGTTATGGACGTTCTCTTGGATTGAAAGAAGAAATGCGAACAGGGGTAAATGCTTATCCACTGTACAAAGCATTTAATACAACCCAAACGGTAAGCATTAAGCCTGCCGCTGGAAAACATGAGTTTGCTTGTGTGCAGCTGCAAAACACCTTAATGGGACGTGGCGACATCATTGTAGAAACTACTTTAGAGGTTTTTAATACCGAATCAAAAGAACATTGGAATCCAATTCCTGTAGTATCTTTAAATCATGAAGAAACTCCAGTAACATCGCCAGAAGTCGATTTATGGGATGAGTTTGATCGTTCTATTGGACATCATTTTAATCTATCGATAGACTTAAATGCCTGTACAGGCTGTGGTGCTTGCGTTATTGCTTGTCATGCCGAAAATAATGTTCCAGTAGTAGGTAAAGAAGAAATAAGACGTAGCCGCGATATGCACTGGTTACGTATAGATAGGTATTACTCTTCAGAAACAACGTTTGAAGAAGACGATACTAAAAAAGATAATTTTGCTGGATTATCAGGAGACAATGGATCTTTAGGAGGCTTTGGTCAATTAGAAGACCCTGCAGCTAATCCACAAGTAGCATTTCAGCCTATTATGTGTCAGCACTGTAATCACGCACCTTGCGAAACAGTATGCCCTGTAGCAGCATCGTCTCACGGACGTCAAGGACAAAACCATATGGCGTATAACCGTTGTGTTGGAACTCGCTATTGTGCTAATAACTGCCCTTATAAGGTACGTCGTTTTAACTGGTTCTTATATAATGGAAATGATGAATTTGATTTTCATATGAATGATGATTTAGGGCGTATGGTCATTAATCCAGATGTAACTGTTCGCTCTCGTGGAGTAATGGAAAAATGTTCAATGTGTATCCAAATGACACAAAAAACAATTTTAGACGCAAAACGAGACGGAAGAGAGGTAAAAACAAACGAGTTTAAAACAGCATGTTCTGCGGCCTGTAATAATGGCGCAATGGTGTTTGGAGATATAAACAATAAGCATAACGATATCACTTTGCTTAAAGACAATAATAGAGCGTATCACTTACTAGAAAGCGTAGGTACAAAACCTAATGTGGTGTACCAAACTAAAGTAAGAAATACAAAAGAAGCATAAATTAATTAATCAAGTAATAATTATAAAACGATATGGCGTCTCATTACGAAGCACCTATTAGAAGACCTTTAGTCACAGGAGAAAAATCATACCATGATGTCACAATGGATGTTGTGGCTCCTGTAGAAGGACGGGCAAATAAACAGTGGTGGATAGTTTTTTCTATCGCTCTAGTCGCTTTCCTTTGGGGAATAGGTTGTATAATATACACAGTATCAACAGGTATTGGTACTTGGGGGTTAAACAAAACCATTGGATGGGCTTGGGATATTACTAACTTTGTTTGGTGGGTTGGTATTGGGCATGCAGGGACATTAATCTCGGCAGTTCTTTTATTATTCCGACAAAAATGGAGAATGGCAATTAACCGATCGGCAGAGGCAATGACTATATTTTCGGTTGTTCAAGCTGGTTTGTTTCCAATTATTCATATGGGACGTCCTTGGTTAGCCTATTGGGTATTACCAATACCTAACCAGTTTGGCTCCTTATGGGTAAACTTTAACTCACCACTACTTTGGGATGTATTTGCAATTTCTACATACCTATCTGTATCCTTAGTATTTTGGTGGACAGGCTTACTGCCAGATTTTGCTATGATAAGAGATCGTGCAGTGAAACCTTTTCAAAAGAAAATTTATGCCCTACTCAGTTTTGGGTGGTCTGGTCGTGCCAAAGATTGGCAGCGTTTTGAGGAAGTCTCTTTAGTGCTTGCAGGTTTAGCAACGCCATTAGTACTGTCTGTACATACCATTGTATCGTTTGATTTTGCAACATCCGTAATTCCTGGTTGGCATACTACAATATTTCCGCCGTACTTTGTGGCTGGAGCCATTTTTTCTGGTTTCGCTATGGTAAATACATTACTTATTATTATGCGAAAAGTTTGCAATTTGGAAGACTATATTACCGTACAGCATATTGAGTTAATGAATATTGTTATAATGATTACAGGATCTATAGTAGGTGTCGCTTACATGACAGAACTATTTATAGCTTGGTACTCTGGAGTAGAATACGAACAATATGCTTTTCTAAACAGGGCAACAGGACCTTATGCTTGGGCCTACTGGTCTATGATGATTTGTAATGTGTTTTCACCACAATTTATGTGGTTTAAAAAACTAAGAACCAGCATTATGTTTTCTTTCTTTATTTCTATTGTTGTAAACATAGGAATGTGGTTTGAACGTTTTGTTATTATAGTAACGTCCTTACACCGTGATTACTTACCATCCTCATGGACTATGTTTTCTCCTACATTTGTAGATATTGGTATTTTTATAGGAACTATAGGATTTTTCTTTGTCTTATTCTTACTATACTCACGAACGTTTCCTGTAATTGCACAAGCAGAAGTAAAAACAATTTTAAAATCTTCTGGACAACGTTATAAAAACATTAGAGAGGCAGGAAAAAGTTTAGTAGGTACAGGAGCAGATATCAGAACTTCATCTGTTGTAAAACAGAAAAACACTACCGATGCTAGTTCAGGTTCAGAAAAATCCTCAGAAAAGATAAACAACTTACTAGGAAATATAGGAACTTTTGATGCAGCCACACAGGCAGCAGATAATCTTAAGAAAGTAAATGGTATTGGTCCAAAAATGGAAGAAGTGCTTAATAGTATTGGGATATACACTTTTTTACAAGTAAGTAAAATGACGAAAAAAGAATACGACTTGCTAGATTCTATTACAGGGTCTTTTCCGGGGAGAGCAGAACGTGACGATTGGGCTGGACAAGCAAAAAAATTAATAAACTAATTATAAAGTAGCCTATGGAAGCTTCAAAAGTAATTCACGCTATTTATACAGACGACGATGTGTTAATGGCAGCTGTCAAAACCGTAAAAGCCAAAAAACATCATATAGACGAAATCTATACCCCTTTTCCTGTACATGGTCTAGATAAGCTTATGGGACTAGCACCAACACGACTAGCTATTACGGCATTTATGTACGGCTGTGTAGGTCTTACCATAGCGGTTGTAATGATGAATTTTATAATGATTAACGATTGGCCTCAAAACATAGGAGGGAAACCAAGTTTTAGTTATCTAGAAAATATGCCCGCATTTGTACCAATTATGTTTGAACTTACTGTGTTTTTTGCAGCACACTTAATGGTCATTACATTTTATTTACGTAGCAGAATGTGGCCTTTTAAGAAAGCTGAAAATCCAGACCCAAGAACAACAGACGACCACTTCTTGATGGAAATTTCAATCCATAATAACCAATCAGAATTAGAAGCGTTATTACAAGATACAGGCGCAGTAGAAATTAATATAGTAGATAAAGACGAAGCCCACTAATTATTATGAAGAGCTTAAATAACATAATCGTATTAACAGTAGTTTTAATAACGCTAATGTCTTGCAAAAACGACAATAGACCAAACTACCAGTATATGCCAAACATGTATGAGTCTGTAGGTTACGAAACTTACAGTAAATCTACGGCATTCAAAAATGGAGTAGAAGCCCAACTACCTGTAGAGGGTACAATTTCGAGAGGACACTCACTGTATGATTATAAAGATACTAATGAAGACTATGAACTAGCCAAGGCAGAATTAAAAAGCCCTCTAGCCGCTAATGAAATAGACGAAAAAGTAGGAAAAGAGTTATACAACATTTACTGTGGCATTTGTCACGGTAATAGAGGCGCAGGACAAGGAACTCTTGTAAAACGAGAAAAAATATTAGGAATCCCCAATTACGCCGATAGAGATATTACAGAAGGAAGTATTTACCACGTAATTTACTACGGCAAAAATACAATGGGGTCTTATGCAGGACAGCTTAATGAAGAAGAGCGTTGGCAGGTTACTGCTTACGTAACATCATTAAGAAACGCATTAATAAAATAGATTAGATAAAGTTATATATCAACAAAATATGTACACGTTTTCAAATAGATTAAAAATAGTTTCGATAGCACTTATAGCTTTAGGGGTATTAGGGTATAGTATTAGTTACTTTTCGGCAGCAAATACCTCTTTACAGGATGTAAAAGAAATGTTGAAAGCAGAAGCTTCTGATCATCATGGAGGAGGTCATGGCGATACAGCTCATAATGAAACAGCAGGACATCACGATACGAAAAAAACGCATCATGAAGCGGAAGCGACTAAAATGGGACATGACACAAAACAAAACATGCAACAGCATAATCCCAATGCCCATGCAGAGCATGTAATGCACCAAATACATAACAGACCCTACTCTGCCTTATACGTTGCTGCATTTTTCTTTTTTATGATTGCCCTAGGAGTGTTAGCATTTTATGCCATTCAATTTGCAGCACAAGCTGGCTGGTCGCCAGTTCTTTTTAGAATTATGGAAGGCATTACCTACTACGTACTGCCAGGCGGACTTATTGTATTGCTAATTGCAGTTGTAGCAGGCGATCATATCTTTATTTGGATGAATCCTGACGTTGTAGCACACGACGAGTTAATACAAGCTAAAGAAGGGTGGTTAAACAAAACAGGATTTATTATCCGTGGTTTATTATTTATCGCAGGATGGAGTATATATCGTTTTTTTGCTCGCAAATTTTCTGTTGCACAAGACGAAGCAAACGACAATAAAAATTTCAAAAAGAGTTTCCGTATAGCAGCAGCATTTTTAGTGTTTTATATTTATACAGAATCGATGATGTCTTGGGATTGGATTATGAGTGTAGACCCACACTGGTTTAGTACATTATTTGCATGGTATGTTTTTGCAAGTATGTTTGTAAGTGGTATTACCGTAATTGCCTTAATTACAATTTATCTAAAGTCTAGAGGTCATTTACCGTTTGTAAACGATAGCCATATGCACGACTTGGCAAAGTTTATGTTTGCGATTAGTATTTTTTGGACTTACCTATGGTTTTCACAATTTATGCTAATATGGTATGCCGATATCCCAGAGGAAGTAACTTACTTTGCAACGCGTATTGCAGATTATAAATTACCATTTTTTGGTATGCTAGTTATGAATTTTGTATTCCCATTTTTAGTGCTTATGAATAGTGATTACAAGCGTATTCCTTGGTTTATTGTTATGGCAGGAGTTGTAATTTTAGCAGGGCACTATATCGATGTATTTAATATGATTATGCCAGCAACAGTTGGAGACCGTTGGGGGATTGGCTTAGCAGAAATTAGCGCTGTAATGCTATTTGCAGGCTTATTTATTCTATTGGTATTTAATGCCCTAACAAAAGCGCCTCTCTTAGCAAAAGGGAACCCATTTATTAAGGAAAGTGAACATTTCCATTATTAATTAACTCAAATAAAGAAGAAAAATAACAATGACTGCTTTATTAACCGTATTAGTTTTAGTATTTATTACCATTGCAATTTGGCAAATGATAAAAATTTTTGATTTAGCACAGGCAAAGCGAGATAACTCGCAAGTTGCTAATGATAAAGATAATACCATTAATGGGTATTTAATGATGGGGTTTTTGGCCTTCATTTATGTCATTACAATCATATCTTTTGTAAAGTGGGGAGACTTGCCTTTGATGTCTAACTCAGCCTCTGCACATGGCCCCAAAATAGATTCCCTAATGGTTATCTCGATGGTAATTATATTTATTGTACAAATTATCACACAATTTTTACTTCATTACTACGCCTACAAGTACAAAGGCGAAAAAGGACGTAAAGCACTATTTTTTGCTGATAACGATAAGCTAGAACTTATATGGACAGGGATTCCAATTATTGTACTAACTGGGCTAATTATTTCAGGATTATTTGCTTGGTCTGACATTATGAATGTTGATGAAAGTAATGACCCTATAGTTATAGAATTGTATGCACAACAGTTTAATTGGAAAGCACGTTACTCTGGACAAGACAATACTTTGGGCAAAGCCAATGTAAGGTTAATAAATGTAGACAATGCCAATATATTAGGTTTAGACGAGTCTGACCCTAATGCACAAGATGATATTATTACAACCGAGTTGCACTTGCCTGTGGGGAAAGAGATATTATTTAAAATGCGTTCGCAAGATGTCCTGCACTCGGCGTATATGCCTCATTTTAGAGCACAAATGAACTGTGTTCCAGGAATGATTACACAATTTGGATTTACACCAACAGTAACAACCAAAGAGATGCGCTCTACACCAGCAATGATAGATAAGGTGCAACGCATTAATAAAATTAGAGCAGAAAAAAGTAAAGCGTTAATTAAAGAAGGAGAAACCCCCTTAGAGCGTTACGAATTTGATTACCTACTATTGTGTAACAAAATTTGTGGAAAATCACATTATAACATGCAGATGAAGATTATTGTTGAGTCTGAAGAAGACTATAATGCTTGGTTAAAACAGCAAAAAGAGTTTAAAGACTCATTGATAAAAAATTAATTAACAACAATTAAGATTTAAAAAAAACAAAGATAGTTATGTCAGCACACGCAGATACTCACGCACACGACGACAATCACGCACACCACCATAAAGAAACTTTTGTAACAAAATATATCTTTAGTCAAGATCATAAAATGATTGCAAAGCAGTACCTTATTACAGGAACTATTATGGGGGTTATAGGCGTTATGATGTCTATGATGATGCGTATGCAAATTGCATGGCCGGAAGAGCCTAACGTTATTTTTGAAGCCTTATTAGGCAAGTGGGCGCCAGATGGTGTTATGGATGCCGATATTTATTTGGCTTTAGTAACCATACACGGTACGATTATGGTGTTTTTTGTACTTACAGCAGGACTAAGCGGTACTTTTAGTAACTTACTAATTCCGCTACAAATTGGAGCAAGAGATATGGCGTCAGGATTTCTCAATATGGTATCTTATTGGTTATTCTTTTTGTCTAGTGTTATTATGGTTTTGTCCTTTTTTGTAGAGTTTGGCCCCGCAGCTGCTGGTTGGACAATTTACCCTCCTCTAAGTGCTTTGCCTTTAGCACAGTCTGGTTCAGGTATGGGAATGACCCTATGGTTAACCTCTATGGCAATTTTTATTGCATCCTCTTTATTAGGATCCTTAAACTACGTTGTTACCGTTTTAAATTTAAGAACAAAGGGAATGTCTATGACACGCCTACCACTAACTATTTGGGCCTTTTTTGTAACTGCAGTTATTGGAGTAATATCATTTCCAGTATTACTGTCTGCCGCTTTATTGTTAATTATGGATAGGAGTTTTGGTACGTCATTTTTTCTGTCAGATATTTTTCTTCAGGGCGAAGTATTACATTATCAAGGTGGTTCGCCAGTACTGTTTGAGCATTTATTTTGGTTTTTAGGACATCCAGAAGTTTATATTGTAATACTTCCTGCAATGGGCTTAGTTTCAGAAATAATGGCATCAAACTCACGAAAGCCTATTTTTGGCTACCGAGCTATGATTATGTCTATTTTAGCCATTGCCTTTTTATCGACTATTGTTTGGGGGCATCATATGTTTATTTCAGGAATGAACCCATTTCTAGGCTCTGTATTTACATTTACAACATTACTAATCGCTATACCATCTGCCGTAAAGGCTTTTAACTGGATAACAACACTTTGGAAAGGAAATTTGCAAATGAATCCTGCAATGCTATTTTCTATAGGTTTTGTATCAACATTTATAACAGGAGGACTAACAGGAATTATTTTAGGCGATAGTGCTTTAGATATTAATGTACATGACACATATTTTGTGGTAGCACACTTTCATTTAGTAATGGGTATTTCTGCATTGTATGGTATGTTTGCAGGGATTTATCATTGGTATCCCAAAATGTTTGGACGTATGCTAAACAAAAACTTGGGCTATATTCACTTTTGGATTACCGCAATTTGTGCCTATGGCGTATTTTTTCCAATGCACTTTATAGGAATGGCAGGGTTACCAAGGCGTTACTATACCAATACTAATTTTCCATTATTCGACGACCTATCAAATGTCAATGTTATAATTACCGTATTTGCATTAATAGGTGGCGTTGTTCAATTAATTTATTTATGGAATTTCTTTTCTAGTATCTTTTACGGAAAAAAAGCAGTTCAAAACCCTTGGAGATCAACCACACTAGAGTGGACTGCTCCAGTAAAGCATATACATGGCAACTGGGAAGGCGATATTCCCCACGTATATCGTTGGCCTTATGATTACAGTAAGCCAGGTCATGACGATGATTTTGTACCTCAAAACATCCCAATGAAAGAGGGTGAAGAAGAACTACACCACTAAAACATTGAAAAACAAATTAAAATATTTTGCCCCTCAAAGCCTTTCTATATTTCAGAAAGGCTTTATCTTTATAGTCAATACAGGTATTAATGCCAAATAGTATTATAGCATACCTTTTTTTGATCGCTTAAAATGAACGAAAATTTAAACCCAGATAGTAGTCATCTCTCTTCGGAAGAGTATGATATAGAACGCGCTTTAAGACCATTGTCTTTTGAAGATTTTGCAGGGCAAGATCAAGTTCTAGAGAATCTGAAAATTTTTGTAAAAGCAGCAAATCTAAGAGGCGAAGCCTTAGATCACACCTTGTTTCATGGTCCACCAGGCTTAGGAAAAACCACTTTGGCACATATTTTAGCAAACGAACTAGGAGTGGGGATAAAAGTAACCTCAGGGCCAGTATTAGACAAACCTGGCGATTTGGCAGGATTACTAACCAACCTAGACGAACGCGATGTCTTGTTTATAGATGAAATACACCGGCTAAGCCCCATTGTAGAAGAGTATCTATATTCCGCAATGGAAGATTATAAAATAGACATCATGATAGAGTCTGGCCCTAATGCACGGTCGGTTCAAATTAACTTAAGCCCGTTTACACTTATAGGAGCTACCACACGATCGGGCTTGTTAACCGCACCAATGCGCGCACGCTTTGGAATACAAAGTAGATTGCAGTATTACTCTACCGAGCTGTTAGCAACAATAATAGAGCGAAGCGCAGAAATTCTTAACGTTCCTATTCATTTAGACGCGGCTATTGAGATAGCGGGGAGAAGTAGGGGTACACCCAGAATTGCAAACGCATTACTACGTCGGGTAAGAGATTTTGCACAAATAAAAGGTAATGGCGAAATTAATTTAGACATTTCAAAATTTTCACTCAAAGCCCTAAACGTAGATGCTCATGGTCTAGATGAAATGGATAACAAAATTCTAGTTACAATTATAGACAAATTTAAAGGAGGCCCAGTAGGCGTAAGCACTATAGCAACAGCAGTAAGCGAGAGCGCAGAAACTATAGAGGAAGTATATGAACCTTTTTTAATACAACAAGGATTTATAATGCGCACCCCTAGAGGACGAGAAGTAACCGACTTAGCTTACAAACATCTAGGGCGTATAAAAGGCAATGTACAAGGAGGCTTGTTTTAGGTCTATAATGATAGCCAACAAAGCAAAATACACAGCACTCATTAAAACCGAAGCCAAACGCCTCGGTTTTTTGTCTTGTGGCATTAGTAAAGCAGCATTTTTAGAAGAAGAAGCACCACGCTTAGAAACTTGGCTAAACAAAAATATGAATGGCGAAATGCGTTATATGGAAAACCATTTTGATAAACGCCTAGATCCCACTAAACTCGTAGAAGACTCAAAGTCTGTAATTTCGTTATTACTCAATTACTACCCCTCCGAAACCCAAAACGACCAAACAGCCCCCAAAATTAGTAAATATGCCTATGGTACAGACTATCATTTTGTTATAAAAGATAAGCTAAAAACACTACTGCACACGCTACAAGATAAAATAGGTGCTATAAAAGGACGAGCCTTTGTAGATTCTGCACCTGTACTAGACAAAGCATGGGCGGCAAAATCAGGACTAGGTTGGATAGGGAAGCACAGTAACTTATTGACACAGCAAGTAGGGTCGTTTTATTTTATAGCCGAGCTAATTGTAGATTTAGAATTAGAGTACGACACTCCCGTTACCAACCACTGTGGCACCTGCACAGCCTGCATAGACGCTTGTCCAACACAAGCAATTACCGAACCTTATGTGGTAGATGGTAGCAAGTGCATTTCCTATTTTACTATAGAGCTAAAAGACAATCTGCCTGAAAGCGTTAAAGGAACCTTTAACGACTGGATGTTTGGTTGCGACGTTTGTCAAGATGTTTGTCCTTGGAACCGTTTTTCTAAGCCCCATAGCGAACCATTGTTTAATCCGCATCCAGAATTACTATCTATGTCTAAGAAAGATTGGGAAGAGATTACCCAGGACACCTTTAATAAAGTATTTCAAAAATCTGCCGTAAAACGTACCAAATTTACAGGGTTAACAAGAAATATTAAGTTTTTAAAAACATAGCATTTTTTTTAGATAACACCAAAAGCATAAATACGTAATACCGAATGGTATTGCAAAGTAGTTGTGCTTCATACCCACGCAAGCGGACGGATAAAAACTCTTTTCGTATATTTGTTTAGTTAGCTTGATAAATATGGATATTCAATTGACAAAAATAGAATTAGTAAAGACTATTTTAGCAATAGAAAATGATGATTTTATTCAAAAAAAATAACTGGTTTTGTGACTATTGAAAAAATTGATTACGCAAAATACCTTTCTTTAAAATTTTGTAAACCTTATATAGAAATACGTGATAGTAATTTCGGAGCTTTAAATAAATACTTACCATAATGAAAGTATTATTGGATACAAACATTATCATTCATAGAGAGTCAAATAGAATAGTAAACTATGATATTGGTCAACTATATAATTGGATAGACAAACTACATTTAGAAAAATTTGTTCATCCAATAACAGTTTCTGAAATTGAAAATTATAAAGACATCAAGACTGTTGAAACATTTTCTGTAAAACTAGAAAGTTATAATAAAATTAAGCGCCCACTAACTTTTTCAGAGACTGTTCAGGAAGTTAGCGATAAAATTGACGTAAATGAAAATGATATAAATGATACTCATTTATTGAACGAAATCTATGAAGGTCGAATAGATATTCTTATAACTCAAGATAAAAAGATACATACTAAAGCATTACTTCTAGATGTTTCAGATAAAGTCTTTAAAATTCAAAGTTTTTTAGAAAAAGTAACATCTGAAAACCCTGAATTAGTTGGCTATAATGTTCTTGCCGTTAATAAATCTGATTTTGAAGAAATTGACATAAAGAATGCCTTTTTTGATAGTTTTAGAGAAGATTATGATGAATTTGATAGTTGGTTTCTTAAAAAATTTGACAACATCTGTTATGTTTGTCATAGTGATGATAATTTGACTGCATTTCTATACATAAAAGTTGAAGAAGCAGGGAGTGAAAGTTATGCAGAAATCACGCCTAATTTTTCTCAGAAAAAAAGATTAAAAATTGGCACTTTAAAGGTTGTTAGTAATGGTTATAAAATTGGAGAACGTTTTTTAAAAATAGTATTCGACAATGCTATTCAATATAAGGTAGAAGAAATTTATGTTACTGTATTTAACAAAAGACCAGAACAAGGTCAATTAATAGAGATGCTTAAGAATTGGGGATTTATTGAACACGGAATAAAAACAACCAAAAATGGAGATGAAATTGTGCTAACAAGAAACTTTAATAAATCTTCACCTATAGATATTTCAAATCCAAAGTACACTTTTCCATTCTTTTCAAGAGAAACAGGGAAATATATAATAAAAATAGAACCTCAATATCATACGGAATTATTTCCTGACAGTATAAATACAAGAGAGGATGCAACAAAATATGTAGACAATGAACCTCATAGAAATAGAATAGGTAAAGTTTATATTTCCCACTCAAAGGACAGACATTTAAAATCAGGAGATATAATAATTATTTATAGAATGGGAGAAACTAGCCCTAAAAAATATTCAAGCACTGTAACTTCAATTTGTATTGTAGAAGAAGTAGTTGATAATTTGAACTCATTTGATGACTTTTATTCGGTTTGTAATCGTAGAACAATGATTAGTAAAGATGATTTATTAAATAATTGGTGGAACAAATACCCAAGGTACAAACCTTTCGTCATTAAATTTCTATTTGCTCATTCTTTTCCGACACCTAAACCAACATTGAATGACTTAAATCAAATTGGCGTTATTCCTGATATTATGAATATGCCAAGAGGATTTATTAAAATTGACAATAGTCAGTTTAATAATTTAGTTAAATTTGCTTACAAAAGAAGATAAAATATGAAAGTAATACTCTCTATAAAACCAAAATTTGCATATAAAATATTTGACGGTTCAAAAAAATTTGAATTTAGAAAGTCGATATTTAAAAATGCAAATGTTAAAACAATAATTGTCTATGCTTCATCGCCAGTTCAAAAAGTAATTGGAGAGTTTGAAATCGGAAAAATATTTAATAATAACCTTGCTGCATTATGGGATTTAACAAAAGAGTACTCGGGAATTACGGAAGACTATTTTTACGACTATTTTACTAATAAGGAAAATGGATTTGCAATTCAAATTAAGAGTAAAAAAAAATATTCTGAGCCTAAATGTTTGAGAGAAGATTTTAATTTGCATCCACCTCAATCATTTGCTTATGTGAAAAGCACTAAAGCGCAACAACCTGTATAGTTAATGTCTACAAAGTCTTAAAATTGAAGTTTAGTTTTTTTAAACAAAAATCTGTGATGAACTGATTTTTTTGGCTTTTTAAAACGCCATTAATCATATAGTAAACGTTATGATGCAAACTCGTTCTATTATAGAATTTCGACAGAATTAAACGAAATTGAAATAATTACAATTTTTGATACAAGATAGAAACCTGATAAATTAAGAAGAGATGTTTAGCTCAAAATATGCACGAAAGACACAGCACTTATAATTAATACGCGTTTTAGTGTTTAACCCAAAGTTTAGTGTATTTTTATAAAGTCCGCTAAATATAAAAGCAAAATAATTATATTTGGCTTAATACCAGTTAGAAACGTATTACCTACCCTAAGTTTTTATACAAACACGTAAACATATGAGAAACGCAATCGGATTGATAATATTAATAGTTTTATTTCTTGCAATTTCTTGTAATAACAAACCGATTGAACCCTTCGAATTATCAGTTACGGATTATAATTATTCTCTTGCATACTCTGTTCTTTACAATCTTAGGAATGAAAAATTGACCATTACTTTTCGTGGCGAATTAGAAAATGAAAAGGATAGTGTTCTATACTCTACCTCGGATTTGCCGAGAAGACAACTTAAAAAAATATCTGAGCTTAATATTGATAGCCTAAACACAGATTATAGGAACGATTGTATTGATGATGGAGATGTGAAGTCATTTACTATTAAAAAAGATTCTATATCTAAAACTGTTCATTTATCAAATTATTATCATCCCGAATTAAGCCCTGTAATTGAATTGATAAACAGAATTGTCCCAAAAAAATATGAGATTACTCACGACAAAGCCGACTTGATTTTGGAAATGAAAAATTGCGAAAAACATAAAAACGCTGAATGAATAAACAAATACGTTTGCTAACAAAGTTGTTTGTATAAATCAATTTCAGAATTGGGAGGATTTAGATAAATGTTTTCATATGTAACACTTCTCCATAGGCGCTCTTTAAAAAATCAAGCTCAACTTTTTTTAACCTATTACTTTTAATACACGTTTTCCTTTAAGCTTCGCTTTTCTTTGAAGTTTTTAACCTTTTAAAAAGCGGTCTCTGCTTCACTAAGAAATTCTCGTTTCCATAGATTTACCTGTTGAACGCTAATCCTAAAACGCTGCGCTATCCTTTGTAGTTAATCGCTCTTTTAGAGCCTCTAAGACAACTATTATTTTGAATTTTGAAGTGAATTTTCTCCGTGTCATATCAGTAAATTTAATGCTTTTTTTGAACTTAACTTACTGCCCTAAATTGGGGGAATAATCACTAAA
>CALLUG010000040.1 GCA_938011315.1 uncultured Flavobacteriaceae bacterium
ATCAATGTCGATATCGATATTATCATTTATACCATCTAAGTCCGTATCTGTAGGACATAAACTTATAGGGATTGTACCTGATTGAAGTGATGTACAGCCTGTAATCTCTCCAACCACAAAATACAGCCCAGGCTGGGTAGGTATAAAGGTAATTCCTGTTGCTCCAGGAACAGGCTGCCCATTACGAAACCATTGAAACGAATCGAAAGACGACAAGGTGCTTAGAGATAATTCTATGTTTGGTATACATAACTGTTCTATAGATGGGTTTATTCTGTTGACAGAAATCTCTGGTTCAAAAGTAAATCCAGAAAAATAGCCTCCAAATGCTGCTGCACCACTAGCTCCAAAAAAAGCTACATACACTTGGCTTGTAGAGGCAATCCTAGCATTGCCTGTAAGTCCTGCTAGAGTATAGGTCTCAAAATTAGGGTTTCCTGTTACTGTTTCCCTAACGGCTCCTAAGGTTATAATATCGGTGCCATTTACTGTAACTGTAGAACCTAGTTCTGTAACTATGTTAACGCCTCCTGTAAAGGTTCGAGCACCTATATTATTAATAAAAGGAATATTATCTACAATTCTGGGAGTTTGACATCTAAGTGGTGGAACAAAAAACATCCCTTGGTTGGGCTCATTAGGCGCACCTCCTATACCTTGATAAGCAAACACATTTCGTGAGGTGCTTACAAACAAATTGCCGTTAGCACCATAATTAGAACCATCTATAGAGACATAATCCCCAGCATTTAAGGTCGTTAGTAAAGTCGTTCCGTTAATAAAAACATCTGTATTATCCTCATGTGCTACAATTAGAGGATTTTCTTCTTGATCACGACCATTACCTCTTACAAAAATATACTCATTTCCTGTAAGCTCAAACGGCACTAACTGGTCAATCCCTAAGTCTCTTCCTCCTCCCGGCCCATTAGTGCCCGTAGCAGAACCACTGTTAACTACAATAGGGCGATCTGAGGTTACCAAAGCTCCTATAAGCCCATCAGTATTTGCAGGTGCTGTTGCAGGGCGTAAAGCAAACACATAACTTTCGCCCGTATTTAATGTTACAGTTGAAGGCGTTTCATTTAGCACAACTATACCTGCTGGTAAATCTGAAATGGAGACTTGCGTGTTATTTTCTGTAGCAATGACAGACACAAAACTTAATAAATCTGAGTTAGCAAAAGGCGCTGGATTAGTAAATGCTCCTACCCTAAAGGTTGTTCCTAAACTGCTAAATCCTTTACTAACAATGACACCTGCTTGGAGTAAGTTATTTGTAGTAAAAAGTCTAACATTTGCATACACCAAATCATCTGCTTCAATAATATAACCTTTATCGTTATGTAAAGTAGCGGTATCCGTAGTTGGCACCATTAATTGGGAATTATTACCCGTTCCTATTAAAAACTCAATAGGTGCCCCGTTAGAAACTACCATGTTTACAGGAGTTCCTCCTATGGGAGTAATCCTTACATTAACATTAGTTACTGTAGGTGTTGATATATATATAAATTGCTCTTGAGCTGTAGAAATACTGGTTAAAGGAGGAAGATAATGCACACTACTAAGCTGCGCAAATCCATCTATAGAACACAAAAAAGTAAAGGTTAAAATTAAAATTTTAACAATTTTCATTAAGTCTTATTTTTACTATTAACAATTGAGGTTAGTGTTAAATATTAAGAAATTAAAGGGCGCAAACTTAAGGTTTTTTTGAGACTAACTAATATATTTAAGTGTTTTAATTTTTTGTTAGATTAAGTTACACAAAACAAAGTTATAAAGACAATATATCTACAAACTCCAGAAAATATATCTAAAGATTGTATAGTTTTATTTACAAGAATTTATAAAACCCATTAGTATAAATCAAAAATTATGTAATATTCTTTGATTTATACCAATTGTTATTTAAAATAAGTTATAAATAATTTGGAATATATTGTGTTTAGATGAAATATAAACGAATTATATAGATTATTTTGAGTAATAATTGATATTATTATAATATTTGAGAGTATAACTATAGAGTGTAAAAGGCTAAGAAAAAAACTTAGCCTTAATATGTCTCTATATAAATAATGAAAAAAATGTTGTTTAATTTAAAGATTGAATTGCTCTTTATCGAAAAAATTATTTAATTAATTATTTCCTAATATAAGCGGTAGTCCAGTGTCTCCTGAGCCTATAACAATAACTTTGGTGTTTTCAGACTCCGATAGTTTAATTGTCGCCTCAATGCCTTTATCTTGAAGTATCTTGTCTGTTAATGATGCACTTAAAATACGGTTAGACTCCGCTTTACCCTTAGCTGCAATAATTACTTTTTCGGCTTCTTTTGATGCTGTTACTAATCTAAACTCGTACTCCAAGGATTCTTGTTCTTGTTTTAGCTTTCGTTCTATAGCTTGTTTTATAGTAGGTGGCAGTTTAACATCTTCTACCAAAACACGCTTAACTGTTAGGTATTGTCCTTGCAAAAGCTTTGTTACCTCATCTAGTATTTCTTGCTCAATAACATCTCTTTTGCTAGAGTATAATTGCTCTGGAGTATAGCGGCCAACAACACTTCTAGCTGCAGCATTTATTGCAGGGTCTAAAAGTTCTCTTTCATAATCCTCTCCTTTGGTTTTAATTAATTTTCCTAAATTAGAAAATTCTGGTTCGTACCAAATTGTTCCATTCACTTTTACTTCCAATCCGTTTACTGACAAAACATTCATCTCATCAGAGATAGACTGTTGTCTTACTTTGCGAATAATCATATCATTCCAAGGAGCAACAATATGAAAACCCTCTCCGTATGTTTTTTCTGTGTTTATTCCATTTCCAAGAGGCTCAAACAATACGCCTCCTTCTCCAGGGCCTACGGTTACGGCAGATTTGGCAATTAAGACAATAAGTATTACTGCAGTTATGATTGCGGGTAGGGCTATTTTTGGTAATTTTTCCATTTCTTTTTATGTTTTAAATTAGTGTTTCGTATTTAAATAAGACCGTTGTATTTTCTTAACAACCACTCTAGTGCTAAACTTAATATAATTAAACTCAACAAAATTTTAAAGTCGATTAGGGGGACATTACGTTTTGTGCTTTTTTGTAAAGTTACAAAACGATCATCGTTAATTAAATTACTAGATAGCGATGCTGTGTTTGTACTAAAGTAACTAGCCCCTTTACTATAAGTAGCTATTGCTTGTAGTTTTGTTACATTTGCATTCAAAAATTGTTGTTCTACGTTATAATCTAAAATACGTAAGCGTCCAGATCGACTTGCTTCTGTTCCATTTGCATTTACTGTAAAAGTATAATTTGATGGAGCTAAACCACTCAAATCTACTTCATAGTTATTCTGTTTTAGTACAAAAGGAATGGTTTGCGTTTTTTTTGAATTAATATTTTTTAAATTAATTGATAAATTTGCTTTAGCGTCAAATTCATAATTTTTGTTAAAAAATTGTGCAGTAATGTTTATGTTAGAATTACCGTTATAAAAGGATTCGTAGTTTAAGTTAAGCCGATTACGTTTTTTGTTTGATGCCAAGTATTGCATTAGTTTTCCTATAAAATCATCAAAAGGTTGAAACGATTTTTCATTAAGATAACTTTGAGCTCTCCACCTCCAAATGCCTTCGCCAAACAAAATAGCTTCACGTTGATTTAAGTTCTCAAAACTTGCTAACAACGGCTCATCTAGTGTAGCATTGCCAACACGCTTATAAAGTAAGATATCTAAGGGAATATTGAAACTCACTTCTCCAAACTCTGACGCTAGTGGCGGGAAATCGTCAAAACCCAAATCATCAATTATAAACGTAGAAAAATTAGTATTTAATGTTCCTAAAAAATCTTCAAATTGCCTTGTAATTTGTTGTTTATAATTAGCTTGTATTGTGTTTAAAAAAGACCATTCGGTATGTTTCCCTGCAATAATAAATTTGTTGGCTTTTGTATTTTCTAAAAGGTCAAAAACAGCTTTAAAACGTTCGTTAGGTTGATATAAAATAGCTAACTGAAAGTTGTTGTGTTCTAGTACATATTGGCTAGGCGAAAGTAGGCTTACACGACGCTGCTTATTGGCTAAGATTGATTTTTTCAAAGCTCCTAAGTCTGGATGTGTTATTGTGCTTACAATAGCAACATTTGTTTCTTGATCTATAACCTCTACAGCAAAGGGCTTACTATTATTTACTTTATTTTTTTCAGATTTTAAAGCAATTAACTCTGCTCTATAAGTAGTTACCCCTACTGTTTTTGCAGGCAAATTTATAGTTATAATTTTGGAGTTCTTAGTTTTTGAAAACGTTATTGGTTCACGATGTACTATTGTATTGTTGGATGTAATTACTAATGCCGTATTTACAGGGGCATTACCTTTATATACTGCTATAAGTTCTAAAGGAAATTTATTGTTAACATAAGCGTATTTGTTAACATTAAGTTGCTGTATTTTTAAATCTGAATAGGTTGTGGTATCTCCAAGAATAACAGGGTATATGGCTTGTTTGTATTGTTTTGATGTTATTTCGTAATCTGAGCCATACGTTTGGTTGCCATCGGTAATTAAAATTGTTGGTGATATTGTGTTTTTATAAATTTGTGATAATTCTTTAAAAACTGCCGCTAAGTTTGTTTGCTTTTCTGTAAATAATATAGAGTCGTTGTGAGATAGTTTTTCTCCAAACGTATAGTACTGAACATTAAATTTATCGTTTAAGGCCTTATCGTTTTTAAAAGCTTCTACTTTTTTATTTAAAATACTGTCGTACTTTAAATGCTTTATTGATTCTGAATTATCTACTGCAACAATTAAATTTGGTTTTTCGTTATAAACACTTAGTTTTTCAAACTTAGGGTTTATTAATAATAGTAGCATTAAAAATAAGCTTACAAATCGTAATCCTATAAATAAGAAACGTCGTTTTTTTGAGGTTTTTCGATATTGAAATAAGGCTAAACCTAAAGCTAATACTAGCGCTAATAAGATGTATATAATTGTATTTGTTTGCATAGTATTCTTTGCGTTTTACACAAAGATTCTCACTGTGGTGAGTATATATTAGGTTAACATTCCGCCATCAACATGTATGGTTTGTCCTGTAATGTAGGTAGATAAGTCGCTTGCCAAAAACACACATGTGTTCGCTATATCCTCTGGGCTTCCTCCTCGTTTTAGAGGGATTGCATTACGCCATGTAGTTACGGTATCATCATCTAATTTTGCAGTCATTTCGGTTTCAATAAAACCAGGGGCAATAACGTTACTTCTAATATTTCTAGAACCTAACTCTAAGGCTACAGATTTTGAAAAGCCTATAATTCCTGCTTTAGATGCGGCATAATTGGTTTGTCCTGCGTTACCTTTTACACCAACGACAGAGCTCATATTAATTATCGATCCATTCCGTTTTTTTAGCATAGTGCGTTGCACTGCTTTGGTCATATTAAATACAGATTTTAAATTTACTTCAATAACTTTATCAAAGTCCTCCTCCCCCATTCGCATCAGTAAGTTATCTTTTGTAATACCTGCATTGTTGACCAAAACATCTATCGCTCCAAAATCTTCTAACACTGTTTTAGCTAGCTCTTGTGCCTGTTCATAATTTGCAGCATTACTTTGGTAACCTTTTGCTTTAACTCCCATAGCATTAAGTTCTTTTTCTAGTGTAGTAGCAGCTTCTACAGAGGCACTGTATGTAAATGCTACATTGGCTCCGTGCTTAGCAAAAACGACTGCAACCCCTTTGCCTATTCCTCTACTTGCTCCAGTTATAATTGCTGTTTTTCCTTCTAATAATTTCATGATCGAATTGTAAAATAGTTACTGCTCAAATATAAGAAATACAAACTGCTTGAAATAAAAAAACCTTACAAAATATTGTAAGGTTTTTAACTGTTTTTCTTTTTTATTAGCTCATTACTTCGGCTACTTTTTCGCCTATTTTTGCTGGCGAATCTACCACATGAATACCGCATTCTTTCATAATACGTTTTTTAGCTTGTGCGGTATCATCGCTACCGCCAACTATTGCGCCTGCGTGTCCCATTGTTCGTCCTGCAGGTGCAGTTTCTCCTGCTATAAATCCTATTACGGGTTTTTTGCTACCGCTGTTTTTATACCATTGTGCTGCATCACCCTCTAGCTGTCCTCCTATTTCGCCTATCATAACAACGCAGTCGGTTTCAGGATCGTTAATTAATAACTCTACAGCTTCTTTAGTTGTTGTTCCTATAATGGGGTCGCCACCAATACCTATTGCAGTGGTTATACCTAGACCTTGTTTTACAACTTGATCTGCTGCTTCATAAGTTAGTGTTCCTGATTTAGACACAATTCCTACAGAGCCTTTTTTAAATACAAATCCAGGCATAATTCCTACTTTTGCTTCTCCTGGGGTAATAACTCCTGGACAATTAGGGCCTACCAATCTGCAATCTTTTTGTTTTATATAGTCTGAGGCTTTAATCATATCTGCTACAGGGATGCCTTCTGTAATGGTGATTATAACTTTAATTCCTGCATCTGCAGCTTCCATTATTGCATCTGCAGCAAATGCTGGGGGAACAAAAATTATAGTTGTATCTGCTCCTACTTTATCGACCGCTTCTTTAACTGTATTAAATACCGGTTTTCCTAAGTGCGATTGTCCTCCTTTTCCTGGAGTTACACCACCAACAACATTGGTTCCATAGTCGATCATTTGTCCTGCATGGAATGTCCCTTCACTACCTGTAAATCCTTGAACTATAATTTTTGAATTTTTATTTACTAAAACGCTCATTATTATTTTTTTTAATTAAATTAGTTACTGTTTGATAAATAATATACTTATTTATCTATTAATTTATTCATTTTTTAAATACGAATTTAAACTGTGCTCACTCTTATCTGCAGATTGGCTTATCTCAAAGCCTTTATATAGTTTTCCATCTTTTACTTCCCAAATGGTAATAAAATGTGCCAAAGCAACTTCCTCAGTGTCTCCTTCTATTGGGCTTACAAAAATAGTATATCTTGTCGTTACATAAGGTTGATCTTCTAGGATATGACTTACAACAAACCTAACTGTTTTGTAAGAGGTTGCAATGTCTTTAAGGAGTATTAAAATTTCTTCAATTCCTAATTTTGTAAAGCCTCTAGTACTGTGCCAGTTTAACTGACAGTTAGGATGTAAAAATTCTTTATAACCTTCGGCACCAACTTTAGAAATATCTAGGTTATAAAATGATTGTACAATGTTTTTTGGCGATTTATCCATTTTTACTATCTTTTAATACGTTTAATAACTCTGGTATTTGTCGTATTGCAGCAATTTCCTTATATTTTTTTCTAAAATTATCTGCTGGAATACCAAAGTAGCTTTTACCGCCTTCTAAGGATTTACTAACTCCTGCCTTGGCAGAAACAACAGCTTTACTTCCTATTGTAACTCCACTTGTAATGCCCACCTGTCCCCAAATGGTAACTTCGTCTTCTATAACACTACATCCTGCTATGCCTACTTGCGAAGCGATTAAACATTTTTTGCCTATAACAGTATCATGTCCTATATGAACTTGATTGTCTATTTTAGTTCCTTTTTTTATAGTGGTATCACCTGTGACACCTTTATCTATACTGCATAAAGCTCCCAAATCTACATTATCTTCTATTACTACACGACCTCCTGATATAAGTTGATCAAAGCCTTCTTCTCGTTTTTTATAATAAAATGCGCTCCCTCCAAGTACTGTGCCTGCATGTATAGTAACGTTATTGCCTATTACAGTATCGTCGTATATGCTTACGTTAGAATGTATGGTACAGTTGCTTCCAATAACAACATTATTGCCTATAAAACAGTTGGGTTGAATAATTGTGTTGGAGCCAATTATGGCAGATTCCGATATGTGTTTATTCGATGTTTGGAAAGGCTTAAAGTAATTTGTGAGTGCGTTAAAATCTCTGAACGGGTCTTCAGAAATCAATAAAGCTTTCCCTTTTGGACAATCTACAGTTTTGTTAATTAAAACAATTGTTGCTGCAGAGTTTAAGGCTTTATCGTAATACTTTGGGTGGTCTACAAACACAATATCTCCGGGTGTAACTACATGAATTTCGTTCATTCCCTCTACAGGGAAGTTAGCGTCACCAACAAATTTGCAATTAATAATAGTTGCTATTTGCTCTAGAGTATGGGTTTGAGGAAATTTCATTTTAAAAAATTATTCTTTTATGCGCTCTTTATAAGTGCCTTTTTCTGTTTCAACTTTAATTTTATCGCCTTCATTAATAAATAAAGGTACCATTATTGTAGCTCCCGTTTCTACTGTTGCTGCTTTTGTTGCATTTGTAGCTGTATTCCCTTTTATACCGGGTTCTGTTGCTGTTATTTCTAAGATAACACTTGCTGGCATATCGACCGATAGGGGTGCATTGTCTTCAGAATTTATAATAACGGTAACAACCTCACCTTCTTTCATTAATTCTGGTTTGTCTAAGGCTGCTTTGGTTAGTTGAATTTGCGAGTAATCTTCTTGGTTCATGAAATGAAAAAAATCGCCATCATTGTATAAAAATTGAAATTTATGTGTTTCTACCCTAACGTCTTCTAGTTTATGTCCTGCCGAAAAGGTATTGTCAATCACTTTTCCGTTAGTTACACTTTTTAGTTTTGTTCTTACAAAAGCGGGGCCTTTACCTGGCTTTACGTGTAAAAATTCTATAATTTTATAAATATCATGATTGTACTTAATACACAATCCGTTTCTTATATCTGATGTAGTTGCCATAATTTTAATTTATTGTTCTAGTTTGATTTAAAGTAGCCTTTCATAATACCACGATGTGAATTTTTTATAAATTGTAAAATTTCGTCTCGTTCGGGGGTTGCTTCCATTTCGGCTTCAATTATTTCTGAGGCTTGACTGTTGTTATAATTTTTTTGGTAAAGAAATCGATATATATCTTGAATTTCTTTTATTTTTTCTGAAGTAAACCCTCTACGTCTTAAACCAACAGAGTTAATACCTACATAAGATAGGGGTTCTCTTGCTGCTTTTACAAATGGAGGTACATCTTTTCTAACTAATGATCCTCCTGTTACAAAAGCATGATTACCAATAGAGCAAAACTGATGTACGGCTGTCATACCTGCTAATACGACATAATTTCCCACAACAATATGTCCAGCCAAGGTGCTGTTGTTTGAAAAAATACAATTATCTCCAACCAAACAATCGTGTGCTATATGGCAGTATGCCATAATTAAGCAGTTATTACCGATTACTGTTTTCATTCTATCGGTTGTACCTCTATTTATGGTAACACACTCTCGTATAGTTACATTATCGCCTATTATAGTGAGTGTATCTTCATCTTTGTATTTTAAGTCTTGTGGAATGGCTGAAATTACTGCGCCCGGGAAGATGCTGCAATTTTTACCTATACGAGCGCCTTCCATTATGGTAACATTAGAGCCTATCCAGGTGCCCTCACCAATAACAACATCGTTATTAATGGTGGCAAAAGGTTCTATAACTACATTTTTGGCAATTTTTGCTCCTGGGTGTACGTATGCGAGTGGTTGGTTCATAAGTTATTGTTTTTTTACAATTTTGGCCATTAATTCTGCTTCTGCGCATAATTTTTCATTTACGTAAGCATACCCTTGCATATGACAAATGCCTCTTCGTATTGGGCTAATTAAATCGCATTTGAATATTATAGTATCTCCTGGCACTACTTTTTGTTTAAATTTAACGTTGTCCATCTTCATGAAAAAAGTTAAATAATTTTCTGGATCTGGTACCGTACTTAAGACCAATATGCCTCCTGTTTGTGCCATAGCTTCTATAATTAAAACTCCAGGCATTACTGGTGTTCCGGGGAAATGCCCTGCAAAGAAAGACTCGTTCATAGTGACACTTTTTGTTCCTATAACATGTGTTTTACTTAGCTCAAAAATTTTATCTATAAACAAAAAAGGTTGTCTATGCGGCAGCATATCCATTATTTGGGTAACATCCATTAATGGAGCTGCGCTTAAGTTTATTTCTGGTACATTATTACGTTTTTCTGTTTTTATAATTTTAGCCATTTTTTTTGCAAACTGAGTGTTTACAAAATGACCAGGCTTATTAGCAATTACTTTACCTCTAATTCTTGTACCAATTAATGCCAAATCGCCTACAACATCTAGTAGTTTATGCCTTGCTGCTTCGTTTGGGTGATGCAACGTTAGATTGTCTAGAATACCGTTCGATTTTATTGCAATATTATCTTTTTTAAAGGCACTCTTAAGGCGATCCATTGTGGCATCGGATATAACTTTATCTACATAAACAATAGCATTGTTTAAGTCGCCTCCTTTAATTAGCCCATGTTCTAGGAGCATTTCTATTTCATGCAAGAAACTAAATGTTCTAGAGTCTGATATTTCTGTTTTAAAATCTGTTAGGTGTTGTAATGTCGCATTTTGCGTCCCTAATACTTTTGTTCCAAAATCGACCATAGTGGTGACTTGGTACTCCTCCGATGGGATTACTGTAATTTCACTCCCTGTTTCTTCGTCTATATAAGAAATAACATCGCTTATAATATATTCTTCTCTGTTGGCTTCTTGCTCTATAATTCCTGCAGACTCTATCGCTTCAATAAAGTGCTTTGAAGAGCCATCCATAATTGGGGGTTCTGAGGCGTTTAATTCTAAAATAACATTATCCACTTGCAGGCCTACTAATGCAGCTAAAACGTGCTCGCAAGTTTGTATTTTTACATTGTTTTTTTCTAAGCAAGTGCCACGTTGTGTGTCTGTAACATAGTTAGCATCTGCTTCTACAATAGGTGTACCTTCTAGGTCTACTCGCTTAAAGGTGTATCCATTATTTTCTGATGCAGGCTTAAATGTTAACACAACTTCTTTGCCTGTATGAAGTCCTACGCCTGTAAGCGAAACCTCTTTGGCTATAGTAGTTTGCTTAAATTCAGTCTTAATCATTATTATTGATGAGTTTTTTTTCTAAATTATTTATGGTTTTCATAATTTTTGGTAGGTTTTTAAAATACACATACGATTTGTTCCAATCGCCATAACCAAAAGATGGTGAGCCTTGTAATATCTCACCGTCTTTTACGTTTCGTCCAACGCCAGACTGTGCTTGTATTTTTACATTATTGCCAACAATAATATGTCCTGCCATACCAACTTGTCCTCCTATTTGGCAGCCCTCTCCTACTTTTGTAGATCCTGCGATTCCTGTTTGTGCTGCTATTACTGTGTTTTTTCCAATTTCAACATTATGTGCAATATGGACTTGATTGTCTAGCTTAACACCTTTTCGTATTACAGTAGAACCTAAGGTTGCTCTATCTATGGTTACTGCAGCGCCCAAATCGACATAATCTTCCAAAATAACGTTTCCTATTTGTGGTACTTTTGAATATTCTCCTTTATCGTTTGGTGCAAAACCAAAACCATCCGTGCCAATTATTGCTCCAGAATTTAAAACACAATGATTACCAATAATACACTCATAGTATATTTGAACTCCAGAAAAAAGTGTTACGTCGTTGCCTATAACGACATTATCTCCAATATAGGTGTTAGGATAAATTTTTACATTATTACCAATTTTTACGTTATCACCAATATACGAAAATGCACCTATATATATATTATCGCCATAAGTAGCAGAGTCTGAAATAAAACTAGGCTGCTCTATCCCCGATTTATTCATCTTTATTTGCTTATAGTATTCTAGTAGTTTAGAAAAGGCTTTGTAAGCATCTGGTACTCGTATTAGGGTGGTTTCTATTTCAAACTCAGGAACAAAGTCTTCGTTTACAATAGTAATAGATGCTTTTGTGCTATATATATATTGTGTGTATTTGGGATTTGATAAAAATGTAAGAGATCCTTTTACACCTTCTTCTATTTTTGATAGTTTAGAAACTTCTTCGTTGGGATTACCATCGATTTTGCCTTCTAAAATTTCGGCTATTTGTTTTGCGGTAAATTTCATCGGAGACAAAAATATAAAAAATGGATTAAAGTTTGTCCTTTGGGTAACATATATAATATTTTGTTACTGGCTTTGATATTACTTCTGAGTTTAACAAATCGGATGCCTTGGTAATATCAATTATTTTTCCTGACTTAAGCAAGATATTAATTGCCTGTTTTTTTGTTTGGTAAGCTTGGTTTGTAATTGTGCCTTTAAACACAAAGTAATTTGCTTGTGCTACACTTAGTTGTTGTGTTTTTGTTATGCTCAAAATATGTTTATTAACATCGTTTAATGCAATAGCTGTATTTGTGAGTTTTATTTTTAGTAAATTTCTGTTAATTATCATTTTAGAGAGTTTGCTTAGCACGAAATCTTTATGGTGCTGCCATTGTTTCATTGCCAAAATAATATCATAATCGTCTAAGCTAGAAAATGTGCTCAACGCAGTTAGGTCAAACTTTTTTTTATGAATATCATTTTTTAAGAAGAATTGCAAAACACTATTTGTAGTTACAGTACAGCCTTGCTTGGTTAACTCTTTTGCTCTTTGCAATACTCTAATGAGTAATTGCTCTGCAACTAAGCTTGTTTTATGCAAATATACCTGCCAGTACATTAGGCGTCTTGCTGTTAAAAACTTTTCTACGGAGTAAATTCCTTTTTCCTCTACAACAAGTGTGTCGTTTACAACGTTTAGCATTGTAATTAAGCGTTCGCTATTTACATTACCCTCCGCAACACCTGTATAAAAACTATCGCGTTTTAAATAATCGGCTCTATCAACATCAAGTTGCCCAGAAATAAGCTGATGCATAAACTTTTTAGGATACTCGCCTTTAAAGATTTGGATTGCTAGGCTTAATGCTCCGTGAAACTCAATATTTAATTCATTCATAAACAGTAATGAAATCTCTTCGTGAGAAATATCATTTACAATACTATGCTCCATAGCATGACTAAAAGGGCCATGACCAATATCGTGTAGCAAAATAGCAATAAGCAAAGCTTGTTCCTCTTCAGTAGAAATCGCAACCGCCTTAAAGCGAAGTATTCGTATGGCTTTTTGCATTAAGTGCATACAGCCTAGTGCATGATGAAATCTAGTGTGATGTGCCCCTGGATATACTAGATACGATAAGCCCATTTGGCTAATCCGTCGTAATCGCTGAAAATAGCGGTGTTCTATTAAATCAAAAATTAACGAATTGGGTATTGTAATAAATCCGTAAATTGGGTCGTTAAATATTTTGAGTTTATTTTTAGAATCCATTAATACAATATCTAATTATCCATAATTCTATCTGTGCACTTACAATCATAACATTATAATACAAACGTAATACACTTGCAAATATATGAACAACATAAACATTCTTTGGGTCGATGATGAAATAGATTTACTAAAACCTCATATTCTGTTTTTAGAAAAAAAGAATTATAAAGTTACCAAATGCCAAAGCGGCACCGAGGCAATAGATATTATAGACACCAAAATGTTTGATATTGTTTTTTTGGACGAAAATATGCCAGGGCTTACAGGCATTGAGACACTGTCGGGGTTAAAAGAAAAACACCCAAATCTTCCTATTGTTATGATTACCAAAAGTGAAGAAGAGTATATTATGGAAGAGGCCATTGGCAGTAAAATAGCAGACTACTTAATAAAACCCGTAAACCCCAGTCAAATCTTACTAAGTTTGAAGAAAAACTTAGACCATACACGTTTAATTACTGAAAAAACAACATCTAATTACCAACAAGAGTTTAGAAAAATCGCTATGGATTTGGCCATGGTAAACAGCTACGAAGAGTGGGTAAGTTTATATCAAAAATTAATTTATTGGGAAATTGAACTAGAAGCTATTGACGACCCTGCTATGTTTGAGATTTTAGAATCTCAAAAAAATGAAGCCAACTTACATTTTAGCAAATTTATAGACAAAAACTACCCTGAGTGGTTTAAAACTCCAGAGGACGCCCCTACATTATCACACAATTTATTTAAAACAAAAGTTGTTCCGCATTTAACCAACACACAACCTAGTTTACTAATTGTTATCGATAATTTACGCTACGACCAATGGAGAGTCCTTGAGCCTATTGTTAATAATTATTACAAAACCGCGCAGGAAGAAGCCTACTTTAGCATACTCCCCTCTACAACACAATATGCAAGAAATGCCATATTTTCTGGTCTAATGCCTAACCAAATGGAAGACAAGTATCCTAACTACTGGAAGAATGATATTGACCAAGGAGGTAAAAACTTATATGAAGGTGAGTTTTTAGATACGCAAATAAAACGCTTAGGTCTTAATCATTTAAAACATGAATATTTTAAAATTACCAATTTAAAATCGGGCAAAAAACTTGCGGAAAATTTTAAATCTAAAAAAGAAAATGATTTGACTGTTATTGTTTACAACTTTGTAGATATGCTATCGCACTCAAAAACAGAGATGGAAGTCATTAAAGAATTAGCATCCAACGACAAAGCATACCGTTCCTTAACCAGCAGTTGGTTTAAAAACTCCCCGCTATTGGACATTATTTCCCAAGCACAACAGCTAGGGTTTAAACTAATGATTACAACAGATCATGGTACTATCAATGTCAAAAATCCTTCAAAAGTTATTGGAGACAAGGACACGAGTTTAAATTTAAGGTACAAAACAGGGCGGAGTTTAACTTACGACAATAAGGATGTGCTTGTTTCTAAAACCCCCAAACAAATAGGCTTGCCATCTATAACTATGAGTAGCTCGTTCATTTTTGCAAAAAATGATTTGTTTTTTGCTTACCCCAATAATTATAATCATTATGTAAGTTATTACCGTAACACCTATCAACACGGCGGAATTTCTTTAGAAGAAATGATTATTCCTTTTATTTTCTTAACCCCCAAGTAGCAGTTTAGAATTACTAAAAACATCGACAAAATACATTTTAGCTGCGATTTTAACTATATTTGCATGCGTATGAAAATGTTATCTTTAAACTTTAATCTCTCTACTATAGATACTGTTGCCAATACAGTGCTCAAAGCGTTGCAAACAAAAACAGTATTGTTTTATGGAGATATGGGAGTTGGTAAGACCACCTTTATTAATGCCTTAGTAAAGGCACTGGGAGGCAAAGACAATACAACAAGCCCAACATTTTCATTAGTTAATGAATATTGTGTGCAAAATGACTTAGTATATCATTTTGATTTTTACAGAATTGAAAACGAAATTGAAGTTTTAGATATAGGAATTGAAGATTATTTTTATTCTGGACATTGGAACTTTATAGAATGGCCAAATAAAATTAAAACTCATTTGCCCCTTGAAGCTGATATTTTAAAACTTAAACTTATAAAAAACAATTTAAGACAAATAAGCATTATTAACCATAAAAATTGAGAATAAACGATGTGCTAAAAAATGAATTAAAAAAAACCAAAAAAGCTAAGTAAACTATGATATTATTTTGTCGGAAAAACAAATTATCTTATCGAAAACATAAGATTCTCGACCTGTGTTAACAAAATATTAACATTTAGAGATTGTTAAAGGGTAAATATATCGTTTTCTTTGGATTATTAATTAATTCAAATCCCTTATATTATGAAATCTAAAAAATTTATTTTAGCAATTGCCATTTTTGGTGGAATTTTAGTAACTTTACAAGCAGCAACAGTTTTTTCACAAGTAGAAAATGACACAGAACAAGCAGCAGCATTCCCAAAAAAGTATAAAAGAGACCTCAAAAAAATTGGGTGGGGTTAATCGTAAAATAGTTAAGGGAACTATTATAGCAACATTAATTGCTGTAACGCCCTATATATTTTATTTACACGAAAGTGTTCCAGACACAAAAGTTTGGAACACTTTTTTGTTTACTTATGAGAGTAAAGGATATGAAAATGCCAACCTAGCCATGTGGTTTTACACTATGAAGGCAGTGCCTTTACTTCTTACAACTATTTGGTTTTTTACCTGTCGCCATTGGTGGTATCATGCCATTATAGTTCCCATTTGCATGTATTCGTTTCAGTTAACGACAGCTTTTCTAGACGAAACAGATATTGGTTTTGATGACAAGTTAATTCTTTTTTACCTTGTTCCTGTTATGGCGGTTGTTATTCCATCAATTTACTTAGTTAGAGCCAAAATGTTTAACAAGCTTAATGATGCAAATAAAACAATGGAAGAACTAGAGGAGGAATTTAAACTAAAACCAAAATCTTTTTTCAAAAGGTTTTCGGATTATTTCTAACAACTTAGTTTTATTTATAAATATCGTTTCAAACTTTATTTGTACTTGATATTAATAAGCAAGCTATGGACAAGTCATTATCCCCTTTTACAAAACAACAGCTTTTACCACAAGAAGAAACTTTAGAGATTACTAAAAAAAAAGGAAATCTCTTTATTGGCATCCCAAAAGAAACTTCTTTTCAAGAAAAACGTGTATGCCTTACGCCAGACGCTGTATCTGCGCTGGTTAGTAATGGCCATCGCGTACTGTTAGAAGCTGGCGCTGGAGATGGTGCCAACTATAAAGACAAAAATTACAGTGAGGCTGGCGCAGAAATTACGGATAACACAAAAAAAGTATTTTCTTGTCCTATTGTACTAAAAGTAGAACCTCTTTCACTAAAAGAAATTACATATATAAAACCGCAGAGTTTAATTATTTCTGCATTACAACTCAAAACCCAGCACAAAACATATTTTGAAGCGTTAAAAAGAAAAAAAGCAACAGCTTTAGCTTTTGAATTTATCAAAGATGAAGACGGTACATTTCCTGCCGTTAGGCAATTAAGTGATATTGCAGGTACAGCATCGGTATTAATTGCTGCAGAACTACTTTCTAATATTAATAACGGCAATGGTCTTCTTTTTGGTAACATTACTGGTGTTCCTCCTGTAGAGGTCGTTATTATTGGCGCTGGCGCAGTAGGCCAGTCTGCCGCGCGTTCTGCAATTGGTTTATGCGCTAATGTAAAGGTGTTTGACAGTTCGGTTACTAAGTTACGTCGTTTACAAGAAAACTTGGGGCCTACAATTTATACATCTACCATACAGCCAAAAAACTTGATTAAAGCTTTAAAACGTTGCGATGTGGCTATTGGCGCCGTAAGAGGGACCAACAGATCTCCAATTATTGTTAGTGAAACTATGGTCGAAAACATGAAAAATGGAGCACTCATTATTGACGTTAGTATTGATATGGGTGGATGCTTTGAAACCAGTGAAGTGACTAGTCATGACAAACCTATTTTTAAAAAACATGGCGTGCATCATTATTGTGTCCCAAATATTCCATCGCGCTATTCTAGGTCGTCGTCTTTATTGCTAAGCAATATATTTACACCTTATCTTTTAAGTATTGCAGAAAACGGCGGTATAGAACACGCACTTCGTTTTGATCGCGGATTAAAAAACGGTCTCTACTTTTATCATGGAATTTTAACTAACAAATCTGTTGCAGAATGGTTTGGCTTAGACTACAGTGATGTAAATCTTCTTGTTTTTTAAATCATTTTTCAAACTAAAATTTATAAAAAAATGAAGCTTATTCAACGTGTTGGTTATTACTTAGGTGGTTTTTCTGTAGGACTTATTGTTCTTGCTTTTTTTTTAAGTGGTAAAAAAACATCTTGTAGCTATGGACCAAATGCTAGAGTTCTTAAAAATATAAGCACAAAGACTCTAGTATATCCCGATAATATAACTAAACTCATAACAAAGCACCAGTTAGACTCTTTAGTCATCCCTAAAGTGCTAAACCATGGCAATGTTAATTTTTCTAAAAGCAACACTAAATTAAAGCAGTGCAAACAATACGTAATCGAAGATGACCATAACGATAAGCACATTACACTAACCGTAGACAATTGCGAAAACAGAGCTATTATAAAGCAAGTTACAGTAAATTAGATAAATTACAAGGGGATATCGCTTCTTTTAATCGGGTAAGTTATCGAATAATTGCTTAATATTAGCATACGATTTTTTTAAAGCTTTTTTGGTTTTCTTTTCGCCTAACCATTTTACTTTAGTAATGCCTTCTTTTTCTTGAGGTACTAATTTGCCTTTGTAACTTGTTTTCATTTCATACCAGTAAGTTACCTTTATTTTATGCTTACCGTTACGCTTAAAAATATGATACGTTACAGGCAAGGGCTTAACAATTTCTAAACCTTCAACCTTTGTTTCTTCTTCTACTTCTCTAATTGCAGTTTGTTCAATGCGCTCATTTCCTTCAATTTTTCCTTTAGGCAAATCCCATTTTTTATTTCTATAAATAAATAAAATTTTACCCTTATCATTATACACTTTACCGCCACCCGCATTTACAATAGGAAGTAATTTTAAAAACTTTTTTAAAAGTTTCTTTTCCTTTCTATGCACCAGCTTTACGCCTTTTGTGTCTTTTCTATCTAATAAGGATAATACCTCATAAATATCTACTTTCTTCAAAGAAAAATTTACGTAGCCATCGTCGTAGGTATTAATAGTAGTTAATACTATAGGCTTGTCATTTACAAAAACTTGATACATCGCTTTTTTAGAAACATTTTATCTTGTAAAAATATTAATTTTATGTAGTTTTGTTACTATGTTATTGAATAAAAATACTGCAAAAAAAACAGCCGAAGTTTTACTTCAAATTAATGCGATTAAGCTAAACCTTAAAACACCATTTACTTGGGCTTCTGGATGGAAATCTCCTATATATTGTGATAATAGAATTTTGCTATCTTTTCCTGCTATTCGCAACTACATAAAAGAGCAAATGGCAAATCAAGTTATAGCGCATTACAAAAAACCAGACGTTATTGCTGGAGTAGCTACTGGTGCTATTGGTATTGGCGCTTTAGTAGCAGATTACTTAAATTTACCTTTCGTTTATGTAAGACCAGAAGCCAAAAGCCATGGGCGTAAAAATAAAATTGAAGGATTATTAGAGCAAGGTCAAAACGTTGTTGTTATAGAAGATTTAATAAGCACTGGAAAAAGTAGCTTAAATGCCGTTAAAGCACTTAAAGACGCTGGAGCTAATGTTAAAGGCATGATGGCTATTTTCTCTTATGGCTTTGATATTGCAAATCAAAATTTTAAAAAAGAAGCCCTTACACTAGTAACACTAAGCAACTACCAAAATTTGTTGGAACAAGCCTTAGACACCAACTATATTAACGAAACAGAATTAGAAACTTTATCGCAATGGAATGCAAACCCAAGTAACTGGAGCGTTAATTAATATTTACTTTATAAATTTATGATTTTAGAATCACCAAACGTTAGCCTTAACAAGTCTGCTCAAGATGTATTTCACTTCCTCTCTGATGTAAAAAATTTTGAACAACTAATGCCTGATAACATTAATAAATTTGAATTATTAACAGAAGACAGCTTTCTATTTGCACTAAAGGGGATGCCAGAAATTGCACTTCAAAAAAAAGAAGCCATTGCTTATACTAAAATTGTTCTAGGTGCTGCTGGCGGAAAGATAGACTTTATGTTAACAGCAAATATCTCAGAAATTGAAACCACCAAAACAAACGTACAACTAGTATTTTCTGGAGAGTTTAACACTATGATGAGTATGATGATTAAAGCCCCTATTTCGAAATTTATAGAAACCCTATCTACGAACCTGAAGATTGTAAAATAGCTAATACAAAAGCTCTATAGCCTTTAAGTCATATGCCTTTGTAATATCATTTTCTAGCAATACCCTTAAAGTTCCATTATCATATACCCCCTGTATAATTCCTGAAAAAGTAGCTTTACTCCTATCCCTAAAGGTGGATGCTTTACCTTTTCTATAGAGTTGTGCTTCATATTCATTTTTTAAAAATTGTAAGTTACCAGTCTCTAAAAAAGAAAAATAATAGCTTAAGTACTTTAAAATATACGACAACACTTCGGTATGGTCAAAATTGTGCCCCGTTATTAATTTTAACGATGAAGCTCTAGGTAGTGTTTCAAAATTAGTTTGATTTATATTTAAACCTATCCCTATAATAGAGCTTTCAAGAGCGTTTATTTTAATTATATTCTCTATTAATATTCCGGCTATTTTTTTGTTTTCTGACAAAATGTCGTTAGGCCATTTAATATATAATTTAGGAATTTGAAGTTTTTTTAGTGCCGCAACAATAGCCAACGAAGTAACAATACTAATGTAAAAATGATACTTTATGTCTAAATCAAACATAGTTTTGAAAATACTACACATAAGGTTTTTAGACCTTTCAGACTCCCAAACGTTTCCTCGTTGTCCTTTTCCTTTAGTTTGCTCTTTTGCGGTTACTACAAGGTAGTCTTGCACTTCACTGTTAGTACTTATTGTCTTTAAATAAGTGTTGGTAGAGTCAGTGGCATTAAGTTTGATGATATGCATATGTTAAAAAGCACTTAAATTATATATTTATTAAGACGAATTGCACAAGGTAAGAACTAAAAAAATAATAACTTCGCACAAAATTAAATTAATTTAATGACGAAAGAAAATACCAGTGCCGACCATCTAATAACCGTAATCATAAATGGTATTGAAGATGTCAAAGGACAGCAAATTAATTTGCTAGACCTAAGAGGCATAGAAAACACGGTATGCGACTATTTTATAATTTGCGAAGGGACTTCCAATACTCAGGTTAATGCCATTGTTAATGCGGTTCAAAAAAAAGTGAGTAAAGAAACCAAAGATAAACCCTGGCATGTTGAAGGTGCCGATAACGCGGAGTGGGTTTTAATGGATTATGTAAATGTCGTTGTACACGTATTTCAAAAACATATAAGAGACTATTACGATATAGAGAGTCTGTGGGGAGATGCCGTAACAACAGAAATAAAAACCAATTATTAAATTTTAATTAATGTCAAAGGATAAAAAAACAAACAAAAAAAAACCAAAAATAAATCTTTATTGGGTTTATGGTGCGGCTATTGCAGTATTTATAATTATTAATATTGTTGGTAGTGGTTTTGGAAAATCAAAAGGCTCTTCCTTATCTGCCAATCAGTTTTTTGAGTATGTAAGAAACGGTGATGTAAAAAAAGTAGACATCATAAACAGACGTATTGCAAAAGTATATTTAACAAAAGCTGCAGAATCTAAAGAAATCCATAAAAAAACAATTTCAAAATCTAATGTATTTTCAACTCAAAAAACACCAAACTATTCTTTTGAAATTGGAGATTTACAAAATTTTGAAAATAAACTTGACAAATCTAGAGATAACCTATCTACACCTATAGAAATTACTAATAATACAGAGGAAAATCCTTGGGGCTTTCTTATTAATTTGCTTCCATTTATACTCATTATAGGGTTTTGGATATTTATTATGCGTAGGATGTCTGGCGGCGCAGGAGGTGGTGCAGCAGGCGGGCAAATTTTTAATATTGGTAAATCTAAAGCTAAGCTATTTGATCAAAACACAGAGGTAAAAACAACATTTAAAGATGTTGCAGGTTTAGAAGGTGCAAAAGAAGAGGTACAAGAAATTGTAGATTTCCTTAAAAATCCAGAAAAATACACCTCCCTAGGAGGTAAAATACCAAAAGGTGCATTACTTGTAGGATCTCCAGGAACTGGTAAAACACTATTAGCAAAAGCTGTAGCTGGCGAGGCCAAAGTTCCTTTTTTCTCACTGTCTGGATCAGACTTTGTCGAAATGTTTGTTGGCGTAGGTGCCTCTAGGGTTCGTGATTTATTTAAACAAGCTAAAGAAAAATCACCTGCCATAATCTTTATAGATGAAATAGACGCTATAGGTCGCGCAAGAGGTAAAAACGCAATGTCAGGAAGTAATGACGAGCGTGAAAACACACTTAACCAACTCCTAACAGAAATGGATGGTTTTGGCACCAACACAAATGTTATTGTAATTGCAGCAACAAATAGAGCCGACATTTTAGATAAAGCACTAATGCGTGCTGGGCGTTTTGACAGACAAATATTTGTAGACTTACCAGACGTTAGGGAGCGAAAAGAAATTTTTGAAGTACACCTAAGACCTTTAAAAAAAGAACAAGACTTAGATATCGACTTTTTGTCCAAACAAACCCCGGGGTTTTCCGGAGCAGATATCGCAAATGTTTGTAATGAAGCTGCGTTAATTGCAGCAAGAAATGGGAAAAAAGTAGTAGGTAAACAAGATTTTTTAGACGCTGTAGATAGAATTGTTGGTGGTTTAGAAAAGAAAAATAAAATTATTACCCCAGAAGAAAAAAGAGCAGTAGCTTTCCATGAAGCAGGACACGCCACAGTAAGTTGGATGCTGGAACACGCTGCGCCTCTAGTAAAGGTAACTATAGTCCCCAGAGGACAATCCTTAGGCGCCGCTTGGTATTTGCCAGAAGAACGCTTAATTGTACGCCCAGAACAAATGCTGGACGAAATGTGTGCCGCACTAGGAGGACGTGCTGCTGAAAAAGTTATTTTCAACAAAATATCTACAGGAGCACTAAGCGATTTAGAAAAAGTAACAAAGCAAGCTAGAGCTATGGTAACCGTTTATGGGCTAAGCGACAAAATAGGAAACCTTACTTATTATGACTCTTCTGGACAAAATGAATATGGTTTTACAAAACCTTATAGTGAACAAACAGCCATACTTATAGATAAAGAAATTTCTAGTATTATTGAAAAGCAATACCAACGTGCTATCGATTTGTTAGAAAAGCATAAAGACAAACTCACAGAACTTGCCGAAGTTTTATTACATAAAGAAGTTATTTTTAAAGACAACTTACAAGATATCTTTGGAGAACGTCCTTATAAAACAATAGAAAACAGTAAAACAAAAAATAATAACTCGCAAGAAGAAGAATAACTCATCGATAAAACTTGGATTAATTTATAAATTAATCCAAGTTTTTATATATTTGGGACTCACTAAAGCCCAAGTACTTAACAATAGTCTTTAATAATGAGTTTTTTTCGTAAACTTTTTGGACATAAATCTAAAGTAGAAAAAATACCTACTCAAAACGACCACTGCTCTAAATATATGCCAGAGGTTAGCCTACCGTTGGACGAGTGCTTTACCATTAATTTTAAAACCAACGGAGGAAAATTTTTATACTGTGAAAACCTAGATGAAATTCATCATAACCTTAACGCAATTATAAAAGAGAATAACTGGGATACCAAAAATGCCTTTATAACAGACAACCAATTGTCTGATAAATTTAAAACATTCAATTTTTCAATTACCAAAGACACTCACAATAAAGATTATTTTTTTTCAACCTGTGAGCATTTAATTGCTAGTGATGGGTCTATATTAATATCCTCTAGGCAAATTGCCGAAAAAAAACTTAAAGAACTACCAAACAGTTTTGTTATTTTTGCCACAACAAGTCAGTTCGTAGACAACATAGGAGAAGGGCTGAAAAAAATTAAATTAAAAAACAAAAAAAAAATACCAACTAACATTACAACAATCAAACATTTTAAAACATACAATAAAGACGATAACGATTTTTTAAGTTATGGGAGCTGCTCTAAAAATTTATACCTACTCTTACTAGAAGATTTATAAATGAAAGAATTAACCCTTAGAGCTTTTTCTGGCATTCTATATGCCGGCCTATTTTTATTAGCCCTACAACACCAGTACAGCCTAATTGCTTTATTTTTTGTTTTTGGTATAATTTGCTTAGCAGAGTTCAATAAACTTATTGGCTTAAAAGGCTATTTATCTTATTTCATTTTTTCTGTATTATACTTATCTGTCTCCTATTGGCAGTTATTTTTACAGAATAACACAAATTTTATAGAGGGAATACAGATATTACACGTGCTAACTATTTTTGTATTGCTATTTTTAATAAAAGATTTATTTTTTGAAAAAAAACTCCCCTTATTTATTACAAAACGTTACATAAACACTACGTTTTATTTAAGCAGTGCCTTTATATTTATTGTTCTCATAGCAGGATATTACAAACCATTTAACCCCAACATTCTTTTAGGAACATTTATATTAGTATGGGTAAACGATACCTTTGCATATTTAGTTGGAAAAAACTTTGGTAAACAAAAATTATTTCCAACCATTTCCCCCAAAAAAACAGTTGAAGGCTTCCTAGGAGGTGTCTTCTTTTGCTGTATTGCAAGTTATTTTATTGCTAAATTTACACTTACACTAAATTTTACGAGTTGGTTAATTTTAAGTATCATTGTGAGTGTTTTTGGCACTTTAGGCGATCTCATAGAATCTAAATATAAAAGGCAAGCTGGTGTAAAAGATAGCGGAGTTATTATGCCCGGTCATGGCGGATTACTAGATCGTTTGGATAGTATTATTTTTGCAGCTCCATTTATTTATTTATTTTTAAGAATTATAATCTATGTTTCATAAAGAAGGTTTTAAAATTATACTAATTGCTTTTGCAATTACTAGCATTTCTTTTTTGCTTATCGATAAGTATATTGGTCTATTTTGGCTTCAAAAATTGTTACAAATTAGTATTCTTATTTTTTTTATACTAATTCTGCAATTTTTCAGAAATCCTAAGCGCAATACAATAGCAAACCCAAACCATGTTTTATCGCCAGTAGATGGAAAAGTCGTTGTTATTGAAGAAGTTTTTGAAAAAGAATTCTTTAAGGATAAACGCATACAAATAAGCGTATTTATGTCGCCACTCAATGTACACGTTACACGCTACCCCATCGCAGGCAATGTAGCCTTTAGTAAGTATCACCCCGGGAAGTTTTTAGTTGCATGGCACCCAAAATCTAGTGAAGAAAACGAACGCACAACAGTAGTTATAAAAAACAACTCCTTTGGCGCTGTACTATACAGGCAAATTGCAGGCGCTTTAGCAAAACGTATCGTAAACTATGCCAAACAAGACCAAGAGGTAACCCAAGGCAGTGATTCGGGGTTTATCAAATTTGGATCTAGAGTAGATTTATTTTTACCCTTAGATACTAATATAAAAGTAGTGTTAAACCAAAAAGTACGCGGTGGCGAAAGCGTTATTGCAGAGATATAATTTTTATGACTTCCGAAGAATTAGATATTGTATTTAAAGACGCTGTAGAGCGTGTCAATAAACATAAACAACCATTCCCTGCGGATATTTTACTAAAGTTATACGCTTATTACAAAAAAGCAACTAACGATTACGGAAAGCCAAAAAGTAAAAAACCTATAATAAATGCATTTAAAACCAACGCTCTATTCCAAGCGCAAGATATTTCCGAAAACCAAGCTAAACAAGCTTATATCGATTTAGTAAATAATTATTTTTTGTATAGAAAATAATGTAACCTTGAAAACGACTGCACTAGTATCATTTTAGGAACTAAAAAATTCAAGGATACTAATGACAACTTTTACTATGCTTTTCATTACAGTCTGTATAATAATGAAATAACACAACTGATACTACTTTACAATTACTCCACCACAACAACTCTACACAAAAAAGTGCAACGACTAATCAATTAAACCCCACAAAAAAAGATAGCAACGTTCAATTGTTTTCAGGTTGAAAATTATAAATTAAAAACAATACAAAACATTATTAAGCTATCATTTTAGTTCGCCTATACTTTCCTATTTTTGTAGTCTTAAAGTATAGTACATGAAAATATCAGTCATAGGTACAGGATATGTTGGTCTAGTAACAGGAACTTGCCTTGCAGAAACAGGAAATGAGGTCTTATGTATCGATATAGATGAAGCAAAGGTAAAAGACCTAAAAGTTGGTAAAATACCTATTTATGAACCACACCTAGACGTTATATTTCAAAGAAACATAAACGCAAATCGATTACAGTTTTCCACCTCGTTAAGCAAAGGAGTAGCACACGGCGACATTATTTTTTTAGCCCTACCAACACCCGAGTTTGAAGATGGTTCAGCAGATCTATCTTACGTGCTAGATACAGCAAAAAAAATAGCCTCACGCATTGATAGTTATAAAGTAATTGTGAACAAAAGTACCGTTCCTGTAGGTACAGCCTATAAGGTAAAAGAACTAATTTCTAAAAAAACTAACATAGAGTTTGATGTTATATCCAATCCCGAATTTTTAAGAGAAGGCTTTGCGGTAAATGATTTTTTAAAACCGGAAAGAATCGTTATAGGCTCTAGTGCTCCCCGCGCTATAGCACTCATGAAAAAATTATATAAACCCTTTGTAAGGTCTGGAAACCCCATACTTATTATGGACGAAAAATCTGCCGAACTAACCAAGTACGCAGCAAATTCTTTTTTGGCAACCAAAATTACTTTTATGAACGAGGTGGCTAATTTTTGCGAAAAAGTTGGTGCCAATGTCGATCATGTAAGAATTGGTATAGGGTCTGACTCCCGAATTGGGAAACGATTTTTATTTCCAGGGATAGGCTATGGAGGATCTTGTTTCCCTAAAGATGTAAAAGCACTACATAAGTCTGGAAAAGATATCGATCATGACTTTAAAATTTTAGAAGCTATAATTAAAGTAAATGAAGTTCAAAAAACCATTTTAATTTCAAAAATAAGAACTTTTTTTAATCATAATTTACGCCATAAAACAATTGCTGTTTGGGGTTTAGCCTTTAAGCCTGAAACAGACGATATTAGAGAAGCACCTGCATTGTACATTATTGATGAATTACTGCAAAACGGAGTAACATTACAGGTATTTGATCCAGAAGCAATGCCAAATACAAAAACTAAATTTGGAGATAAAATACATTATGCCACAGATATGTATAGCGCAGTAAATAACGTAGATGCTTTAATTATTTGTACCGAATGGAGTATTTTTAGAACACCCGACTTTAACAAATTAAAAACCACTATGAAACAAGCCGTTATTTTTGACGGTCGAAATTTGTATGATGTTGAAGATATGAAAAATGAAGCCTTTTATTATAATTCTATAGGTAGAGAAATCGCACAATGAAAACTATTTTAATAACAGGAGCCGCAGGCTTTTTAGGATCACATTTATGCGATAGGTTCATCGCCGAAGGATACTGTGTTATCGGAATGGATAATTTTATTACAGGCGACAAAAAAAACATTAACCACCTTTTAAAGCATTCTAATTTTAAATTCATAACTCACGATGTTACAGAGTTTATTTCAGTTCCTGACCATCTAGATTACATTCTACATTTTGCATCGCCAGCAAGTCCTATCGATTACTTAAAAATCCCTATACAAACACTCAAAGTAGGTTCCTTAGGAACCCATAATTTGCTAGGTTTAGCAAAACTAAAACAAGCAAGACTATTAATAGCATCTACCTCCGAAGTCTATGGAGATCCTCTTGTGCACCCACAACCAGAAGATTACTATGGCAATGTCAACACGATTGGTCCTAGAGGAGTTTATGACGAAGCTAAGCGCTTTCAAGAGTCCATAACTATGGCCTATCATAGGTTTCACGGTTTAGAAACACGTATTGTACGCATTTTTAACACCTATGGTCCAAGAATGCGTCTTAACGACGGAAGAGTTATCCCTGCATTTATGGGGCAAGCATTACGAGGCGAAAACTTAACTGTATTTGGGGAGGGCTTACAAACAAGGTCATTCTGTTATGTAGATGACCAAGTAGAGGGAATCTATAGAGTTCTTTTAAGTAATTACGCCGAACCTATTAACATTGGTAACCCAGATGAAATTACAATTAAAGACTTTGCCTTAGAGATTATAAAACTAACAAAAACGCATCAAAAAATAATATTTAAAAACCTCCCAGTAAACGACCCTATGCAAAGGCAACCAGACATTTCTTTAGCCAAAAAATTATTAAATTGGGTGCCTAAAATAGGAAGGCAAGAAGGCATGAAAAAAACTTTCGATTATTTTAAAAATTTATCAGAAGAAGAACTTTATAAAAGCGAACACAAGGATTTTTCAAATCATATAAAAAAATGATTTTAAGACTTAAACTCTGCCAGTCTAGCTACATACTTCCCTATAACATCGAACTCTAAATTAACTTTAGTCCCTACAACAAAAGTATTAAACCCTGTATGCTCGTAAGTATAAGGAATAATAGCAACACTAAACTCATCTTTTTTAGAATTAACAACCGTTAAGCTCACACCGTTAATCGTAATAGACCCTTTCTCGATAGTAATATTACCAAGCGCATTGTCGTACTTAAAACTAAAATTCCAACTTCCGTTATCGTTTTTAATGGCAGTACATATAGCCGTTTGATCTACATGGCCCTGTACAATATGCCCGTCTAAGCGATCGCCAAGTTTTAAGGCACGTTCTAAATTAACACTAGCGCCCACAACCAAGTCATGCAAGTTTGATTTTTCTAAAGTTTCCTTAATTGCGGTAACCACATAAGTACTTGCTGCCAAACTAATAGACACTACCGTAAGGCACACCCCATTATGCGCAACACTTTGATCTATTTGTAGTGCCGAAGTCAATTTACTTTTTACAGTAATATGGATGTTGCTTAAGTCGTGTTCTAGTTTAGTAATAACGCCTAAATCTTCAATAATTCCTGTAAACATAATAGTGTGCGTTTATTTCTCTAAATTTGTAATGTCAAAATTACAAACAAAACAATAATTTTAATGCGTAAAGGAGAAAAAATAAGCGTAGGTATTTCTATCGGAGATCTTAATGGTATAGGAGGAGAAATCATAATAAAAACCTTTGAAGACAATAGAATCCTCGATTTTTGCACCCCCGTAATATTTGCTTCCATAAAAGTAATGTCTTTTTTAAAGCATCATTTTAAAAGCACTATCGTTTTTAATAGTATTCACGATCCCGAACGAGCTCTAGATGGCAAAGTTAATGTCGTTAACGTTTGGAAAGAAAATGTTAATATCCAGTTTGGAAAAGAAGACACTAAGGTTGGCACATATGCGGCACAATCTCTCATTGCAGCAACAAAAGCCATAAAAAACAATCAGGTAGATCTCCTACTTACAGCACCCATTAATAAACATACCATACAATCGGAAACATTCAAATTTCCTGGACATACCGATTATTTAGCACAAGAGTTAGAAGGAGACAGCCTAATGTTTATGATTACAAATAACCTAAAAGTAGGGCTACTTACAGATCATGTTGCCGTAAAAGATATAAGCTCCCAAATAACAAAAGAAAAAATTACTCAAAAAATAAATACAATCCACCAAACACTATGTAAAGATTTTGGAATTAGAAAACCCAAAATAGCCGTTTTAGGAATTAACCCACACACAGGAGATAACGGCGTTATAGGAACAGAAGACGACGCTGTAATGCGACCAACACTAAAAGCCATAAAAGACACAGGAAAATTGGTGTTTGGCCCTTATGCAGCCGATAGTTTTTTTGGATCTAATAACTATAAAAATTTTGATGCTATTGTTGCTTCCTATCACGATCAAGGATTAATTCCTTTTAAAACACTATCGTTTGGACAAGGTGTAAACTTTACCGCAGGATTAAATAAAGTACGAACCTCTCCAGACCACGGTACAGCTTACGAAATAGCTGGAAAAGGAATTGCAGACTACGGCTCTTTTAAAGAAGCACTACACTTAGGACTAAAAATAGTAAAAACCCGAAAACAATCGGAAGAATTATATGCAAACCAACTAAAAAACAACAGTAAAGCGAATAAAAAATATAAGCTTACTTAAGTAGTGTAATAAAATTTATATATTTGCACGCTCGAAATAAATGTGATGAAAAAGCCTCTAAAAGAATATACAATTCAATTTATAGGGTTAAAACAAGGAGAACATGATTTTGAGTACACTATAAACAAAACGTTCTTTGAGTATTTTGACTATGATGAGTTTAATGATGCTAATATTAAACTAAGTATTGTTTTAAATAAAAAAACAACACTTTTAGAGTTGCATTTTAAAATATCTGGAAGTATCAACACAAACTGCGATGTTACTAACGAAAGCTATAATCAAGACCTTAGTAATGAGTTTAATTTAATCGTAAAGTTTGGAGACGAATATAATAATGAAAATGAAGATATACTAATTGTACCTCATGGCACATACGAAATTAATGTAGCGCAATATATATATGAATTAATAGTATTATCTATACCAGCAAAAAGAGTACACCCAGGAGTTTTGGACGGAACATTGCAGTCAGATATACTTAATAAATTAAAAGAGTTAAGCCCCAAACAAACAAACAATAACAATAAAGAAATCGACCCACGTTGGGACACATTAAAAAAATTATTAACGGATAAATAACACAAAACATGGCACATCCTAAAAGAAAAATCTCAAAAACTAGAAGAGATAAACGAAGAACACATTATAAAGCAACTGTCCCACAAATAGCTACGTGTCCTACCACAGGAGAAGCTCATTTATACCATAGAGCACACTGGCACGAAGGTAAATTATATTACAGAGGGCAAGTATTGATTGATAATTCTACAACAGAAGAAAACTTAGCCTAAGCATAGTTAGATACGTATATGAGTTTTTATAAAAAAAATACTTTGTCTTATTTTCAATTATAAAAATGAATAGTAACGCTTTTTTGTTTTATTTGAACGATTTTTGTTTAAGCTAAATTAAAATTATGAGTAAAATCACAGCAGCTATAACAGCTGTTGGCGCATATGTGCCAGAGTACGTGCTAACCAATAAAATGTTGGAAGCAGTAGTTAATACTAGTGATGAATGGATTACCTCTCGAACTGGAATAAAAGAGCGCAGAATACTAAAAGAAGAAGGTAAGGGCACCTCCTTTTTAGCCATAAAAGCAGCTCAAAACCTTATCGACAAGAAAGGACTAGACCCAAAAGACATAGATCTTGTTATTGTTGCCACAGCAACACAAGATATGAAAGCCGCAACTACAGCAGCCTATACCGCAACTAGTATTGGAGCCGTTAATGCTTTTTCCTACGACTTAGGAGCTGCCTGTTCCAGCTTTTTATTCGGACTATCTACAGCAGCAAGCTATATAGAATCTGGACGATACAAAAAAATAGTGCTAATAGGTGCAGACAAAAATTCTTCTATGATTGACCCCCTAGACAGGGCAACATGTATTATATTTGGTGATGGTGCAGGAGCTGTATTAATAGAACCTAATAGCGAAGGCTTAGGCCTCCAAGACGAATACTTAAGAAGCGATGGTATTGGAAGAGAATATCTAAGAGCAGAATATGGAGGTTCCTCCAACCCCATTACAAAAGAGGCTATTGAACAAAGAAAACAATACATATATCAAGACGGCAAAACCGTTTTTAAAAATGCCGTTTTTAATATGGCAGATGTAGCTTCAAAAATATTAGAAAGAAATCAGCTTACCAAAGATGATATTACCTGGCTAGTACCACATCAAGCAAACAAACGCATTATCGATGCTACAGCCAACAGAATAGAACTAGACCCAAACAAAGTAATGCTCAATATTGAAAAATATGGCAATACAACCTCAGCAACACTACCCCTGCTACTCAGCGATTACGAATCTCAACTTAAAAAAGGAGATCGCTTAATTTTTGCTGCTTTTGGAGGTGGATTTACTTGGGGTTCTATTTACTTAAAATGGGCGTATTAAAAAAATATCTAACTAAATATAAAAACTAAACTATGGACATTAAAGAAATTCAAAATTTAATCAAGTTTGTAGCAAAATCTGGCGCAAGCGAAGTTAAACTTGAAATGGATGACATAAAAATCACCATAAAAACAGGTTCGGAGTCAGACACAACAATAGTTCAACAAATTCCAATGCAGGCACAAATGCCTCAAGTTGCAGCGATACCAACTCCACAAGATGCGGTCGTTCCTGCAAAAAGTGAGACTGTAGCGCCTGCAGACGATAACTCAAAATACATTACCATAAAATCTCCAATAATAGGAACCTTCTACAGAAAACCTGCTCCAGACAAGCCCTTGTTTGTAGAAGTAGGACAAAGCATAGCAGAAGGCGATGTACTTTGTGTTATTGAGGCCATGAAATTATTTAATGAGATAGAATCAGATTTTTCCGGAAAAATTGTTAAAGTATTAGTCGACGATTCATCTCCAGTAGAGTACGATCAGCCTCTATTTTTGGTAGATCCATCATAACATTTACAAGTTTCTTATATTTTTTTTTAATATCCTAATATAAGAACTAATACAATAGAATTTCACCTTTTCAAAATTTGAAATTTTTAAAACCAAGACGTTATGTTTAAAAAAATATTAATAGCCAACAGAGGAGAAATAGCACTTCGTGTTATTAGAACCTGCCGAGAAATGAATATAAAAACGGTAGCTGTTTACTCTGCTGCAGACTCAGAAAGTTTACACGTTAAGTTTGCAGATGAAGCCGTTTGTATAGGCCCCGCACCTAGCAGTGAGTCGTATCTCAAAATGGCAAATATTATTGCTGCAGCAGAAATTACTAATGCAGACGCCATACACCCCGGCTACGGCTTTTTGTCGGAAAACGCTAAATTCTCAAAAATTTGTGGCGAGCACGATATAAAATTTATAGGGGCTTCTCCAGAAATGATAGACAAAATGGGAGACAAAGCCAACGCAAAATCGACAATGATAGCTGCAGGAGTTCCATGTGTTCCCGGTAGTGAAGGCATTATTGAAACTTTTGAAGATTGTAAGAAAATAGCGCTAGAAACTGGCTATCCAGTAATGCTTAAAGCCTCTGCTGGAGGTGGAGGAAAAGGAATGCGTGCTATTTGGAAACCCGAAGACCTAAAAGATGCTTGGGATTCTGCTCGTCAAGAATCGAAAGCTGCGTTTGGAAACGACGATATGTATATGGAAAAGCTTATAGAAGAGCCACGGCATATCGAAATTCAAATTTTAGGAGACTCCAGCGGAAAAGCCTGCCACCTGTCTGAACGAGATTGCTCTGTACAACGCCGACATCAAAAACTAACAGAGGAAACTCCATCGCCATTTATGACAACTGAATTGCGTAAAAAAATGGGAGAAGCCGCTGTAAAAGCTGCAGAATACATAAAATACGAAGGTGCAGGAACTGTAGAGTTTTTAGTAGATAAACATCGTAACTTTTACTTTATGGAAATGAATACACGTATTCAAGTAGAGCACCCCATAACAGAGCAAGTAATTGATTTCGACTTAATTAGAGAACAAATATTAGTAGCCTCTGGAGTAAAAATTTCTGGCAAAAATTATATTCCTAATTTACACTCTATCGAGTGTCGTATTAACGCAGAAGATCCTTATAATGATTTTAGACCTTCTCCAGGACGCATTAACAATTTACACTCCCCTGGAGGTCATGGTGTGAGGTTAGACACCCACGTTTATGCAGGGTATATGATTCCGCCAAACTACGACTCTATGATTGCTAAATTAATTACTACAGCACAAACACGAGAGGAAGCTATTAGCAAAATGAAGCGCGCTTTAGACGAGTTTATTATAGAGGGCATAAAAACCACAATTCCTTTTCATAGGCAGTTAATGGATCATCCAGATTATGTTGCTGGTAACTATACCACCAAGTTCATGGAAGACTTTGTAATGCAACAACCAAAAGATAACTAAAACTCAAAACTCCGAAACCAATACAGTTTCGGAGTTTTTTATTATACTAATACTTAAAACTCAGTAAAGAGTATTACAATCTAAAGCATATAATCGGTATATTCGTAATAAAATAGCTATACTTTGGTTTATAATGAAACACAATAAATAATCTTAAAAAAAAATAAAACCAATGGTAATGAAAAAAATAATGTATCTCATTTTATTTTTAACTAGCGTCTATAGTTTAAACGCCCAAGAATACACCCAAGATAATGAAGCAACTAAAGTTACTTTTAAAATTAAAAACTTTGGATCCTACGTTAGCGGCAGTTTTTCTGAAGTAATGATTACCAGCAGTTTTGACACAAAAGAGCTAACAAACAGCTATATTAATGCCACTATAAACGTGAGCTCAATTAACACAAACAACTCAAGAAGGGATAAGCACTTAGGCAAAGAAGAGTATTTTAATATTAATAATTACAATACCATAACATTACAATCTATCAAAATTGAAAAGCAAAGCGCTATTCACTATAGTCTTACAGCAAACCTAACGATTAAAGCAATAACAAAACAAGTTAAAATTCCGTTAGAACTTATAGAAACTGAAAATAGCATTAAAATAAACGCTAACTTTGACCTTAACCGACTAGATTATAGCGTTGGGGAAGATAGCTGGATATTATCAGATATTGTAAAAATAGCTATTGTATATCATGGCAAAAAATAATTTTTTTGAAACACAATACTTATAAAGATGTCATTATTGTTGGAGGTGGTCTTGCGGGTCTAGTAAGTGCTATTCACCTTTCAAAATATAATATTAACGTTGCCGTAATAGAAAAAAACCAATACCCTAAACACAAGGTTTGCGGTGAGTATATCTCTAATGAAGTCCTACCCTATTTACAATATTTAGGCTTTAACCCCTTAGAGCTAGGAGCAAAACCAATAAATAAGTTTGAGTTAAGCACTCCCAATAACACAACTATTAAAACAAATTTGCCCTTAGGGGGCTTTGGCATAAGTAGATATACCCTAGACGAAGCTCTTGTAAAAAAAGCAAAACAAAACAACGTTGTTATCGTGCAAGATAGTGTAACAAATATTACATTTTTGAATAACACGTTTAATGTTTCAACAAAAAAAAATACTAATTACACAGCAAAACTTGTTATCGGTGCTTATGGAAAACGCTCATCACTAGATGTAAAATTAAATCGAAAATTTATAAAAGAAAGTGCCCCCTACCTGGCGGTTAAGATGCACTTAAAAGGGGAGTTCCCAGATAACTTAGTAGCACTCCACAACTTTAAAGGGGGCTACTGCGGATTATCAAAAATAGAAAATAATGCTATAAACGCTTGCTATATTACAGATTATACTGCATTTAAGCGATACAAAAACATACAAGAATTTCAAGAAAAAGTAGTTTATAAAAACACGGCATTAAAAACAGTTTTTAAAAACGCTTCAGTGCTTTTTGAGAAACCGTTAAGTATTAGTCAAATTTCATTCTCATCAAAACAACCTGTACAAAATCACATTATTATGTGTGGCGATACCGCAGGAATGATACATCCCTTATGTGGCAATGGGATGAGTATGGCTATTCGTAGTGCACAAATTGCTTCAAAATTAATTATTAAGTTCACTGCTCAAGAAATAACTAGGAGCAGCCTAGAGGAGCAGTACATCAAACAGTGGAACGCTGCATTTAAAAAACGTTTAAAAATGGGGCACTTAGTCGCATTTTTATTTAACAAAGCAAGTTTTTCTCAACTCATAATGTGTCTTTTAAAACGATTTCCTAAACTACTGCCCCAAATAATTAAGCAAACTCACGGTAAACCTTTATTAGCAGAATGAGCCTTTTAGTCAATACGACATACCGAACAGACGAGCAAGAAATTATGGACGACTTTTCCTTAACAGGACACGTTTTGGACAATACTCTAGATACTCTAGCCAAAATAAACAAATGGCTAGGCGGAAATGCCGTTGTACTGAGCGGACTTAAAACAATGCTAAAACATCAGTCTAAAGAGAATACAATAACCATAGTAGACTTAGGCTGTGGCGGAGGAGATATGCTACGCTTAATTGCAGACTATGGTCGTAAACACGGCTATTTTTTTAAACTAATAGGAATTGATGCTAACAGTTATACTATAGCACATGCTAAACAACGGTCGCAAAAATACTCGGAAATTAGTTTTTTAACACAAAATATTTTTTCCGAAGATTATAAAAAAATGAGCTGCGATATTGTCATTGCAACGCTGTTTTTACATCATTTTAAAGAAAACGATATTGTTAGTTTTTTGCAAATAGCCTTAAAGCAATCCCGTATTGGCATTTTAATAAACGACTTACATCGACATAGATTAGCCTATTACTTATTTAAGCTAATTACTCTTGGTGTTACCAACAAAATGATAAAACAAGACGGACTAACCTCTATCCTAAGAGGCTTTAAAAGAAAAGATTTGATCAATCTTTCAAAAAAAATGAAGGTTACCAGCCACATTACTTGGCGATGGGCTTTTCGATTTCAATGTATTATAAACAGTAAATAAACATTGAAAAAAATAATACTTATAGACTATTAATTTAAAAACCATTCCTACCCAATTAGGAAATTATATGAGCGTAAAAATCACAACAGTTGCAAAACAACTCCCCAAATATTATAAAAAAACAGAAGATATTATCCCTTTTGTAGAATTCTGGATGAGTGGACAAGACGAGCGTTTTCAGCGAAAAGTAATTAAATTGTTTCAAAACGCAGGAGTAGACAAACGCTACTCTATTATGGATCCCGAAGATGTATTTACAAAAACTACTTTTGAAGACAAAAACGATATTTACAGTAAAGAAACCGTACTATTGGCGGAACAGGCTGTAAAAAAAGCGCTCAAAAAAGCACAGCTCGACCCAAAAGCAATCGATTATATCATAACCGTAAGTTGCACCGGTATTATGATACCCTCGCTAGATGCTTATCTAATAAATAGTCTTGGTCTAAGACAAGACGTTGTACGCCTGCCTGTAACAGAAATGGGGTGCGCAGCAGGAGTATCCGGCATTATCTATGCAAAAAACTTCTTAAAAGCAAACCCAAACAAACGTGCTATCGTTGTTGCCGTAGAGGCCCCTACAGCAACATTTCAGTTAGACGATTACTCAATGGTAAATGTTGTAAGCTCAGCCATTTTTGGAGATGGTGCTGCCGCAGTAATTTTATCATCTTTTGAAAATGACCAAGGTCCAGAAATTATAGACGAGGCAATGTATCACTTTTACGACGCCACACACATGATGGGATTTAAACTAAGAAACACAGGGCTACAAATGATTTTAGACAAATCTGTGCCAGAAACTATAGCAAACCATTTTCCAAATATTGTACACCCCTTTTTAGAACGAAATAATAAAACGATAAGCGATGTCGATCATTTAATTTTTCATCCAGGAGGGAAAAAAATTGTACAAACTGTAGAAGATTTGTTTGGATCCCTAGGTAAAAACATTAACGATACCAAGGAGGTGCTTAGGCTATACGGCAATATGTCTAGCGCAACAGTATTATACGTATTAGAGCGCTTTATGGATAGAAACTTAAACCAAGGAGATACAGGGCTTATGCTAAGTTTTGGTCCAGGCTTTTCTGCACAACGTACATTACTACAATGGTAAGCTATTAAAACTAAAAAAAAACAGAAAATAAATGCAAACCTCAAAAGCCTTTAAAACTAAAAACTATTGGGCCATTATACTAGGTGGCTCTAGTGGACTTGGCTTAGCTAGTGCAAAAAAGTTAGCAAAACACGGCTGTAACATCTGTATTATTCACCGAAACAGAAAATCTGAAATAGATGCTATTAATACCGAGTTTAACCATATTAAAAACGAAGGTGTTAAGCTTATAACGTTTAATATTGATGCCTTTAAAATAGAAAAAAGAGAAGATGTTATCAATACTCTAAAAGCGACCTTAAGGCCACAAGATAAAGTTCGTGTCCTGTTACATAGCGTTGCGAAAGGGAATTTAAAGCCAATGCTCTCGGAAGGTAACGAACCAACGCTCAAAAACGATGATTTTCGGTTAACCATAGATGCTATGGCCATTAGCTTATACGACTGGACAAAAGCAGTTTTTGAAGCAAAGCTATTTGCACAAGATGCTAGAGTTATAAGTTTTACAAGCGAAGGTAACACAAAAGCATGGCGTAACTATGCCGCTGTTTCTGCCGCAAAAACAGCACTCGAAGCCATTTCTCGAAATATTGCTTTGGAGTTTGCTCCCTACGGAATAAAAAGCAATTGCATACAGGCTGGAGTTACAGACACCGCCTCTTTACGACTAATACCCGGAAGCGAACGCCTAAAAAAACATACATTACTAAGAAATCCAAACCAAAGATTAACAAGCCCTAATGATGTTGCAAATGTAGTGTACTTATTAACAACAGATGAAGCCGCATGGATTAATGGTACCATTATCCCCGTAGATGGTGGTGAGCATATTGGTTAGTTAGGCATAATTTGAGAAATAAATTCTAAATAATGATTAAACATCATAATTACTTTAAGGTTCATTTACCAAAAGAATATAAAGGTAAAAATGATAATGAATTTATGGAAATCTTAATGGAAGAAGCTCATTTGATTTCAGATGGTGAATGGACAAAAGATTACAACCCAAAGAATCCCAAAAAAGACAAACTTGAAATAAGTGTTTACCCTTCAATAGTATATGCTTACAATAAGTTTAATTATTCTGAAAACAAAAAATTTCACTTAATAAATGACTATATTGATAATTCATTCGTAGATTTCTTAGAAGGATTTAATCCATTACATAAGTGTACAAGTTTTATTGAATATCATTTTTATTTTTATCAAGGGAATAAAATTGAGTTTTATAAACATATAAAATATCAAATTCTTTCCATAATAAAGAAAAGAAAAAAATCAAAGAAAAAGGACTTCGACTATGAAACCTTAGAAATAATAATAAATGATTGGTTGAAAGAAAAAATGAAAAAAAATACGACACATAAAAATACTGTAAACGCTGAAAACGTTATTATCAATAATAATAGTAAAATTAAAAATCAGTCAATTAATTCAAATAGTAATGAGGAAAAAGAATCCTTTTGGAATAAGTTCAATGTTATAATTGCTTTGGTTGTAGGTATATTTACAATTATTGGAATTATTTGGGGATTTTGAAATAAAAACTATGCTCAACATAGGCTATAATTAATACGGGTTTTGGTGTTTAATTCAAAGTTTAGTGCATTTTACAAAGTCCGCCAAATCTTTTGATTTGGCTTTTAAAATTAAAAAAATAAAACAAAATAAAAAGTTTTGGCTAAGTACTTAATCGGAAATTAATTGCTTTTTAATTCCCTTACTAATCATAGCCGAAGCCGTTAGCACAAATATGAAAAAATCAATCCTGACAATATTGACAATTCTGATTTCAGCTCTGACTTTTGCTTGCAGTTGTGATAAAATTAATCCAATAATAGAATACTATTCGTCGGATTATGTTTTTGAAGGAAAAATCATTTCAAAAGTTTACGCAAAAGATAGTTTGACTTATAAAGTTACTTTTGATATTTCAAAACATTATAAAAATGGAGACTTTCCAAAAACACTTGAATTTGATGTAACAGCAGAAGGAGAATACATAGGGCAATGGACTTCTTGCGATTGGAGGGCTAAAAAAAACCAAAATTGGTTAGTTTATGCTTATAAACACAATGGTAATTTAACTTTTAGTGGAATGTGTTCTAACTCAAAAGTTACTGATAATAGACCTATTGGATTGAGAGAACAAAAGATGTTGGATAATGGTAATTCTTTTAAAATTGAGAATTACATTTTTGAATATGAAAGTGGATTTAATTACTGTGAAAATATAACTGACATAAATTCGATTCTTGAAAAAGGAAAAATAAAAGAATATAAAACTCAAACGACATTATTAAATGTTTCGATTGACTCTAATGGAAACTTAAAATCAGTTACTAGACAAAGAGAACTTATAAGAAAGAAAGACTCAATTTTTAATTTAACAATAGAAATTGGAGATGCTAATAGGAAACCAATCACGGAATTTGAAAAAGATGCGATTGAATTAATAGGTCTAGTTAAAAAATGGGAAATAAAAAAACACGAACAGACAGGAATTAATGTTCCATACATAAGACATATATGGGTTTATTATGATTTGAAAACAAATAAATGGAGTTATGAATTATAAAACTACTTGTGCCAACAAAGAACTGAGATAA
>CALLUG010000041.1 GCA_938011315.1 uncultured Flavobacteriaceae bacterium
TTATTTCTCTAATGCCGCTAACGCAGCAATGCGAGAGCATGATAAATATTGCCCCTAAAAATAAAGGCCAATATCGTAACTCGGTAAAATCGATCAATTCAGGAATGCGTTTGGCAAAAAATACCAGAGCTATTATGACTACTAAAAGCCAAAATAACTTGATAAACCCAAGCCAGCCTATGTGGGCTTTTTTATGTAGTTTATTTTTGTTTTTAGTTTTCAATTATCAGTAACTGGGTTATTCAAAGAAGTTTCTAAAACTCTTATGAACTCATCTCGACTGTAGAGACCTGGTGTTATAATTTGCCCAGAAACTTCTTGCGGGCCGGTTAAATAGAGCCATTTAATATCCGAATTAATGAGTATATTAGGGCCTCTTTTAGTCAAAAAATTTGCTACATCATTTATTGATCCTCCTAGCGGAAAAGATACAACTGATTTTGTAGTTCGTGCTAGATGGTAATTAAATACGTACACTTCAAGTCTTGTTTTTCTAGGAAAAATAAGAACTTTTTGCAAATTTTTACTATCAATCTTTTGTAAGTCTTTTGCGATTGTAGAAAGTTTTGGAAAAATTGTTGGAAAGCGTGAAAGTTGATCTTTGCGAGCCTCATACCATTTAAATTGATTATTACGTGGAGATTTTGCTAAGCAAATACAACTAGCCACAATTGCAATAGTCATAGATAGTGTAATTATGTAAAGGGCTATATTATAATGTTTTAATCGAAGGTATATAGCAGTTATTGATGCCCCTATCCCAAGGCTCATGATAATCATTGTATTTGCCAAATATCGGGCAATAGAATTACCATAGGAAGGGCTTATTTGTACAATCATGATACTTAGAAAAAGGTAAGATAAGCCTATGCAACCAATGCCTAATAATAATTGTTTCAGAGGTTTTTGATTTGAAATCACTGCAGTAGTCAGGCATAAAATTGAACAAAACCCAACCATAATTGCGTGAGAAATATTCGGCCCTCGCATTTTGTAAGCAGTGTATATGTTAGAAAAATCTAAAGATAATAGGCCTTTAACAGATTCAATAATACGTCCCGAAATACCACTTCTATTTACAATCTGACTATCAGGTACTAGGGATTGAAAAATAAACGTTTCTATAGTAAATTGAACGGTTAGTACTGTTAAGAATAGGATTGCCCATCTCCATTTGAAATGAGATAAGAAATAAATCCCCGCTGGGATAACCGCCAAAGGCCAAGCATATGGCTTGACTGTAAATAAAGTAGCCCCAATTATGGCCAAAAAGATAGCATCTCGTGACGAAGGTTTTTCGCTTACAAATAAAAGACTGGATGTGATAAATAAAATTCCGAGACTTAATCGTGCATCACCGTAAAATGATGTTATGTAAATGGAAGATGAGTATGATGCTGCTAGGATAATCAAAATTGTAACAAAAAGAATTCCGAATATATGCAATCCTAATTGCCGGCATATACCAATCGTTAGCAAAGCCCCAAATAATATCATAAATGGTGCATATAGATTTAAAATTGTTTCGGATAGATTTACGTTACCCCAAAGCCACAAGATATAACTTCCTTCTGTGACTTGTTGAGGTGGATATCCGGGAGAAATAGCGCGTGTAATTGGATATAGGCCTACGATGCGATCATTGTAGAGCATTTCATGAGGTATTATCAACCATTGACTGAAATGATCCCATGACGTCATAGGCATGTAAGTATTATATTTCCAAATTAAGCATAAGAGACTAAGAAGAAAAATAGCAGGCATTAATTCAATAATTTTGCTCCAGAACCTTGAACTTATAAGGTCTGGTAATGTAATGTTTGCCGGCTTCGTCTTACTGGATAGAATTCGGTAAACAGCCCAAAACAAAGCTAAAATAGATACGAGCGTGAAACTAAAACGTAAAGGAAGATTAATTAATCCTAAAATAAAAAGAATAATGAATAAAGCGCGACTACCTAAAAAAAATTTAGATACTAAATTAAATTCCAAAAGCGGTGTCAGTAGATTGATGTTAAATCGATTGAAAATAAAATAAACAACATCGGCTAATGACCATATTAATCCAAAAAAAACAGTCCAACATATTACAGAATAAAAAATTAATACAGGTTCATTTGTAACTGCATCAAAGTAACTTGACATGGTTAAAAATAAAACGGTGCACAATATTAAAAAAATAGCAATAGATGATTTTGATAATTTTAGAACTATTTCCGATTGTTTATACACACAGATTGCGTTTGTATTAGCAGTAGGGTGTATTTTTGTTTTATATCCCACCCATAGAATTAGCAAGCTTAATCCTATAAACCATAAAAGGGTTAATGTAGGTCCTTCTTGTAAATTATATAACTCGGCCGTCATGAACGAACTGTTCTAATAATATATTTTACAGTATTCACGCCTTTGTCCTGCGCCTTTGCTTGGAGCCTTCCAGCAGTGCTAGAAGGCCATCTTTCGGGGTGCGTACTAATGTAAATAGGCCTATTGGTGTGTTGTACATAATC
>CALLUG010000042.1 GCA_938011315.1 uncultured Flavobacteriaceae bacterium
AAGGCTACATGGACTATTAGGACGAGTAACGCCAATGGAAAAATGGAATCAAGATAAACACCTTATTAGAAAAAATAAAGTAACAGCTTAATTAATAATCGAAATTTAAAAGATTACTCTTGTTTTATAGGGGCCAAAACACTAGAGGAGTTGCATATCAAAATCCAAAAGAATATTTATACCTTGACCAAAAAAGAAAACTCGGTTTGTTAAAAGAATTAGAAAACAAATTGATAAATTTGGACTAACCAATGATGATTTACAAATTACTGTAAATCAGTAGTATAATTTTACGTTAGTCAGAGGCTGAAAAAAATTGACAATCATAAAAATCAACTGAAATCTATAATTTTGTATCTTTGATAAAAAGACAAAAAGAAATGGACTTAGAAGCAAGAAAAATATCATTTGTTCAAGAGTTTTTAAGACTTCAAAATGAGGAAATCGTTAGCGGACTTGAAAAATTATTACGTAAAAGGAAAGCTGAATTGACTGAAGAGAACTTCAAACCAATGGCAATGGAACAATATAACGCAGAAATTGACCAAGCAATGAAAGACTCAAAAAATGGACGAATGATAAAAGCAACGAATTTAAAGGCTAAAATCCGAAAATGGAGTTAGAAGTTTATTGGTTGGAACTTGCAGAAAACAAACTTGAGGATATTTACAACTATTATTTAATCAAAGCAGGTAAAAGAATAACTGAAAATTTAGTTAATGGAATCGTTGACTCGACTATTGGTATTGAAAAGCAATCGGAAATTGGACAAGTTGAAACTAGCTTGAAACGTAGAGAACAAGAATTTCGATATTTAATGTTTAAGAATTACAAAATAGTTTATTGGATAAATTATGACTTTAGACGTATCGAAATCGCAAATGTTTTTGACACGAGACAAGACCCTGACAAAATAAATGAAACTGAATAAAAAAGCCAGTTGCCAGCAATGGCTATAAGTAATTGCTTGTTCTCGCAACTACTCATAGCCTAGACCGTTGTAAAACATTTAGAGAAACTGATAAATCAAATCGACATACAAAAATCGAAACAAGCTGAAAAGCTGATTTTTAAGAAATGGATTCTCGAACGAATAGCGGAATATTTTTTATATGCAATGTTTGTTTTAATACTTCCATTCATATGGGTATCGGAATTTAATTCTGACTTGACCAAAAATGAACCGATTGGAATTTCGCTAATCTTTTTGATTTTGTCAATAACATTTAGTTCTCTACTTATCTACTCTATTCTGAATTTAAATACGCTGAAACGAATCAAAGGTTTATCCAGAGTACAAAACACATCTTTAATTAAAAAAATTGCGAAGAAAAATAATTGGAATATCTATTCAAGTAATCAACAAATGACAATTTTAAATCAAAATTGGAAAGAATCGAGCGGATTTGATTGGGGAAAACAATTGACAATTATTTATGATGGAACTGATATACTTGTGAATTGCATCTCATTTGGACTTCATTCAAGTCCTTCACCTTTTCATTGGTTTGTGAATAAAAGAAAAATAAATAAACTGAAAACGAAATTTGAAAACGGAATAAAAAACGTTTTACAACAAAGACGTGTATAATTAATGGCTAGTTCGAGCTTGCTTACAAAAATCCTAAAAGATTCTCTATTCGGTTTGTATTTGCTAAATTAGTTGCTTAAACACGCCACTAATCATACACAAAACCGTTGTAGCCAATTAACGAAATGAAAAAAAAATAACACTTTTAATATTGACAATTATGTTATCATCCTGTAAAGTTGGAAGATTTGTGTATTACAATTTTGCAGACATTACAGATTATAGAGTCTTTCCAAATCGGGAAACATCAAAAGATTCAACTAACATTTTTCACTTTAACAATAGAGTAAATAAAAAGTTAGCAATTGAGATGAAAGATGGGAGTAGTTTTGAAAATTATCTATCGAAAAATAAAACAGTAGCCTTTTTAGTAATTCACAATGACACTATAAAATATGAGAACTATTTTAATACGTATAATATAGAGCCTGTAGTCGCTTCATTTTAAATGGCAAAATCATTTACCTCTTTCCTAATTGGCTGTGCTATTGAAGATAAATTAATTAACTCAGTAAATGACCAAGTAATAAACTATATTCCAAAATTAGAGGAGAATGGATTTGAGAATGTAACGGTAGAAAACCTTTTACAGATGACTTCTGCACTTGATTTCAACGAAAGCTATGCAAATCCTTTTGGTAACGCAGCAACATTTTATTACGGTAGAAATTTAGAAAAGTCAACTTTAAAGCTCATGCTTAAAAAAGAACCGAATGAGACAACTGAATACGTAAGTGGCAATACTCAATTATTAGGATTAGTATTAGATAGGGTTTTAAAAGAAAAGACTATTTCTAAATATTTAGAAGAAAGATTATGGAAAAAGTTGGTATGGAATTTAGTGCAACTTGGAGCATCGATAAAAAGAAAAATGGTATTGAAAAGACTTTTTGTTGTATAAATGCAAGAGCAATAGATTTTGCAAAGTTTGGTCGTTTATATCTGAACAAAGGAAATTGGCAAGGAAAACAAGTTATCTCGAAAGAATGGGCTGAACAGTCTACTAAAAGAGATAGTCTAAATGGAAGTGCAGGGAATTACCAATGCCAATGATGGATACCAAACAAAGAAGGAGATTTTATTGCCGAGGGTATTTTAGGTCAATTCATATTTGTAAGTCCTTCTGAAAACCTAATAATTGTACGATTAGGTGAAAAATATAGAAATGTAAATTGGGAAGGAATATTTGAAAAAATAAAAGAAATAGTAAAAAAATAGCTGGCTACAACACGGTGTATAAGTAATAGCGGTTTAGGTGAAAATAAAAATATAAATAAAGGTCAGTGCAAAACCGAAAGGCTATACGTAGAAATCTGCTACTGCTCATATACAAACCGCTAAAACCTCATTACTGTAAACGCTAGCTTTGCTTTATATTTGTAATTTTATTATCCTAATACTATGGCTGCACATAACGAATTTGGTAAAAAGGGAGAACAGTTGGCTGTAGATTATTTACTTCAAAATGGATACACCATCGTTGAGCGAAATTATCGTTTTGATAAGGCCGAGGTCGATATTATAGCTCAAAAAAAAGAAGTACTAGCCGTTATTGAGGTTAAAACTAGAGCTACAGATAACTTTGGCAACCCCCAAGATTTTGTAAAACCGAAGCAAATACAAAATCTTGTAAAAGCAATTAACCATTATGTAAGCATAAAAAACCTAGATGTTGATGTTCGTTTTGACATTATTGCTATTGTAAAAAATAACAGTAAGTTTACAATAGAGCATTTAAAACAGGCTTTTTACCATTTTTAATGACCTAATACAGCTTCAATAGCCTCAAGGTCATAAGGCTTTGCTGTTATTTTTTTATCTTTATCGAGTATAAAATAACTTGGTGTCCCTGTAATATTATATAATCTTGCGACTTCATTTCTCCATTTATCCTTTCCGTAAATATGAATAAATTCGGGATATTTTTTAATTTCTTTCTCCCAATTACCCTTTTCGTGCTCTAAACCAAATGCAAGCACTTGAAAATTACTTTTATTGGTCGTTTTTAAAAATTGCTGTAGTTTAGGTATTTCTTCTAGACAATGACCACAAGTGCTACTCCAAAATACTAGAATATAATTTTTAGTGGCTTCTAATTCGCTTAATTTTTTAGTGTGTTTTTTTCCATTTTCAGAGATTTCAAACGAAAAGTCTGGGGCTACATTTCCTAAAGATAAGCGCTTAGATATTTCTAATCTCGTTATTAGTGCATCGTCTTTTAATGTTTTTGCAATATCTAGCAAATACGTGTCTGAAATATAATTTGCTGTACTATCATAAGCTTGATCTAACATTTGCAACCATAGTAGTTCCAGTAGGTTTTTTTTTACTGTTATTGAACTGTTTTGCATTTGCTCATAAACAAGATCTATGTGCTTCTTGTAGGGTAAGTCTATTACTTGTTGACTGCTATTGCCAAAACTATAGATGTAGTTAAACATACGCTCAATTAAAAAATCTGAGCTTTGTAATAAAACATTATTAAAATCGATATGATCAAAAAAGTGAGCTTCTATGTTTTTTATATAGGTATTTACATCTTCAAAATGTGTTGGTGTATAAGGGTTACTTGCATTTATAAAATGGGCTGCAAGTGTTCCGTTTGCTTTTTTTTGATAAGTTTCTTGTAGTTGTTGTTGTGTCTTAAAGGTTTGTATTATAGCTAAAGAATCTTTGGGCGTTTGTCCATAAAGCTTGCCTATGTCTTGACTTACAAGTGTCATTGCGTTTGTGTAGGAGTGCATTAAATTGTTTTCTTTAGAATTAATAAAATGTACCCCTTTTTTGTGCGTAAAATTTAACTCTATATCTTCTTTTGCGTTGTAAATAATATCAAAATTGCACTCATCTTGTGGTTGAGCATAAACTAGCCTGTACATTCCTTCTGTTACAGATTTATTTAATTTTATTTCAAAATTACCATTATCATCAAAATTAGAATACGCAATATACTCTGTAGATGTTGGTGTTATTTTGTATAATAGGGCTTTATTAAAATCTTTTCTAGGAGAAAAATTGCCTTTTATAACATGCTGCGAAAAAACGAGTATTGGTAGTAGTATGCTTGCTAAGAGCAGTATTGCTTTTTTTAACATTGATATGAGTTTTTAAAGGGTTTTAATTTTTGTATTAAAAATTAGGGTATTATAGATTGTAAGGTGTTTAATACGGTTTTAATAGATTTTTGATGCTCAAAGGTAAGTAATAATCGTAAGCCATTACGTGTTTGTTTTTCTTTCATTTTACATTTTGTTGGGTTAGACTGCACATATTTAAGCACTGTTGTAAAGTTTGACGTTTGATAAAACTTACTTTGTTGGTCACTTAAAAAATAGCCTACAAATTTACCTTGTTTCATTATTATTTTTTCAAATCCTATTTTGGTAGATAGCCATTTTATTCTCACACTATTTAGCAAGTCCAAAACTTGTTGCGGTAAGGTTCCAAAACGATCTAGTAATTTTGTTTCAAATTTTTGCAATTCATCTTCGGTTTTAAAAGTGTTTAACTCTCTATATAGCGTTAGACGCTCTGTGATATTGTTGATATAGTTATCGGGGAAGAGCAGCTCAAAGTCGGAATCGATGGTAATATCTTTTACATACTCTTTTTCCTCTAAATCATCTTGGTATATCTCTTTAAATTCGTCTTCTTTTAGTTCGTCTATGGCTTCTTTTAGTATTTTTTGATAGGTGTCAAACCCTATTTCATTAATAAAGCCGCTTTGCTCTCCTCCTAACAAGTCGCCTGCGCCACGAATTTCTAAATCTTTCATAGCAATATTAAATCCACTTCCTAGCTCGGTATATTGTTCTAATGCTGTCATTCGTTTTCTAGCATCGGTTGTCATTGCAGCATGTTCTGGTGTTATAAAATAACAAAATGCTTTTTTGTTACTTCGTCCTACACGACCACGCATTTGGTGCAAATCACTTAATCCAAAATTATTAGCATTGTTAATAAAAATGGTATTAGCGTTTGGCACATCTAAACCACTTTCTACAATGGTTGTACTTACCAACACGTCAAACTCCCCATTAATAAAGGCAAGCATTAGTGCTTCTAGTTTTTTGCCTTCCATTTGTCCATGTCCAATTTTTATTTTGGCATCTGGAACCAAACGCTGAATCATGCCTGCAACTTCTTTAATATTTTCGATACGATTGTGTATAAAAAATACTTGTCCGCCACGTTGTATTTCATAATTAACAGCGTCTCTAATGGTTGTTTCGCTTAAGCGTATGACATTGCTCTCTATGGGGTAACGATTGGGTGGCGCTGTAGTTATAACCGATAGGTCTCTCGCTGCCATTAAACTAAACTGAAGTGTTCTAGGGATAGGGGTTGCTGTTAGGGTTAATACATCTACATTTTTTTTTAGGTCTTTTAATTTTTCTTTTACGGCAACACCAAATTTTTGTTCTTCATCCACAATGAGTAAGCCTAAATCTTTAAAAGTCACTTTTTTATTTACGAGTTGGTGCGTCCCAATAACAATATCGACTTTTCCAGATTCTAGCTGCTCTAATGTTTCTCTTTTTTGTTTTGTGGTTCTAAATCGGTTTAGGTAATCTACGGTTATAGGAAAAGCTTTTAGCCGCTCACTAATTGTTCTATGATGTTGGTATGCCAGAATGGTTGTTGGGACTAAAATAGCGACTTGCTTTCCGTTATCTACGGCTTTAAATGCAGCTCTTATAGCAACTTCTGTTTTTCCAAAGCCTACATCGCCGCAGATTAAGCGATCCATGGGGCGCTCACTTTCCATATCGGCTTTAATGTCTGCGGTAGCTGTGCTTTGATCTGGGGTATCTTCGTAAATAAAAGAGGCTTCTAACTCGTGTTGTAGGTGGCTATCTGGTTGGTACTGGTATCCTTTTTCTACGTTTCGTTTTGCGTATAGTTTTATTAGGTTAAATGCAATATCTTTAACTCTAGATTTTGTTTTTTGTTTTAAGTTTTTCCATGCTTTACTTCCTAATTTATAAATTTTAGGAGGCTTAGCGTCACTACCATTAAATTTAGTGATTTTATGTAACGAGTGAATACTTAAATATAAAATGTCGCGCTCACCGTAAATTAATTTTATGGCTTCTTGTTGTTTGCCTTCTACATCAATTTTTTGTAACCCTGCAAAACGACCAATACCATGGTCAATATGTGTGACATAGTCTCCAATGTCTAGGTTGGTCAGTTCTTTTAGGCTAATGGCTTGTTTTTTTGCGTAACCATTTTTGATATTAAATTTATGATAGCGCCCAAAAATTTGATGATCTGTATAGCAAACACTAGAGTTGTCGTGATCTTGAAACCCCTGGTATAGAGACGCAACCACGGTTTTGTAATGTACCTTGGCGTCTATATCTTCAAAAATATCGTGCAATCGTTTTGCTTGTTGCTCACTTACACAGGCAATATAATTGGTGTATCCTTTATTGTGGTTTTGGGCTAAATCATCTATTAAAAGATTAAACTGTTTATTAAAGGTCGGTTGTGGACTAGTATTAAACGCAATTAATTTTTGATTTGGGGTTTTAAAATAACAATTGTTACCAAACTCGACAATAGTATGTGTAAGCAACTGTTTTTTTAGCAACTCTGAGCTACAAAACAACTCATTGGGCTCTAAGTGTTTTATCGTTTTTTGTAAGGTTTTAAACGTATCGTTAGCCTTACTAAGTAAAGTGTCTATACGTGTTAAAAATAAATCGGCATTTTTAATACATACAACTGTTTTTTGTGAACTATATTTAAAAAAACTTTGCCTATTTTCTTCTAGAAGTGTGTGACTTACATTTGGTATAATACTTATTTTTTTTAGTTGCTGTGTAGAGAGTTGGGTTTCTATATCAAAGGTGCGAATGCTATCGACCTCATCTCCAAAAAACTCAATACGGTAGGGTTGGTTATGAGAGAAAGAAAATACATCTACAATACCACCGCGTACCGAAAACTCTCCAGGTTCTGTTACAAAATCTACGCGTTTAAATTGGTACTCAAACAAAACTTCGTTTACAAAGTTTATTGTTAAATTGTCGTTTACAGCGATCTTTAGGGTGTTTTTATTTAATTCTCTTTGAGTTATTACTTTTTCAAAAAGAGCGTCTGGGTAGCTAACAATTATAGCTGGTTTTTTACGGGAGTTTATGCGAGTTAGCGTCTCTGCCCGTAGTAATACATTAGCGTTATTGGTGTCTTCAATTTGATAGGGTCTGCGGTAACTTTCTGGATAAAACAGAACATCTTTAGGGCTTAATAGCTGCTCTAGATCGTTGAGGTAATATGCAGCTTCTTCTTTATCGTTAAAGATTAATAAAAATGATTTTTCTGAAATTTTAAAGCTGTTAGCTATTACAAACGATAACGAAGAGCCTACTAAACCTGACAGGTGTACATTGTTTTGGTTTTGATTAATGGCAGCTTGTAGTTCTTGCTGCTGCAAATCTGTTGTAAAGGCCTGCGATATTTTTGTGATATCCACTACGTCTAAAATAAATTTGAACAAAGATACTTAATCCCCATTACAATTATAAACTGCTTTTTTGGGCTTGTTCTTTAAGGCTAATGTAATTATCTTGTTAGGGTCACTATAAGTTTATATTAAGCTAGTGCTTTAAGTTTTGTTTGGTAAAATTTAATCTCGTCTCTTAGCTTAGCTGCGGTCATAAAGTCTAAATCCTTGGCGGCCTGCTCCATAAGTTTGCGCTTGCTACGTATTTTTTTTTCTAGTTCGGGCTTGGTTAGATACTCACTTTCAGGCTCTGCGGCTTTTAAGGCTTCAATTTCGTAATGATGTGTGCTTACAGAGTTTTTAGTAAGTGCATTGTTTAAGCTTTTATTAAGTGCCTTAGGCACTAGATTATGTGCGGTGTTATAAGCAATTTGTTTTTCGCGACGGTAACTTGTTTCATCAATAGTTTTTTGCATACTTTTAGTTATAACATCTGCGTACATAATTGCTTTTCCGTTAAGGTTTCTTGCAGCTCTACCGACGGTTTGTGTTAAGGATCGTGCTGATCGTAAAAATCCTTCTTTATCGGCATCCAAAATAGCCACTAGAGATACTTCTGGTAGATCTAGCCCTTCTCGCAATAGGTTCACACCTACCAGCACATCAAACAAGCCTTTGCGTAAGTCTTGCATAATTTCTACACGCTCTAAGGTATCGACATCGCTATGTATATAGCGGCATCTAATTTGTATCCGATCTAAGTATTTGCTAAGCTCTTCCGCCATACGCTTTGTTAGGGTGGTTACAAGGGTGCGTTCGTCTTTTTCTATGCGTTGTTGTATATCTTCAATTAAGTCGTCTATTTGGTTTAAGCTTGGGCGCACCTCAATAATGGGATCTAACAGGCCTGTGGGTCTAATAATTTGCTCTACATAAACACCATCACTTTTTTGCAATTCATAGTCTGCTGGTGTTGCACTAATATAGATAACTTGATTTTGTAGAGCTTCAAACTCTTCAAATTTTAAAGGTCTATTGTCCATCGCAGCAGGAAGCCTAAACCCATACTCTACAAGGTTTTCTTTTCGGCTTCTATCGCCTCCATACATAGCATGGATTTGTGATATGGTTACATGACTTTCATCCACAACCATTAGGTAGTCGTCTGGAAAATAATCTAACAAACAAAATGGACGAGTGCCTGGGTTTCTGCCATCTAGGTAGCGTGAGTAATTTTCTATACCAGAGCAATAGCCAAGTTCGCGAATCATCTCTAGGTCAAATTCTGTACGCTCTTTTATTCGTTTTGCTTCTAGGGGTTTTCCTATATCTTTGAAGTAGTCATGTTGTTTTACTAGATCGTCTTGGATTCCTCTTATGGCATTTTGCAATACATCTGGCGAGGTTACAAACATATTTGCTGGATATATGGTTAGCTGGTCGTAAGTTTCAATAACCTCGTTAGTGATGACATTAAAAATTTCAATCTCTTCAATTTCATCTCCAAAAAAATGAATTCTAAACGCATCATCGGCATAGCTGGGAAATATATCTACAGTATCGCCTTTTATTCTAAAATTACCGTGATTAAAATCCGCTTCGGTACGAGCATATAGACTTTGAACTAAATTGTGTAATAACTTGGTTCGAGATATAATTTGATCTTTTTTAAGGCGTATAACATTTTTTTTAAATTCTACAGGGTTGCCTATACCGTATAAACAAGATACAGAAGCGATAACAATAACATCGCGACGACCAGAGAGCAGGGAGGATGTTGTGCTAAGTCGCATTTTTTCGATGTCTTCGTTTATGGATAAATCCTTTTCTATATAAGTTCCAGACACGGGGATATAGGCTTCGGGCTGATAGTAATCGTAGTAGGATACAAAATACTCCACAGCATTATCAGGAAAAAACTGCTTAAACTCTGAGTATAATTGCGCTGCCAATGTTTTATTGTGTGCCAGTACTAGGGTTGGTTTTTCAACTTCTTTAATAACATTGGCTACGGTGTAGGTTTTTCCGGAGCCTGTAACCCCAAGTAAGGTTTGGTGTTTTTCTTTTGCGTTTAAGCCGTTTACTAATTGCTCAATGGCCTTGGGTTGGTCGCCTGTGGGTTTAAATTCCGATTCAATTTTAAAGCGCATAACTGCAAAATTAAGCGAAAGAAATTAATGCGTCATCAACATTAAGATAATATTTTGTTATCGGTTTAGTAAGCCTATAAATCTCTTTTGCTTAGCAATTTATAACTCAAAAAAATAAATAAAGCGGTCCAGCCTATCACAATTGCAAATTCATACCAATACACTGCGTAATCGTGAACAAATTTTGTGTTGTCTGGTATTTTGGAGGCTGCTATCCTTAAGCCAGGATGGTCTATAAGTTTATACATCGACTCTAGTGGAAGTACCCATTTTACAGCCCAAGCAGTGGAAGTGTTGGACGTGTTATAGAGTACGCCCCAAAAAACAAGCCACTCTATTATATATAGAATAAATAAAAATCCCAATGCAAAGGCTGAACGTTTTAAAAGCATACCGAAATATAAACAAAGACTAAAAAAACCAACAAGTTTTACAAAATATGCAAGCAAAAACTCAAGCCCTGTAAATATAATAGGAAGTTCGGTATAGCTTGAATAGTACAACCCTATACACAAAGTTACAATGCCAATTAAAACGGTAGAAAGTAAAGAGAAAAAAACAATAGTATAAAATTTGGATAGTATAAACTCTTTTTTGCTCAGCCCATCAATAAGATTTTGTTTTAGTGTTTTATTACTGTACTCATTACCAATCATACTAACGACAACGACGGCAAAAAATAGTTTGAAATAGGAAGAAAAAAAAGTAGTAATATGCCAAATCATAGGGAAATTAAAAATACCTAACTCCCCTAATTCTAAAGTAAAGTAACCAAAAAAATTTATTTTGATAGATGAAAGGATTAATACTGTAAACGGGAGTATAAATGAGATACATATTAAGGTTTTGCTCGCTCTGTTAAGCCACAGTTTTTGTAATTCTAATTTTAAAAGACGTAGCATGCTGTAATGTTTTAAGGTTATTCTTTGTCGGTTAGTTGTAAAAATTGCTCCTCTAAGCTTTCTTTACGTTTAACAAGGTGGGAGAGGCTAATCCCTTTTTCAAACACGAACTTGTTAAAGGCAGCGGCTTCCATAGCTGTGCTTAAGTGAGCTGTAATAAGATCGTCTTTTTGTGTTACGCTATAAAACGCAGGATGTTGCTCTATAAGGGCAATGAGTGTTTTGGGGTTTTCTGTTTTTAGTTCAAAAAATCCTTTGCTAGAAATCATTTCATCTACACGACCAGAATAGAGGTTTTTACCCTCTCTAAGCACTACAACGTGAGTACAAACTTTTTCTACTTCGTCTAGCAAATGTGACGCTAAGAGTATTGTTGTTCCTGTATTGGCAATGGTTTTTATAATTTCTCTAATTTGATGTATGCCTTGTGGGTCTAGCCCGTTAGTGGGTTCGTCTAAAATTAAAATTTCAGGATCATTGAGTAATGCAGAAGCAATGGCTAAGCGTTGCTTCATGCCTAGCGAGTAGGTTTTAAATTTGTGTTTTTTTCTGTCTAGTAAGCCTACAAGCTCTAGTTTTTCTGAAATTTTTTCTTTTGAAACGCCTTTAATCTCGCAAACTAATTTTAAATTTTGTTCTGCGGTCATGTAAGGGTAAAAATTTGGACGCTCTATAATAGCACCTACTTTTTTTAAGGCATCGTGCGTAGAGGTGTTTCCATTAAACCAGTAAAAATCTCCTAGTGTTTTGTTTACAACATTTAAGACAATTCCTAATGTGGTAGATTTACCACTACCATTAGATCCTAAAATGCCATAAACATTACCTTTATTGATGGTAAACGAAAGCGCATTGACCGCCGTTAAATGTCCAAATGTTTTTGTGAGGTTGCTAACTGTTAAAATGGGTTCCAAAGTAGTTGTATTAGTTTTGTGTATAAGTAGCGTTACTAAGCCAAATGTTACACTCAAAATTTCATGAAACAGCGGTGCAAGTGGTATAATGGTTTTGTGTATGCTTAGCTGTGTGTTTATCCCACCTAATTTAACAAATAATTACTGAATAGAAATGTAGTAAAGATTTTTCGTGAGTAGGCGAGAGCTAGCCATTAATTATGCCCATTCTCTGTCGTAGTTTTTGTTGTTTCGTATTCTATATGTTCGGATTATATTTTCTAATTGTTGATGAGTGGTGTTTAATTGGGAAATTTCTACTTTTTCAAATATTTCGCCGTCATACCAATAAGTCAGATAGGATTTTGTGAATTTTCCATATCCTTCTTGGGTAACTTGTTCATCTTCAATATTCGACCAATTTTTAAATTCAGTTGTTATTGTTTCTATTCCTTTATTGTCGATAATTATTAAAGGCTTATTATTGAGGAATTTTCGTAATTCTTTAATGGAGCGATAAATTCCAATTAAACCAATGACCCCTCCCAATATGTAACTTTTATTCGTTCCCTTTGTAATAAAGTATATTCCAAGACCAATTATTAAAATTGAAACAGCTAACTCAAACACCACTAACGTTTTAGAATATTTAATTATAGTTCTTGGTGGAAGAGAATAATCTTCTGTGTAAACATCGTCTTTATCGAATTTTTTTTCTAGTCTTTTTAATTTTTCTTTGTCCTCAAGAGTCCTAATTTCAGTTTTCTCAAATATATTTCCATCATTCCAAATCAACTTTTCTTGAATTGCTCTTTTTTTTAATTCGTGAACATTTCTTACATTATTAAATGCCCAAATTCGCCACTTAGTAATCATAAAACTCCAAACTAACCAAGCAACTACAAAACCTAAAATAAATCCAATTGCAATCCCCCATTTAGGAATTAAATTTTGATTTGATAAATAAACAGATAATGTAGGGATTCCTGTGATACACATAAAGACAGGAATATTCACGATTAAGTGCCCTCTGCTTATTGCCTTATTAACTGAAATTTCTTGTTTCATTTAATTCTTCGGTCTATTTGTATTAGAAGTAAAGGATGCGATCGGCTAATAATAACTTATCCTAACAAAAATTTAATAGCCACAATCATACCAATAAACGCAATGAAAGCAAGTAATACCCAACGATTGCCTTTGTAGTATTTTTGATGAATTTTTGAATCTTTACGGTACATAAAAAACAACGCAATAATAAATGCAATCGCGAACATTACTCCAAATAATAATTGTCCTTTACTAAACATAAATAGTTTATTTTATGGTTGTTTTTAAGGCGTTCAAAAATAAGAATAATATCCCTAATACAACGTGTTCAAGCATCGTTTTAAGAAACAAAGGTGTAAATAAATATTGCCTCTAAATAAAGTTAGAGTTGTAGCTTATATTAAACGGTTACTTTTGCTTATGGCTAAATTTTATCTTAAAAATTGAATCCTAAACTTAAATGGGAATCCCGTTTTAAAAGAGCACAAGCGTTATTAAAAGCTAATATTACCATTATACGCAGCTAGAGTCCTAAAATGTAATTGCTAAGATAAAAATTACCAATCATACCGATAGCTAGTATTAAAATTATAAAAAATTTAAAAACATCACTTTTTTCTATTTTCTGTTTGTTTTTAAAAAAAGAATCGTTAAAAAAGTAATAAATGCTTATTGCAGAAGCAGTATGTAATGTAATGAATAAAAAAATAGTCATACTTAATTGTTTATATTTTTTAAATATAGCTAATTAGGAGCTATTTCCCTGGGAAATTGGCTTTTCGTTTCTCTAAAAAAGCAGTAGTTCCTTCTTTAAAATCTTGAGTGCCAAAGCAATTTCCAAAGGCTTGTATTTCGGTGTTATACCCGTTAACACCATCTTTAAAACTGGCATTAATGGCCTGTATAGCACTACCAATGGCTACCGAGGAGTTGCGCATTATTTTGCCTGCTAAACCTTCGCAAAATTCTAGTAGCTCGTCCTGTGCTTTTATATGGTTAACAAGCCCGTAGCTTAGGGCTTGGTTAGCGTCTATCATACCTGCTGTCATAATCATTTCCATAGCTCTACCTTTTCCTATTAGTTGTGGTAAGCGTTGCGTTCCTCCATAGCCAGGGATAACGCCTAGCGAAACCTCCGGAAGTCCCATTTTTGCTGTTGTGCTTGCAACCCTAAAGTGGCAGGCCATAGCTAACTCTAAGCCGCCGCCTAAAGCAAATCCATTAACGGCGGCAATAACAGGTGTAGAAAGGTTTTCGACTAGATTAAACAATAGTTCTTGCCCCTGCGCAGCTAAGTGTTGCCCTTGGCTAACATCAAAATTTGCAAACTCACTAATGTCGGCTCCTGCCACAAAAGCCTTTTCGCCGCTTCCTGTAATAATAATTACTTTTGTATTGTTATCTGCATTGGCAGTTTTAAACGCTTCGCTAAGCTCTTGTATTGTCGCTTTGTTTAGGGCATTTAGTTTTGTTGCTCGGTTTATGGTAATTCTAGTAATGCCGTTTTGGCTATGATATACAATGTTTTGATAATTCATTATGGTTTATATTTTAATACTAATTTATTGTTTAGGGAAACTAACCGTAAACGTTGTTCCTTGAGTTTCTTTAGAAACAAAAGTAATGTTTCCGTTGTAAGTTTCCACAATACTTTTGCTCATTGCTAGACCTAAGCCCATTCCGCTAGATTTGGTGGTGAATTTAGGTTCAAAAATTTTAGCTTTATTAACTTCTGTTATTCCATTGCCATTGTCCTGAACGGTAATAATAATATTTTGGTTACGCTCCAATACTGCGACATTTATTTTTGGAGTTCTGTCTTTTGGTATAGATTGTATAGCGTTTTTCACTAAATTAGTTAACACTCGTATAAGTTGCGTTTTATCAAACGTAACCATAATTTCTTTTTTGGAAGCCTTAAAATGAATTGCCTTTTCTGGAAAAATATCTAACGCCAAATCGATAAGTTTAACGACATTAAAGGTTTCGTTTTGTTGTGTAGGCATTTGTGCAAAATTAGAAAACGCAGAGGCAATAGCACTCATGGTATCAATTTGTTGGATAAGCGTTTTACTATATTCGTTTACTTTGTGATGTATGTTTTGGTCTTGTGGGTTAAATTTACGTTGAAAACTTTGTACACTTAATCGCATTGGGGTTAGTGGGTTTTTAATTTCGTGTGCAACTTGTTTTGCCATTTCCCGCCAAGCTTGCTCGCGTTCGCTTTTTGCCAATTGTATGGCACTTTCCTCCAGGTCGTCAATCATGCTGTTGTAGGCTGTAATTAGCATGGTTAATTCTTGGCTTGCATTTTTAAGCTCTATTTTTTCGTTGCGTTTTTCTAGTCGTGTAACATTCATTTTATCACTAACGGTTTTTAATGATTTTGTGATGTACTTAGATACAAAATAGGCAAAAGCGATTGCGATTAGGAGCATTGCAACATAGGCATAGCCTAAGCGCCCTAAAAATACTTTTAACTCTTCATTATTAAAAGAATTATCTTCAAAATAAGGAACGTTTAGAACGCCTATGGGTTTGGATTTGGCATCTGTAAAAATGGTGTACAAGGAGCGTATTGTATTGCCTAAATCTTGTCGTTCTTGTACATAGCGTTTGTCTAAACTTTTTTTTAGGGTATTAATAACTTGGGTTGGTATGCACCTGTTACTGCTATCGTTTTGCAAGGTAGGAATAGACGATTTGATGAGCGTCCCTTCTAGGTCGTAAATATTAAAATCGACATTTAGGGTGTTCCTTATTTCATAAATTTTATCTTTAAAAATGAGCTCCAATTGGTCTGTTACAACTTCTCTTGTGGTTTCTTTTAAAACATAATTAATACTTAGAAGTAATTGCGATTCTTTACGTTCCAAGCGCTTGGCGTGATAATCTTTAGATTGTTCGTTGTATTGGTATAGAGTAACCATTGCAATTAGTACAGAAGCAACTAAAACTAACAAAATCATATACACAAAAATACGAGAGCGTAAGGATATTTTTTTCGACTTCATTACGGAGGTTTATTTGCAATTATGCCCTAAAGTTAACTGTTATTTTTGCCTTCTCTAAGGCGTTTGTAAAGTTTAATCCCTAACATTAGAAAAAGCGATAAACTAATGATGCCTACAACTCCAAAAATCCAATTGGTTTGATGTCTTAGGATGACTAAAAACACGACTGAAAATAAAATAATTGTAGCCCCTTCATTCCAAAAACGCATAAAGGTGGAGCTGTATTTTACTTCGTCTCTTTGCAATTGCTTAAAGATCTGATGTGATTTTAAATGGTATAATATAAGTAAGCCTACAAAACCCAACTTGAGTTGCATCCAAACTTCATCCAGATAAAATGGTCTTATTGCAATAAGCAAAAGCGCTAAAGTAATTGCTAAAATCCCAGAAGGCCAAGTAATGATAAACCACAAGCGCTTACTCATTAATTTTAGTTGCTTCCCTAAAATGTCTTTCTCTGGCGATGGTTTATAATAGGCTTCTATTTGGTACACAAAGAGTCTTGGGATGTAAAACAATCCTGCAAACCACGTAATTACAAAAATTAAGTGTAAAGCCTTTATATAGTCATAGTACTGTGCCATTATGTTATTTAGAAAAAAGTGCAGACCTTTGATTAAATCAAGTCAGCTTGCAATCTTTTATATTGCTGCTTATACCAATTATTGGTCAAAATAAGCCATATCATTCGCTTCTATTGCGTGTATATGTCACTATAAAACTTAAACCTAACTGAGGCTATATTTAGGTTTTCTATGTCATCTAAACACAATATTCCAAATTATTTAGGGCTCATTTTGAATAACAACCGATATTATTACGGTTTTGTGCTGCTAATATAAGAATTAAACCAGCACTACAAAAGTAATAACTTTAGGCTACAGCCAATAGCTAAATGGGAATTAATATTGCTTATACCAAGTATGGCTCAAAACTCATTTTAAATAACAATTGGTATAAACAAATCAAAAAAATAAGTGATTTACTAAAAACACGTTTCACTACGCGCTATTCTGTTATTTTGAATTTTGTTTGTAAAAAACAAAATGTTATCTCGCCATTGCTATTTTTCGTACTTGTGCTTTTTTAGTAAGGTCAGGAACATTATAATATGCCACAGAACCAAGATCTTTCTGCTTGCATGAAAGTGAGCTGATAATTGCTGAGCTTATCCATATTAATGAGCGTAGTTTCATTTTGGTTAGTTTTGAATTAAATGTTGGATAGCCAAATCTATAAATACAGTTTTGTACATAAAAAAAATTGATATATTTTTAACACGTATAGTTAAAGTAAATATAATATTTAACAATCAACATTGAATTTCAATAACTCTAAGATGTAAACTTCCTAAAGGTTAAAAACATAAACTTAACCAAATTAGACATTTCGAATCAATAAAAAAATCATTAGCAACTATTACAGCTTATAATTTAAAGCTAAAATAAAATTCAACCCTGGAGCAGAAATTCCAGAAGAGTAGGTTCTGTAGAGTTGATCTGTAATATTTTCTACAGCACCAGTGAGTGAGACTTGCTGATTAAGGTTGTATTCTGTTCTTAGGTTTAGGGTGTACCACGATGGGGAAAATGGATTGCCCTCGGCATCTGTAGCAAATAAAAAATCGGAGCTTACAAGGGTTGGCGAAATTTCTTCAAAAGCTAAAGCCCCACTATAGTCGGCATAAATATCGAACTTAAATTTATTTTTCTCCCAAACGAAATGGGTGTTCCCAAAATCTGGAGTTACGTGTCTTACGGGAACTTCTGCACCATTTTCATCTTCCTCTTCACCTCTTATAATATTGTACTGGGAGCGTAGTTTTAAATTTTGTGTTATTGGGATTTCCACACCTATCTCTAGCCCGTAAATATCCGATTTTGAGGCGTTCTGTATTGCAAGGACATCACTAAGTTCTTCGTCAAAAACAACTTGTGTTTCGCCATTAAGGCTAAAGCTTCTTCTTATGAGAGCATTATCCAAAAAAGTGTAGTATGCAGATAGATCTACAATCAATTTTTTTTCAAAATTTAGGCTTACTCCTAGTTCGCCATTGTAGGCGTATTCGGGCTCTAAATCCCCGTTAGGGACGACAACGGCACCTGGTTCGGAATCAAACACCTTACCAATATCGTCTATATTTGGGGCCCTAAATGCTGTAGAGGCGTTAATTTTCCAGTTTACAACATTGTTAGGAGACCAACTAACTCCTGCACTCCCTGTTAGTGCGCCGTTGCTTAGGTTCACGTTTTCGAAAGGGAAGTTAAAAAATTCATTATTTCCTGATAGGTTTGCTCTAATAAGCACTTGGTTGTATCGCAATCCAGATTGAAAAGACACCTGCTTGTTAGGTTTATATTTATAACTTATATAGCCTGCTATGGACTGCCAAGTAGAACCATCGGGATAACGTGTTGAAATTGCGTTTGATTGGTTGGTTTCTATATTGGTTTGTCTAGCTTCAGAGCCCACTAAGTTGTATATATATTCTGCACCATAAAAAAGTTTTGATTTTGAAGAAATAGCATTTTCAAAATCGATGTTTAGCGAAATGGCGTCAACATTTTCTTCTCGCGTACGCCTGTTTACTGAGTTGAAATTTCGATCATTTCTACTTTCTTGGGAGTTTTGGTATGCCACACTAAATTTTACGTTATCATAAAATTTAGATTCAGTGCTTAGTTTAGTAACTTTAGCATTGGCTAAAAACCATCGTTGTGGGCCAAAAAACCACTCTGCCGAGCGCAATTGTCCGTCATCATTACGCCTAGTTAAGCGATCAAATCTATCATAGTCTGATGTTGTGGAGTAGTGTAGACCAAAATCGAGATACAATTCGTGACTTGCTTTATAACGTGCTTTCTGTAAGAAATTTATTTGATTATAGCCTGACGATACTTGCTCTCTAGGATTGGTATTGCTAAGCACAACATCTTGACCGTTTGTTGTTTGTACAAAATCTGGTCTTAAAAAATCGTCAGGACCATTTCTTCCCGCAGTTAAATCGTCGAAATCGGTATAGCTAACACTGGTTAAAAACCCCCATTTTTTGTAGCCTAAATTAAAATCTATGTGACCTGTATTTTCGTTTGATGCGCTAGCGTACCTAACACTCGCATTGCCTTCAAAATTTAAATCATTGGAGGTCGACAGTTTTGGCGTTAAGGAGTAATAATTAATAACCCCGCCTATAGCATCGCTACCATAAATAACAGAGCCGGCGCCAAGCGTAACTTCAGTATTTTGTATAGAAAAGGGGTCTATCGATATTACGTTTTGTACATTTCCTGTTCTAAAAATAGCGTTATTAAAACGAATACCATCGATAAGTAATGAGACTCTATTGGTAGAAAACCCTCTTACAATAGGGCTTCCGCCACCTAATTGACTTTTTTGAACAAAAACCTCTCCGCTATTTAGGAGTAAATCTGCACTTGTTTGTGGGTTGGAAAATGAAATATCACTCGCTTTAATACTTTTAATTTTTTGAGGAATATCGCGTTTTTTTTGTTCAAACTTAGAGGCAGATATAACAACTTGATCTAAACCTTGTGAGTTTTCGGACAGAAATACTTCTTTAGGGATGTTGGATTTGATATACACAATCTTGACATAAGAAATGTGCTTAAATGTTACGCTTTGATGATCTAGAAATATGCTTAAATCGACATTGCCATCAAGGTCACTGATGGCTGTCTTTGTTTCAAGGCTATTGTAAACAGCAACCCCTGGTATAGGGTCTTTGGTTTTTTTATCTAATACTTTTATGGTTTGTGCGTCTAAATTGTAAACAAAAAGACATAGTATAAAAACAAAAATGTATTTCATTATTTATTGGTATACTTGATTTAAAACAGTGAGTGATTTTGGGGTTTTAAAATTTTCTAAATGCAATTTAAAGTACAGTAAAATCATAGTTATAATTTCACGTTTTTCATTTAAACTTATATCTAGCTTAATATTTTCATCAAATTTCGTGCCTAAAAGTTCTTTTAGGATAATTAATTGCTTTCCAAATATAGAAAAGTTTCCGTTTTTGGTAATTTCAAAGTTTCCTGACTCTAAATTAAAGTAAGGTTTGTCATTATCATCTATTTTTGGATAAAAGCCCAAATATTTTGTGAGTTCTATTAAAAAAGTGAGATGGAAATTTGTATAATTTTCGGTTTCATCAAACCAAATTAAAGCTGTTTCAATAAAGTTATAAAGCGCTTCGTTTTGCTCTTCTTCAATTAATACTTTTGTTAATACCTCTGCAATAAACATTACGATAGAGCTTTTAACTACATTGCTATGTAATGAGGTGTAAAGATGCTTTACTTCAATATCTTTTAAGTAATGTAATGTTCTGTTTGTTTTGTGTTCTGCTTCAATGCTTAAAAGTGATAGTGGCTGAAAATGAGCTGCTTTAAATTTCCCTTTTTTAGACTTTAATACCCCTTTTATGAGGTAGCTTTTTATACCAAATTGCTTTGTAAAGCATGTTACAATTAAGTCGTAATCTTTATACTTAATTTTAGACAGTACAATGGCTTTTGTAGTGTCTAGCATTAACGAATAATTAATAATTTTAGTACTCTAGTTTCTTGTGTATCAAGGTCGGATAGAAGAATTAAATACACTCCCGACTTTACGGTATTATTTGCTAGATTTTTTCCATTCCACAATGCGCTTCCACCATCAACTTCTAAATTAAAACCTCCAAATCTCAAATTTTTTCTCGACTCTGCTTCTGCTACTAAATTTCCTTCTATGTCTGTAATTTTAATATTTACATTTTCACTTAGTCCTCTAATTGTAATTTGTTTCTGATCAAGATCAAACGTTGGTCTTACAGGGTTAGGAAAAACATTAGCTTGGGATAAGTCGTTTAAGGGACTTGCTGCACCTGCCTGAAAAGATACTAGACCGCTTTGGGTTGCAAAATAAATAATACCATTGGTAGTATCGATAGACATGTCGTTTACACTATTGGATGGTAATGGCGAGTTGTCTTCGTTAAACTGAAATAGGGTTTGCTGCCCATCTGGACTAAATAAAAAAACACCAGCACCATCTGTAGCAACCCACTTATTGTTGGCGCCATCAACTTTTATGTCTGTTATAAATTGTTCTTCTAGGAGTTCACTAGGAGTCCCATTGTCAAGAATAATAATAGGTTCTGTTCTAACCGTATTGTTTGTAAAAAAATTGAATGTATTAAACAATACTCTTAGACCTTGGCTTGTTCCTATCCACAGCTGATTTGTATTATCAATAGCCAAAGCATTTACGCGTGTTGCAGGGAGGTTTGCAATGGCTTGGTCTGCTATGTTTTTGAGTTGATTACCATTTTCGTTAAATCCAATTAAGCCAAACCTGGAGCCTCCTGTAAATTTTGTTCCAAGGTTATCAATAACCAAATCGGAAAAACCTAACTCATCGTTTAGCCCATTTGGGATTATGGGTGTAAAATCAAAACTTCTCCATGTATTTGTATCTTGGTTAAAGTATTTAAGTGGGCTATTTATTCTAGAAGTTATTGTCCACAACAAGCCTTGATTATCGAAAACAGTAGCAGAAACTCTTATGCTTCTAAAGTTGGGGGCTCCAGGAAGTATTAAGGACTCTAAGCCACTATTGGTTTCGTCTAATCGTCGTGTCGTTATACCATCGTTAACCTCCAGAATACCATCTTCGTAAGAGCTAATAAAAGCTTGGTTGAGGTCTGTTGGGTTTACAGAAATGGCGTTTAAATTTCTGGAATTAAACGTATTTTCAAAAGGGATATTGTTCCAAACACCTTGATTTAAACGACTAAAACCAAGTGAACGGATGGGCGATGGATTAAAAAACGTATCATAGTCGCCATAAGTAGCCCATACATTTACATTATCAGCTTGAACGGAAAATGTGTTGTTTAATAAAGGCCCATCTGGATGAATTTCTGTATAGTTTGTTGGTGAACTAATAGTAGACCTTAGCAAACCAAAGCTTGTACTACCTATATAAATATCGTTTTGATTTCCTGTTGTAGCAGAGGTAAAACTGGTGTCAAAGGCTGCTGTGGGGCTTGGGTTTGCTAATAAGTTAAAATTATTGTCGTAAATAAATACTTGATCTGTGAGTGTAACAATTAAGTTATTTTGAGATGTCTTTATATCTCGCGGCAGAGAAGGGTACACAAATAATTGAGTAAAATTATTTGCATTGCTTAAGTCAAAAATAATACGATTTGTAGCTACTGCATAAAGCCTATTAGATAAGGTTTCTATTCCTACAAAGTTACCTCCAATAATTTGTGTCCATTGCTCAAAGTTTATAAGGTTACCACTATCTACCAAAGCACTTCTTACACCGCTGTTATTCATGCAGGACGCAAAAATACGATCTCCAAAAACAGCTGTTTGCGTTACTACAATTTGGCTACCTCCGTTGCCTATAAAAAACGTATCTACAAACTCTAATCGTTCTAGGCTATATTCAGAAATGCCATAATCTGTAGCTATAAAAACACTTCCGTTGTGTTGGTTAAAATGATTTATTCTTCTTCTATTTGGAGGGACAGATTGCTCTTCTAAAATATCGACTATAGTTATAATTTCTTCAGTTTCTTCTAAGTATATTTGTAGTAATCCATTTTGAAAGCCAACAATTAAAAGTTCAAAGGTTTCGCTATAAAATAGTGTAGAAATTAGATTGCCAGATAAACCTTCTATTGTAGAGATTTCTTGTATTTGGTTGGTTTGTGGGTCATAAATAAAAACGGCGTTCTCCGAAGCGACATAAACTTGGTTGTTGCCTTGTACAACATCTACAACGTTTAGGTATGAAAAATGACCTTCCCAAAGTGCTGATAAATCTTGAGCAACACTTAGATTTAGTGTAAATAAACAAAAAAATAATAGTTTAAGTTTCATTGAAATAAAAGTATCGTATTACTGTTTTTTGTTAATTAAAAAAGCTTTCAAATTTAGTTTGAAAGCTTTTTTAATATCTCTTTTTTTAACTCATATTAAACAATGCCTTGCTCTAACATGGCATCTGCTACTTTTACAAAGCCAGCAATATTAGCGCCTTTAACATAATTTACATACCCATCCTGCTCTGTACCGTATTTTATACAAGACGTATGAATGTCGTCCATTATGGTGTTTAACTTTGCATCTACCTCTTCTCTTGTCCAATTAAGGCGTAATGAGTTTTGACTCATTTCCAACCCTGACGTTGCAACGCCACCAGCGTTTGATGCTTTTCCTGGTGAGAATAAGATTTTAGCTTTATGTAAGGCTTCTATTGCCTTTGGTGTTGTTGGCATATTAGCACCCTCGGCTATGGCTATTACGTTATTTGATATTAAAACCTTAGCTTCGTCTGCATTTAACTCATTTTGTGTAGCACAAGGCAAAGCAATATCACAATTTACAGACCATGGGCGCTCTCCAGCATGAAATGTTGCAGAAGGGTACTGCTTAACATATTCACTAATTCTGCCACGTTTTACATTTTTTAGCTCCATCACAAAAGCTAATTTATCTTTGTCAATACCGTCTTTATCGTAGATGTAACCAGAAGAGTCTGATAACGTTACTACCTTTGCACCTAGTTGAGTGGCCTTTTCGGTGGCATACTGTGCTACATTTCCGGAGCCCGATATAACTACGGTTTTATTTGTAAAAGAATCACCTTTGGTTTTCAGCATGTTTTGAGCAAAGTACACGGTACCATAACCCGTAGCTTCTGGTCGTATTAAAGAGCCTCCATAGGATATGCCTTTTCCTGTTAATATTCCTGTAAATTCGTTTTTAATTCTTTTGTATTGTCCAAACAAATATCCTATTTCTCGTCCACCAACTCCTATATCGCCTGCAGGCACATCGGTATTTGGCCCTATATGTCGAGATAACTCAGTCATAAAAGATTGACAAAAACGCATAACTTCATTATCTGACTTTCCCTTTGGATTAAAATCAGATCCACCTTTTCCTCCTCCCATAGGTAAAGTGGTTAAAGAGTTTTTAAACACTTGTTCAAAACCTAAAAATTTAAGAATACTTAAGTTTACGGTTGGATGAAAACGCAATCCACCTTTATACGGGCCAATAGCAGAATTAAACTCGACTCTAAAGCCTCGATTAACCTGTGTTTTGCCTTGATCGTCTAACCAAGGGACTCTAAAAATTATTGTGCGTTCTGGCTCTACCATTCGCTCCAGTAACATTTTTCCTTGATATTTTGGATTGCTCTCAATAAACGGGATTACCATTTCTGCAACCTCATGAACTGCTTGTAAAAATTCTGGTTCGTTAGTATTTCTGCCTTTAACAAGGTCTAAAAAAGCATCAATTTTATTTTCCATTATATTCTATATTTTATAATAGTTATTTTGTTACGGTAGCAAAGATACATTATCATCTTAAAGAAACTTTATTGTTTATATATTTATTTGTGTAGCAAAACAATTTTATGCTCTAGGCTAAGCATTATTATTGGGTTTTGTTAGGTTTGAAAAACGCATCAGCGATCTTTGTATTTGTGAAGTTGTAGCGTAGCTATAACGCAATAAACCTATTTTAATATTAATCGTAGTCAAATTTTGAATATTACAATAAAAAAAGTGCTACTATAAATGACTTTATAGTAACACTTTTTTAATGTCTGATTTGATTTTGTGTTGTTATAATTTACACAATTATTGTTTTAATTGGTTGTAAACTGAAACACTCTACCGACACTTGTTGCTCCGGAATTGTCCGTGGTGTTCACGCTCCAGAAGTAAGTTGTAGCTGCTGTGGTTGGT
>CALLUG010000043.1 GCA_938011315.1 uncultured Flavobacteriaceae bacterium
AACTCTATCTTTTATATTATACTTGGAGTCTCCTACCAAAACTCTGTTATCGTACCTGAGGTTTACTATGATTTTTAATCGCTTTAAATAATCATTATATTCGCTCATAAACAGCTTATACGGATAGCCTTGGTTAAAAAAATGTGTTGCATAATTAATATAATCTTGAATAATACTGTCTTTGGTCTTAAATGTTTTTAGATTTTCTGCAGTAATAGGAGTTTCAAAATGTTTGTTTAAGACACTCATTGCCAGTGTGTACTTAGGTTCTATATTTTTGTATAAGGCAACATTTTCTTCCGACTCTTTAAGCGATGTATCATATATATCTTTGACCTCATCATAGCTATAAGGTAATTTGTGTTTTGACGCTAAACTGTCAAATTTTTTAGTTCCAAAATCCTTTAAAATACGGGTATATTCAGTCGTTAAATATCCTAAGGCGCTGCCATCTGTTTTTGTTCCTAGAAAATTCCATCCATTACTGTCGTCAATATAACCATTGGCATCATCATCAATCAAGTTATCCTCTATTTCATTAGTATTTTTCCATATAAGGCTTAAAAATCCTTTATGCTCTAAGTCAAAACTACTATCCAAAATAGCTACCGTAATTTGTGCCTTAGGGCGTATGTGCCCTGTATTTAAGTAAGTTGTTGCCTTGTTCCAACTTACCCCCTCGGTTGCATTTGCTTTGGAGTCTAGCTTCCACCAGCTTAAAGTATCTGTCTCAAAAACTAACTGCGGACTTAGCTCTTGGGCTTGGACTCTAAACATAAATACTACTCCTGTGAGAACAAGTGAAAAACGCACTAATATATTAAATGAATGTATTGCCAAAAAAATATATGTTTATAATAAATTCTTCGTAAAGTTATAAATAATATTGATAATTTTTTGTTACTCTTATCTGAATCGTGAGTATCAACATCAGTTACATCAATATTGTTTTTAAAAAAATAATTATCTCTGAATTTTAATATCAAAATTATCTTCTGATATCTATTTAGAGTATTTGCTCCCTAAGTTAAAGCAAAATCCTTTTGTATATTGCGAGGGTTATCTTATTTTTTTAAGATGTTTTTTATTTCTTTTTGTATATAAATTCAGTTTCTGTCTATTACTCTTTTTATATAAATGTCCTCAGCAACTTGTTTACCTTTTTCGGTTAAAGAAACTGGACTATATGCTTTAGCAAATGCGCTTTTCTCTTGTCTTGATATACTTATGCAAGTTTTATCTCAGAAATATCTTCTTTCATCTTATCGATGTTGCCTTCTAGCTTTTTAACACCACCAAAATTTCCTACTATTTTACCTGACTTGAATACTAGCCAAAAGATTAAAGAGAAAACACGAAATCAAAACTTCCATACTCACTTTTCAATAAATCTCTTAAAAACTCCAACATATAAAATTCTATTTTTTGCGGTTTACAAATATACTGTGCAGCAATAAAACCACATTGTAAATTTACAGCATAATTTAACATAAAACACAAATTATAAAATTATAGTGTAAATTGAATGCGTTACTTTTAAAGTATTTCAATCCTATAAACAAGTTAAAAAAGGCGTTAGTAATAAATTTTGCAAAGAGGAATCCAACCTGTTTTTAGCAACGAGAACATGAAACTTATTATAGATTGTACCAGCTGTATTTTATTTTTTTATTTGATAATCTGGGTGTCCTGTTTGCCATAATGCAAAGCTAAGCACATTAGCCCACTCTTGGTAAGGTTTCATTTCTTCATTACTGCCATTGTGTCCAGCATCAAAATCGGCATAAAGTAATACCGGTTTTTTTAGCTTAGTAGCATTTTGTAGCCGCGCAGCAAATTTGCCAGAGGTCCAAGGCATTACCCTTGGGTCATTCATTCCCACAGTAAGATATACCGCAGGATAATCTACATAATCTTTGATGTGCAAATAAGGATCCATTTCTATAAGCCCCATACATTCTATGGAGTCTTTTATTGTTCCAAATTCTTTATAGTTAGACCCACTTGCTCCTGCTTCACTTTCCATTCGTAAGGGGTTCATTTCTCCCACTTCACTAATTACTGCTGCAAACAAATCAGGGCGCTCCGTCATCGCTCTTCCTAGCATAATTCCCCCTGCACTACTGCTGTAAATGGCAATATTATTTTTAGACGTAAAGTTTTCCTTTATCATATATTCTGCACAAGCAATTAAATCTTTCCATGTGTTGGGCTTTGTAGTTTTAAATCCTGCTTTGTGCCAAGCCTCTCCTTTTTCGCCACCTCCTCTAACATGAGGAATGCACAATATTCCTCCCTCTGCAACGTAAGCTAAAAATAAAGTAGAGAAATCAGGCTCTATAATATCTCCATAAGCACCGTAGCCATACATAAAAATGGGGTTTGAGCTGTTTTTTTTAATGGCCTTGTTATAAATTATTGTTAACGGAACTTCTACGCCATCGTGAGAAGGCACTAACACGTCTTCTAAAACAATATTTTCAAACTCCGGATACGAAGCTGCTGTAAACAAGTTGGCTTCCAAAAAAGTGTTGCTTTTTATATCGTATTTATACCTCGAGTTGGAGTTTAGCCATCCGCTTAGTGAAACCCATAAATCGTTGGTGCTAACAGATTTTGAACTTAATCGAATTGCACCCGATTTTTTGGGAAGCACCAATTCACTAGTATGCCCTTCTTCTATTTTATATAAGTGTGCTTCTATTCCAAATTTTGTAGTGCTTACATATATTGCATCCTTGTTAACCCTAAAAGCATTAATAACCTCATCTTTATTGGGTTTAAAAATTATTTTTGGATTATCAAAATCTGGATGACTTACTGTTGTATGCGCAAGTGTATAATTTGAAGCTGTTTTGCTTGTCATAAAAATATAATTATCACCTTTAAAATAACCTCGGTTGCCTCTTACCTTATGTGCTTTTTTAAAAAATGGTTTCCAATCTAGTCTACCGTTTTTAATATCCTCAATTTTTGCATAAAAACAATCCCAACTATTATCTACACCAGCCAAATAGACCGTTATATACTTGTCTGACGCAGACTTAATTGTAGTCCCTGGATATTCGTTGCTACTAATATTAAATTGTGGGTGTGTTTTATTACCAAAAATATAATTCAGTTGTTTAGGGTCCTGACCTAAAGTGTACAATACTGCTTGGGTGTCTTTTTTAAAGCTAGGATGGTTAATATCTGTTGTTGGAAAATGTAAATAAGTAAAACCACTATTGTCTGGCAACCAATTAACTCCAAAAAAAGACCTTGGCCATACATTTGTTATAAGCTCTGGTAATTGCTTTTTGGTATTTGTATTTATAAGTATAATTTCAGAAATTTCTTTTCCGGAATGCGATAAAGACACAGCAATATGCTCTCCATTCCAACTAGGCTTTATATAATTAATATAATAGCTATAACTGGAGTTTGGTTTGTAGTCTAGTGCATCAAAGAGTAACGTTTCGGCGGAGTCTGGCTTTTTGAAATACAGTTTAAAATTGTCTTCTCCCTCCTGTTGTTTTAAAAAAAATCTAATACCATTTTCAGTTATTCTATTGCCTCCAACAATTTCTGACGTCCTATTTTCCAGTTCGTATATCTTGTCAATAAAACTTGCGCGTTTGGGTATTTTTTTTAGAAAACTATCAGCATATTTCGTTTGTGCTTTATACCAATTGCTAATACTAGTATCTTTACTGTTTTCCAAATTCCTATAAGGATCCTGTATTGCTTTGCCAAAATACTTATCTGTAGCCAACTGCCCTTTTATGTAAGGGGGAGTGTAATTGTACTCCTTCTTGCAACTTAAACATAATAGGAGGAGTACTATTGTATAACTGTGTGTTTTCATTGTTTTTTATGTAAATATAATAATGTTCATTGCACACCACATTACCTAGAAAGCCTACCTGCCATAATTAGGGCATTATAGGCATTAATGATACGTCCTGACCTTGATAAATCTGAAAATTTAATTGTAGGTAATTGCTCTGCTTCATCGGTTTTAGGTCGTTTAACCAA
>CALLUG010000044.1 GCA_938011315.1 uncultured Flavobacteriaceae bacterium
AAGGCTACATGGACTATTAGGACGAGTAACGCCAATGGAAAAATGGAATCAAGATAAACACCTTATTAGAAAAAATAAAGTAACAGCTTAATTAATAATCGAAATTTAAAAGATTACTCTTGTTTTATAGGGGCCAAAACAGCTCACTTGTGAAATTCCTTCGGAATTTCGCCGTTCGTGTTTTATTTAGTAAATTTATTGCTTAAACTACGCAAAAAAGCTCATATATAAACGTTAGCTCGCATTTAAAAAAACAACCAAATGACCAAAATTGACCTATTTCGAGTGATCATCAAAATATTTGGAATTTACTGCTCCATAGATGCTATATTTCAAATGATTCCGAACTTATCTTATTCTGGAGAATTTTACTCAATAAGTTTAATAGTGAGTTTAATCTTTATATTGGTAACTGGACTTATTGCTTATTTTTTATTATTCCATACTGACAGAATAATCAAATTTTTGCGACTAGACAGAGGATTTGATTCTAATAATATAGATATTAGAAGTCTAAAAAACGATGGACTTTTCAAATTTGCGTTAATTTTTATCGGACTTTTATTGGTTGTGGACAACATACCTCAGTTTTTAAATTTTTGCTACTTGGCATTTAAAAAGCAAGTCTCATCAACTGGACTTGATGAGGTTGACGGATTTATGTTAGAGCAACAATTAGATTATAATTGGTGGATTGTTTCTGCGTTAAATGTTTTGATGGGAATTATAATTTTGACCAATTACAGACGAATTGCAAATTTGTTCCTGAAAAAAGAAAAAAACATTGAGTAACAATATGTAAAAATAATTGCTTGGTTCTTGCCTGCTCGGAAAACCCTGCGGATTTCCCTCTGGTTCGTTTCATTTTTATTAAGTTAGTTGCTTAATCACGTAACTATCCTTACACTAACCGTTTGCAATAATTCCTCATAAACCCCCAAGAAACTTCAGTACATAGGCTAACGTAAAATTGAGTAAATTGTGGCTAAAAAAATTAAGGAAAGATGAGAAAAGTGAATACTGTTAAAATTCTGATTTATAGCAACTTAATTTTACGTTAGTCAGAATGAAAAAAACGACAGCAATACTTTTTATGATCTTTGGTCTAAATTCTATTTTGGCTCAAATCGAGGAGAATATCTACGAATTGAACTCAATTAAAAACCTTTTAACCGAAGAAGTTAAAGATATTTTAGATACTTATTTAACTGACAAAAAAGTTGTTTTTTTGGGAGAAGCGGAACATCATATTAGTTCAGATTTTTTAGCCAAAACTGAATTTGTAAAATATTTAGTTCTAGAAAAAGGATATAAAGATATTGCATTTGAAGGCGATTTTTTTGGACTCTATTTCGACCATAACAAAATTAATTTATATTCCTTTTGGTCTCGCTCTGTCCAATGTATAGAACTATTTGAATTTTTAGCTGAACATAATGTAACTATCTGGGGTTTTGATAATCAAATGGGTTGTAGTTATACCTGGAATAATTTCACAAATAAACTGACTGAATTCCTAAATAATAATTCTATTAGTTTTGATAAAAAATTTACTAAAACAACTGAATCTTATATCAAAAGCAGAAAGAAGGCAAATAAAGTTGTTGGTAAATCAAATTTAGAATACTTAATCAATGAAGTTGATAATCTAATAAAAAATGATACCGTAATTAAAGATAAACTTTGGTCTCAATTTTTGAAAAGTTACAAAAGCGACATTATTATAAATTCAACTCAAAAAAGGAATACCAGTCAGAGACAGTCAAATGGCAAAAAACCTAGATTTTTTTAGTTAAATCAAAGCCTGAAAAAAAATTTATTGTTTGGTTAGCCAATGCTCATATGACAAAATACGAGTATGATTTTATGAAAGGTCAAACTATGGGAGGTCAATTTGTAAATATGAATCCGAAAATACCATATCATATTGCAATTTCATCAATGATTCTACCTTGGCGTAATGAGGAAAAGATAAAAAAATGGAGTAAAGACAACGAACATATAATTCATTTTTTGCCTTCAATTGAAAAAAACTATTTTGTAGACTCAAAACGACTAATTAATAAAAATGCTGAAAAAGAATTTGATGGAATGTTTAATCTTGAGAAAAACAAAACGAATTGGTTCAAGCATTTTGATGCATTGGTTTTTATATCAAAAGGAGAAAAAATAAAATATCCAAAATAAAATACTGTTGCCAACAAAGAACTAAGTATAAAACAATTGAAAAGTATTTTTTTAGACCAAAGTCTTACTACATTTTGCTTATTTATAGTATGCCTATTCGATTTCTATTTACTAAATTAGGTGCGTAAAACACGGCACTTGTTTTGGCCCCTATTCAAAAAATAACGAGTCTAGAGTTTTTATTCTGATGCTTCAACAACCAATCGTTATATATACTTACTGTACATAAATCAAGCTGACTTAGATTACTCTAACAAATCTATTTCCGCTGAAGTTCATGTGTACGATTGGAATGGAAATCCTATAAAAAAATGCCTAATGCCAAATTACTTAAACTTCATTACAGTTAATGAAGATGACACAGAAATGATGGGTATTAGTACGCCCAACGAAGAGATAGTATCTTTTAAATTATAGTATAACACGAAATTTAATTACAGGCAAATTATAATATTACTTCTACTATTTTTAATTCATTAAGTAATTTGAATAAAAAATCATAAAATCAAATTCAAAAGCTACCTTTGTTGTCATAAAAAATAAAAACAAGGTGTTAGCAAATTACACAAAAGAATTTAGGTACAACTTAACACTAGCAACTCCAGTTATGTTAGGTATGCTAGGACATACTTTTGTGGGTTTTGTAGATAATATTATGGTTGGGCAGCTCGGTGCAGTGCATTTAGCAGCCGTGTCTTTAGGTAATAGTTTTGTTTTTATTGCCATGTCTCTAGGCATAGGGTTTTCTACAGCTATAACACCATTAATAGCAGAAGCAGACTCTGAGACTAATGTTATAAAGGGGCGTTCCTCATTTAAGCATGGATTGTTTCTATGCTCCATACTAAGTTTTGTATTGTTTGGGCTCATTTTGCTGGCCAAACCACTACTATATATTATGGATCAACCAACTGAGGTTGTAGCCTTAGCCGTACCATATCTAAACTTAGTTGCATTCTCATTGGTTCCTCTAATTATGTTTCAGGCATTTAAGCAATTTAGTGATGGGTTGTCCATGACCAAGCATCCTATGTACGCTACCATTATAGCTAATATTATAAATGTAATTCTAAATTATTGTTTGATTTTTGGAACATTTGGCTTTCCAGAAATGGGAATTATAGGAGCTGCAATAGGAACATTGGTCTCTAGATTTATAATGCTTTTCTTTTTATGGTGGATATTAAGTAAGAAAGAAAAATCAAGAACTTACGTTACCAATATCAAATTGTTTGTGCTGGATAACAAAATGATTAAAAAAATTATAAATCTTGGTCTGCCTAGCGCCATGCAAATGTTTTTTGAAGTTGCTATTTTTACAGCAACGATATGGCTAAGTGGAACTTTAGGTAAAAACTCGCAAGCAGCAAACCAAATAGCGCTTAACTTATCTACCATGTCCTTTATGGTTGCAATGGGGCTAAGTGTTGCGGCAATGGTACGAGTTGGCAACCAAAAAGGGCTTAAAGCCTATACTGAGCTAAGACGCATTGCAATATCTATATTTTTATTAGGCCTAGGTTTGGCCTTTATTTTTTCAATCCTTTTTTTAATATTTAATCGTTTTTTACCTACCTTATATGTGGATTTGAGTGATCTCAAAAATTTTACAGACAATTCTGAAGTTATAGACATTGCAGCACAAGTGCTATTGGTAGCTGCGGTATTTCAATTAAGTGACAGCGTACAAGTAACTGTTTTAGGAGCTTTAAGGGGCTTACAAGATGTTAAGGCACCAACACTAATTACATTTGTAGCATACTGGTTGGTTGGCTTCCCTATAAGCTATGTTTTAGGAAAAGAAACTATGTATGGTAGTTTTGGAATATGGTTAGGGATATTGGTTGGCTTAACTACTGCGGCTATTTTGTTGTATATTCGTTTTCATTATCTAACAAATCAATTAATTTCACAAAATAAAACATAATTTTAGGCTATGGAACTTCCAAAATTTATACTAGGAGATAATACCGATTTACCAAATGCTATTTTTGTAATACATACAGAGTTTCCGAGATTTATAATTAATTTAGAAGATGATGATGTAGAATGGCTAGAAGATTTTGATGCGCATGACCAAAAACAATTAATTAGCGAAACAGAACAACTTATACAAGAGGCTTCCCAGTTTTACGACAGAGAAGTCGCTCGATACGATAATTAAAGACTAGACTTATGCTAAGCCAATTCTTAGAATACGACAAAGAATTATTCTTGTTTTTAAATAACTTAGGAACACCTACTTGGGATCGCTTGTGGCTAGTTATCACTAATAAATTAACTTTTGTGCCATTATATGCCTTGCTGCTATTTGTAATTTACAAAAAGCTTGGTTTAAAAACATTAATACTACTCATTTTAGTTATTGCTGGATTAATTACTTTTACCGACCAAATCACCAACTTGTTCAAATACACCTTGGTACAACGTCCAAGACCTTGTCGAGAAGACACTATGCATAATATTATGCGGTATCTCGCACCACGCTGTGGTAGATATGGCTTCTTTTCTGGACACGCTGCAAACTCTATGGCGGCAGCTGTTTTTGGTGGCTTATTACTAAAACCTTTTTACTCAAAATTAATGTTGTGTCTAATATTATGGAGTATTATTGTAGCCTATAGCCGTATTTATGTAGGGGTACACTACCCTCTAGATATCATCTGCGGGATGCTTTTTGGTGCTATTGCTGGATTTAGTTTTTACAAATTACAAATTCACTTACGAAAGCGTTTTGTCCTTTAATAAAATTAAATTACGTGTGTAAATAAAACTACCAAAAGAGCTAGCGGCTATTAGGACGATATCTTCTCTAATTAGAGCATAGGCTAAAATTAATACTGCTCCTACCAAACTTAGTAACCAAAATCCGTAAGGTAATACAGATTTTTTGTGTTTTTCGGAATACATCCACTGATAAACAAATCGAAACGTAAATACAATTTGAGATATAATACCTAAAACTAAAAGCCAAACAGGAAGTGTTTCATTAAAAAACAAATACTCTATTTTACTAATATCACTAAGGTAATATACAATTGCTGAGGCTGGTATAAGATAAATAATCCAACATGCTAGATTAGGTACTTTTTGCCATTGGTTTTGTAATTGAAGGTTACGGATATAAATGAAATAGGTAAGTGTTTGTCCTAACATAATAGAAAAGTCGTTACGTAAAGAACCATATATAAAAAGAAAAATAGAGCCAACTAAACTTAATACCCAATAATGTACTGGCGTTACTACTTTGTGTTGTTTTTCGGAAGTTACCCACTGTAATATTAACCTAAAAGAAAATAATAGCTGTGCCGAAAATCCAAAAGAATATATGTACCAGTTTTCCATTAACTGTGCTTCATAATTTGGTAGTTAATATACTTCTTTTTTATCCATAAATAAGCAAAACAATCCATTAACGTCACAAATGCTCTATTATAAAATCCAAATTTTGATTTCCCTACAAGTCTAGGATAGTGTCTTACAGGAACTTGAAATACTGTTTTGTTTTGTAACTTTATCATTGCTGGCAAAAACCGATGTAAACCCTTAAACATAGGGATATTTTTTGACACTTCTGTTTTTATAACTTTTAAGGGGCAACCCGTATCCTCGACACCATCTTTTGTAAAAGCTCTTCGTATTACATTAGCTACTTGGGATGTTATTGTTTTAAACCAAGTATCTTTTCTGTTTGTTCTAATTCCAGTTACAAAATCGTAGGTTTCTATATGCTTTAATAATAGGTTAAAATCTTGAGGTGTGGTTTGTAAGTCGGCATCAATATATCCTACAAGCTCTGTATTTACCGCATCAAAACCTGCTTTTATGGCAGTACTTAGCCCTCGATTATGTTTTAAACTAATAAAATTAAAGCAGGACGATTTGCTGCAAATAGCTTCTATATATTGTTGACTATTGTCTGTAGACCCATCGTTAATTAACAATACTGTTGTTGGATAAGGTGCTGTTTTTATATATTTCAATAATTCTCTTTCAAGCCGAAACAAGTTGTCTTCTTCGTTATAAATAGGAACAATAATCGTAAATTTATACTTTTCCATATCATAAATTTAACAACAAATCTGCAGCAGCAAAGGGCGTTGTTTGGTTCGTTTCAATTAATTGCAACTGTTGTTTAAGCACCTCTTTAATATCTGTTCTATTAAAAAAATCTGATTTTAACTGAGATTCAATCGTTTGTAATAACCAAAATTTATTTTGATTATTCCGTTTTGTATTAAAATGAGTATTACTTTGGGTAAGACTAACGTAGTCTGTAATCATTTCCCAGACGTTATCAATACCAGTATTATGCAAAGCACTGGCTAAGCTTACTTTAGGAATCCAAGAAGATTCTTTTTTGGGATAGAGGTGTAAGGCTCTGTTAAACTCTACTTTTGCAAGTTTTGCTGGTTTTATGTTATCGCCATCAGCTTTGTTAATTACAATAGCATCCGCCATTTCAATAATACCACGTTTAATTCCTTGTAGCTCATCTCCTGCTCCTGCTAGTTTTAAGAGTAAAAAAAAATCTACCATACTATGCACTGCGGTTTCACTTTGCCCAACACCTACAGTTTCTATAAGTATTGTATTAAATCCTGCTGCTTCGCACAAAATAATGGTTTCGCGTGTTTTTCGCGCCACACCTCCGAGGGAGTCTCCAGAGGCTGATGGACGTATAAAGGCACTTTTGTTTTTTACCAAATCTTCCATGCGTGTTTTATCGCCCAAAATACTTCCTTTAGTAATAGAGCTGCTAGGGTCTACGGCTAGCACAGCAACTTTTTTACCAATATGGGTAAGGTAGGTGCCAAAGGCTTCAATAAAAGTACTTTTCCCAACACCTGGAACTCCTGTAATCCCTATTCTGATTGAGTTATTAGCTTTTGGTAAACAGTTGGATATTATGGCATTGGCCTTTGCTAAATGTTTAGTATTTTTACTCTCTACTAGAGTAATTGCTTGGCTTAAGGCTGTAATATTACATTCTAAAATACCTTGGGTTAATGCTGCTACTGAGGGTTGCTTTTTGCGATTAGTTTTTATTTTTGAAATTGAAGACGCATTAGTTATCTCGGGATTAGGAATCCCTTTTTGTTCGTGCAATGCGCTTTTATGTTTGTGTTTGTCTTGCAACATTTATTTTAGTGGAACTACTATTTTTGTGGTGTCCCAAGCCATAGTTAAAGATAGGTTATCTGTAGAATTATCGAAAGCAATGGTAAATTGTTCTACAACGTGATTAATTTGCGTTACAAAAACAGGGATTATCAAGACATCAAAGATTGAATCTCTAAGGACTTGGTTTGCTTCATTTACTCCCCAAGGGTATTGTTTAGAATTAAAAATAACGTCCCAAGTGTCTTTATTAGGAATAGTCCAAAGTGTGTATTTCCCTTTAGGCAGTATTGCTTTCCCTATAGTTAAATCTTTGTTAGTTTCAAAGGTCGTTGCTTCGTTAGCTCCAGTGCGCCAAACTTTATTGAAGGGGACAAGACCACCAAAAATATCGCGATTCCGTTTTGATGGCCGATTGTAAAACACTGTTAATTTTAAGTCATTTAATCTAAACTCTATGGTATCTTTAGGGCTTAATGGTTTTTTAAAAAATCCGCTTTGGGTTATATAAGTGTAACCAAAAATGCCAATTACAGCTAGTAATAGTAGAGAAACAATTATTTTAAAAAAACGATTCACAACAAAAAAATTAAAACATTACTTTTCGTTAAGCATTACTTATTTTCCTACTATTACTAATATTTTTTATGGTTAGGTAGAAAGAGTAGTTTGTGGGTTTTAGACCTTGAATCCTCTCATAAAAGTAATGAACAATAGAGTTTCTTACTTTTGAATTTAACGACAACGTATCATTTTTATTTGAATCTATAGCCATTACAGATGCATACATTTCATTTTCTACGCCTCCACAACATAGTGTAAGCGTTTTTACTACCTTTAAATAGCTTAATACCTTCTTAAACAAGAAGATAGTCGCTACCGCTAATACCGCTACTTAAGCTTATTTTTTTGTTCCATTCGCCAAATTTTTGATACATAAGCAATTCTGTGTAACATGCGCACATGATACTGCGTTAAAGCTCAGTTTATTTGCTTCTATAGTATACACATTTTATCCTGCCTATTTTCATCATTTCATTTCAATAAGAAATTAACTTAATCCCCAAGAGCTATTAATCTCACACCCCCCTGCACGTAATAATGCCAAAATAGGGCAGCGTTTATCAACTTTACTTCCTAGTGTTTCTACTTGAGCTTTAGTAAGGTTTCCTGTTACTGTAGCGTCTAACTTTACCTGTTTATAACTCGCATCAGAATGATCTGCCATTCCCATAAAGCCAGACAAATCTAAATCGATACTTGCCTCAATATTTATTTTTGAAATCGTTACTCCTAACTCACTCGCTACAACTTGAGCTTGTTCATTTTGGCAGGCTACTAAAGAGGCTGCAAAATACTGCATTGGGTTAGCGCCGCTATTTGTTCCGCCGTCTTCTACTGGTTCATCAACTTGAATGGTCCAGTCTGTACCTAAAATCTTTACGCTTGTTGGCCAACCTTTGCCTTCTGCATTTACTTTAAACGTTTCTACATGCTCGTTTTTTTCTTCCATTTTTGTTTTGGTTTAGTGTATTAAATAATAAGCCCAATATAACTAAAAAAATCCTGATACTTTGTTTGTATCAAGATTTTTTATTTGTAATTATATAGTATTACGCTTTATAATCAAGCTCCTTAAATTAATCTACCAAAACCCACTCACCTTTAGCAATTAGCAACTCTGCTTGTTTATATTTTATGGTTTTACTTTCGCCATTAAGTACATGTTTAATAGTTACACGATCGTTGCGCCCAATTTTTGGTTTATCACGCACAATAGTTTCTACAGTTTGCTGAGTTTGTGTATTAGCCCCTGCTGCTCTACTTTGCGCTGAACGCTGATCCATATTAGGAATTTCTTCTTTAGACATTTCTAGATGCTCTTTAGCTCGCGTAGTTTTTGCTTCTTGTATTGTATTGGTTGTTTCTTGAGGCAATTCGCCTTTAAACAAAAACGAAATAACATCTTTATTAACTTGTTCAATCATTTGTTTAAATAACTCAAAAGATTCAAATTTATAAATTAATAAAGGGTCTTTCTGTTCATGAACTGCTAACTGTACCGATTGTTTTAACTCATCCATTTTGCGTAAATGCGTTTTCCATGCATCGTCAATAATTGCTAGTGAGATGTTTTTTTCAAAATCAGTAATTAATTGTTTTCCGTTGGTTTGGTATGCTTTTTCTAAGTCTGTTACTACTTGTAGGGTCTTTACACCGTCTGTAAACGGTACTACTATGCGTTGAAATTGTTGACGTTGTGTTTCGTATACATTTTTAATTACTGGAAAAGCAATAGCGGCATTTCGTATCATTTTCTGTTTATAATGATCAAAAGCTGAAGTATAAACTTGACTTGCAATATCTTGAGGATTTAGTTTTCCAAAGTCATGTTCTGTAATTGGAGAACTCATAGAGAAATAACGAATTAGTTCAAATTCGAAATTTTTATAATCGTTATTTTCCTTGTTAGTGGTTGCAATAATTTCTGAAGTGTCATAAATCATATTTGCTAAGTCCACTCGTAGGCGGTCTCCAAACAAGGCGTGGTAACGGCGTTTATAAACAACCTCACGTTGCGCATTCATAACATCATCATAATCTAGTAATCGTTTACGAACTCCAAAATTGTTTTCTTCTACTTTTTTCTGCGCGCGTTCAATAGATTTAGAAATCATAGAGTGTTGAATAACCTCACCCTCTTTTAGTCCCATTCTATCCATCATTTTTGCTATACGCTCACTCCCAAAAAGACGCATTAAATTATCTTCCAATGACACGTAAAACTGTGAACTCCCTGGATCTCCTTGGCGACCTGCACGACCTCGCAATTGTCTATCAACACGACGTGAGTCGTGACGTTCCGTACCAATAATAGCTAGCCCTCCTGCTTGTTTTACTTCTTCAGGTAGTTTAATATCTGTACCACGACCTGCCATATTGGTTGCAATGGTTACTTGTCCTTTTCTTCCTGCTTGATCTACAATTTCGGATTCTTTTTTGTGTTGTTTTGCATTTAAAACATTGTGCTGTATTTTACGAATACTCAGCATTTTGCCCAATAATTCACTAATTTCAACAGATGTTGTCCCTATTAACACAGGGCGTCCAGACTCGGCTAGTTTACTAACATCATCAATTACCGCATTGTATTTTTCTCGTTTGGTTTTGTACACTAAATCTTCGCGGTCCTGTCTTGCTATTGGGCGATTGGTAGGAATCTCTACAACATCTAGTTTATATATTTCCCATAACTCTCCCGCTTCTGTTACCGCAGTACCTGTCATTCCGGACAGTTTGCGATACATTCTGAAATAATTTTGAAGGGTTACGGTAGCAAATGTTTGGGTTGCCGCCTCAATTTTTACATTTTCTTTAGCTTCAATTGCTTGATGCAATCCATCGCTATAACGACGACCGTCCATAATACGACCTGTTTGCTCATCGACAATCATAACTTTGTTATTCATTACAACATACTGAATGTCTTTTTCGAATAAAGCGTAGGCTTTTAATAGTTGATTTAAGGTATGTATGCGCTCAGATTTTACTCCAAAATCACGAAATAGCTCTTCTTTAAGTTCAGCTTCTTTTTCTGTAGAAAGTCCTTGATTTTCAATTTTATCAATTTCAATCCCCATTTCTGGCATAATAAAGAAATTAGGCTCGTCTTGCCCAGAAAGATAATCTAAACCTTTGTCGGTAAGTTCTATTTGGTTGTTTTTTTCGTCAATAACATAATAGAGTTCTGCATCTATTTTGTGCATTTCTCTATTATTATCTTGCATATAGGTGTTTTCTGTTTTTTGCAATAACAATTTTACGCCTTCTTCGCTTAAAAATTTTATGAGTGCTTTGTTTTTAGGAATACCACGATATACTCGCAGTAATTGAACCCCTCCTTCTTTTGTGTCGCCTGCAGCAAGTAGCTTTTTTGCTTCTGCTAGCACTCCTGTTAGGTATTTGCGCTGTACAGATACAATGGAGTCTACTTTTGGTTTTAGCTCATTAAATTCATGGTGTTCGCCTTTTGGTATGGGTCCAGAAATAATAAGTGGTGTTCGTGCATCATCTACTAATACCGAATCTACCTCATCTACAATTGCATAGTGATGTGGTCGTTGCACTAAATCGTCTGGCGAGTGTGCCATATTATCACGAAGGTAGTCAAATCCAAATTCATTATTGGTACCGTAAGTAATATCGGCATTGTATGCTTTTCGTCTTTCGTCGGAATTTGGTTGGTGGTAGTCTATACAATCGACACTTAAACCATGAAACTCAAAAATAGGTGCCATCCACGCGCTGTCTCGTTTTGCTAAGTAGTCGTTAACTGTAACTAAGTGTACGCCTTTACCTGCAAGTGCATTAAGGTATACTGGGAGTGTTGCTACTAATGTTTTTCCTTCTCCTGTTTGCATTTCTGCAATTTTACCTTGGTGCATTGCAATACCTCCTATAAGTTGCACATCGTAGTGTATCATATCCCAAGTAATGGCTTTGCCTGCGGCATCCCATGAGTTAGTCCAAGTTGCACTATCTTCATTTAAGGTAACGTATGGTTTGTTTCCAGAAATTTCTCTATCGAAAGCCGTAGCAGTTACCGTTATACTAGTATTGTTTACAAATCGTTTTGCAGTTTCTTTTACAACGGCAAAAGCCTCCGGCAACAGTGTATTTAACGCTTCTTCTGTGGCTTTGTAAGATTCGTCTTTTAGGGTATCTATTTTTTTGTAAATCGTTTCTTTTTCGTCGATATCCTCACTAGCGTCTGCTGTTGTTTGAAGGGCTACAATATTATCTTCAAATTCTTGTCTAGCTTTTGCTATTTCTTGTTTAAAAAACACTGTTTTTGCTCTAAGCTCATCGTGAGATAGTGCTTCTAGTTCTGTTTCAAACGTTTTTATCTTTTTTACTAAAGGTGTAATTGCTTTTACGTCTTGCTTGGATTTGTCTCCAACAAATACTTTAAGCACTGAATTTAATAGACTCATTTTTATATTAATTTTATAGTCAATCCTTTAATTTTTTAAGGACATCAAATATACTATTTGTTATACTGTTATTCGAAAAAATAACACACAAAAAAAGTCTCTTTTCGAGACTTTTTAGTTATTTTCAAATATGTTGTTTAATATTCATCTTCGTTCCAGAGGTAGTCTTCATCTGTAGGATAATCGGACCAAATTTCTTGAATAGAATCGTATGAATCGCCCTCATCTTCAATTGCCTGAAGATTTTCTACAACTTCCAAAGGGGCTCCCGTTCTAATAGAGTAATCTATTAATTCGTCTTTGGTTGCTGGCCAAGGGGCATCGCTCAGAAAGGATGCTAATTCTAGTGTCCAATACATTTTTTTTAAAATTTAAATTTTTTGCAAAAAAAAATTTTTTAATTTAATTATGCAAGTAAAAAAATCATTATTTTATCATTATTTTAAAGAACTCTGATTTTAACCTCTATAAAGCTTAAAATTACTTTTTTATTATGGTTATATCCAGAGGCATTATACCTTTTTTTCTGGAATCCATTTCACTTCATCTGCTTGCAAATCATAGGACAATTTCCGTGCCAACACAAAGAGATAGTCCGATAATCTGTTTAAATATTTTAAGCTATTGGGTTGAAATGCTTCTATTTCGTTTAGCGCTGTGGCTAAACGTTCTGCTCGTCGACACACACAGCGTGCTATATGACAAAATGACACAGTTTGATGCCCACCTGGCAAAACAAAGTGTGTCATAGGTGCTAAGGCATTGTCCATAATATCTATTTCCTGCTCTAAATACACAATGTCTTCTGTTGTTATTTTCGGGATATTTAGGCGCTCTTTTCCGTTTTTTAAGATGGCTTTCTTCGGGTCTGTTGCCAAAATTGCTCCAATAGTAAATAAGCGATCTTGAATTTTAATAAGTACCGATTTGTAGTTTGCACTAATATTTTGGTCACGAATTAAACCTATGTGTGAGTTTAGCTCATCTACAGTGCCGTAGCTTTCTATACGAATATGATGCTTCGGAACGCGGGTCCCTCCAAATAATGCCGTGGTTCCTTGATCTCCTGTTTTTGTGTACACTTTCATAATTACAAAGTTAGTCAGTAAGTTTTTTAATTGTTTGTTTTTGTAATAGATTTTGCAAACAATATAAGAAAAATCGAGCTAAAAATTAAACTATCTTTGAAAAAAGAAATGCAATTATGAATAATGAAACTTTTGGAATGACCTTCCAATATGCAATTTGTGTTGAATACGGCATAGAACATAAAATCTCAACTACAAGAATTGATCAAAAATTACTCTCTAACTTAATCGAATCGAAAATAATCAAGGGAATTTTTAAAGGAAAAGGTAAACCTGTAAAGTCATTATATAAAACAAAAGAATTCACTTCCGAATTTATAACAAGATGTCCACATAGTTTTCTTTTAGAAAATGAAGAAACTTTTTCAGTCAAAACATTTAAAGGCAATGGAAAAATGTTTTCACCTAAAGTTGTTGGCCAAGCTGGAGATATCACTTTCAATCATTTTTTCGGTCATCTATACTGTAAAGAAATAGAAAGAGCAAATTTCAAAGAATTTTGTCTTCAAAATATATCAGAAATTTTACCAATTGCTGTGGATTATGCATTGGTTAGTGATTATAACTGCTGGTTTTATAGAAAAGATGATACATTTAATTATCAGATAATTAAAAGAGGTGATTTACCTGATTTGACATTTAATAAAAGTAATTTTACGTTTACGAAACCAACTGCCTTAGAGTGGAATGAATCAAATACCGTAAAGTACAAAGGAAAAACAATTATGGAATTACAACTTCATAACCATAGAAAGGGCTATAAAATTAGACTTCATAGAGACAACTTCCCTCAATTATTAAAAGTAGAAAAAAGTATAAACAACTCACTTTTAGGAGATACAGCGGAATTAGCTATTTGCAATGTTTTTAAACTCGATCCAGGTGTTAATAACGATAGACTTGTAAACAATTCAAACAAAAAAATTTTAGAAGCATTTGAAAATCATTACAGTAAAAACAAAGAATCTTTGTTTCCACTAAAACCAATTAGATATTTTGGAACTGAAAAAAGAAAAAGAGGAGGGCATAGTAAAAGTGGTATAGATTTTTATTTAGAAAAAGACAGCAGCTTATCTTTAAAAACAAATAAATCAAAATCATACAAAGTGTGCCCACCTGAAATTGGACAACCATCACCAAAAACTTTTGATTTACATTTCTCTAATAAAGGCTGGTACGATGGAAAAATTACAGAAGGAAAATTTAGAGTTTTAGTCAAAGACAAAAACAAATTGGCTTTATTACTTAAAGAATATGTGAAATTTCTTAATGAATGTGACTATTTACTTTGGTCATTATATTTAAACGATAAAAACATTTCTTCAAAAATGATTAACAAAAAAGAACTTGAAAACATCAATTTCGAGCCTAATTTAATTAATTATTCTAATGATTTTAAAGAAAAAAGTAGTGTTACTATAAAATATGGAAAAGAAAAAAGTGTTTCATTAGGCGAATTTCAAGTGCACTCTGCGAGAAACTCTTTAAAATTTAGATTTAACTTTAATAATTTATTAGCAATAAAATAAAATATTTTTTATATTTGGACAGTGATAGACAAAATTAGACAATTATGGACAATGCAATTCAAATGTTAAGGATTGAAGATGTAGCAAATAAATTAAATGTTTCTCAAAAGTCTGTTAGAAGATATATACATTCAGGCAAGTTAAAATCTAATAAAATTGGAGGGGTTCACAGGGTAGAAGAAAGTGAATTACAATATTTTCTTAAATTATCTGTCTATGAAAATGGCAAAGAAAAAGAATTAGAATTTGCCCAGCCTAAATCTACTAAAACGGATTTAGTAAACTGGATGGACATTTCAGATGAGTGGGACAATCCTAAAAAAAATACTTTTACTTCAGCTGATTTGTTTTGTGGTGCTGGCGGAATGACAAAGGGCTTTGAAATGGCAGGATTTAAACAAGTTGGAGGATTGGATTGGTTTAAAGAAGCAGGAATGACTTACAGACACAACTTTGAGCACCCATTAATTGAGGGAGATATTACGAGTAGAAAAATTAAGAGCAAATTTATAAGTATAATAAAAAAACAATTGAAAGGAAAACCATTAACGGTTTTATCAGGTGGCTTTCCTTGTCAGGGATTTAGTATGTCTGGTAGCCGAATTGTAGAAGATGAAAGAAATTCGCTCTACAAAGATATGCTTGAAATAATTGAGGAACTTCAACCAGAATTTATAGTAGCTGAAAATGTTAAAGGGTTACGTTCAATGCTAAAAGGAAAAGTAGAAGATAAAATAAAAAACGACATAAAAAAACTTGGTTATAATGTTAACGTTACGGTTTTAAATTCGGCAGATTATTATGTTCCTCAAAAAAGAGAAAGAATAATTTTTATTGCTAATCGAATTGGTAAAAAAAATTATCATCCTTCTCCACTATTGGAATCAGGTTCTTATGTTACAACTAAAGAAGCTATAAAAGATTTAATAAAGCTTAAAGACAATAAAGAATTTAATCATATTAGAACTAAACATAGTGATGATATGAAAGAGAGATTAGCATTAGTTCCTGAAGGAAAAAGTCTTTATGATAATTATTCTGACTCTTGGAAAAAATGCCCTTGGAATGAAGCAAGTTGCACAATAAAAGAAAATCACGGCGGAGTGAATATCCATCCAATCGAACCAAGAGTTATCACTGTTAGAGAAATGGCAAGATTACAATCATTTCCAGATGACTTTATTTTCAAAGGTGCTAAAGGAAAGCAAATGGTACAAATTGGAAATGCAGTTCCACCGTTTTTAGCAAAAGCAATCGGATTATCCATAAAAAAAACGATAGAAAAATAAGCATCTACTACCGCTATTATAATTAACTCTATCTATAAAAAAATTACAAAAAGTATTATATGCATTTTACTCGGTTTTTATTTGCTTACTTCGGCGCTAAACTCTCACGCAGTTAATCGTGACACGTGACTATTTACTCTATCACACCCTAACAACAAAGTGTTCTTTATGCTGCTCTTTTCTAAAAAACACAAATCCCCAAAAAAACGTATCTATAGTTACTTTAACTTTGGGATGTTGTTTTACTGTTTGCCAAGCTTGCATCATCTCTTTGGAATTATAAATGCCATTAAAAACAAAAACTGAATCGTTATGCACTGCTTCTAAAAGAGTTTCAAAGTAACTTAAGATTGTTGTTTTTTTGTGATTTACATCAAAAAAAATAAAATCATAGTCATTCTTTTTTAAAGTTTGCAATTCGGCAGTAAAGTTTCCCCTAATCCGCTTAATGTTATGTAACTGTTTAGGCAAATGCTTTAATGTTATATTGTAGCTATGGGCATAGTTTTCTATTGTGGTTATTTTTACTTTGGAATTAGCCAAAAGCGAAGCTTGTGCAACTATTCCTGATGACGCTCCTAGTTCTAAAATAGAATTAAATTGAAAGTAATTTACGAGTCTGTACAGGAGTTTTGTACGCTTGTATGTGATTATATTTCTTGTGATTTGTGAAATACGTCTCAAATTTGGTTTTATGTCTTGCGATTTTGCATCCAAATTAGGAGCAACAACCTTAGTTGTATTGGTTAATAATAATCGTCTGTATTGTTGTAACGCATTGTAATCTATGTACTTTGTATTGTCGTTAAAGCATTCCGTGATTAAATCATAAACAAAAGGCGAATGTACACCGTGTTTATTGGTCGATTTTAATAAAAATTGTGTGTATGCAAAAATTGATTTTAACACGTATTATTCTAGTTTAGAAGATAGTTCAAGCCAGCGGTTTTCTTTAATTTCAATAGTATTAAGGATTTCTTGCAATTGGTCTGAAAGGTCTTTTATGGCGTCTTGCGATAGTGACGTATTTTCAAATTTGCTTTCTAAGGTTTTTTTGTCATGAGTCAAGGCTTTTAGTTTACTCTCAATAGCGTTTAGTTCTTTTTGCTCATTGTAAGATAGTTTTACAGTATCATCTTTTTTCCATTGTTTTTTTTCTGTTTTAGCTTCAATTTTAGGAACACTATCTTCGTAAACCCGATAGTCAGTATAGTTGCCAGGAAAATTATCGATAATACCTCCGCCACGAAATACGAAAAGATGATCTACTATTTTATCCATAAAATAACGGTCGTGAGAAACTACAATTAGGCAGCCTGGAAAATCCAAAAGAAAAGCTTCTAGCACATTGAGCGTTACAATATCAAGGTCGTTTGTAGGCTCGTCTAAAATTAAAAAATTAGGGTTTTGAATCAAAACTGTACACAAAAACAAACGTTTGCGCTCTCCTCCACTTAGTTTTTCGACAAAATCATACTGCTTTTTTTTATCAAAAAGAAAACGTTCTAACAATTGTTGAGCGCTTATTTGTCGTCCTTTTTTTAATGGGATATAGTCTCCATACGCTCTAACAACATCAATCACTTTTTGTCCTTGCTTGACACTAATTCCGCTTTGTGTATAGTATCCAAACTTAACGGTTTCACCTAAAATCACTTTCCCTGAATCGGGCTCTATATTGCCTGTGATAATATTTAAAAATGTTGATTTTCCTGTTCCGTTAACGCCTATTATACCACTACGCTCTCCTTTTTGAAAAACGTAATCAAATTTATCTAAAATTACTTTTTCTGGAAACGATTTAGAAATCTTATGAAGCTCTAAAATTTTGTTCCCCAAGCGTTCCATATTAATTTCTAACTGCACCTGATGGTCTTCACGCCGTTTATGGGCTCGAGCTTTTATATCGTGAAAGTCATCAATTCTAGATTTTGATTTTGTGGTACGTGCCTTTGGTTGTCGTCGCATCCAACCCAATTCTTTTTTGTATAATTGTTTGGCTTTATTGGTTTCTGTTGTTTCTCGCTCTATGCGGGCCTCTTTTTTTTCTAAATAATAACTATAATTTCCTTTATAATTATAAATTTCTCCTTGGTCTAATTCTATAATTTCATTACAAACACGTTCTAAAAAATACCGATCGTGCGTTACCATAAAGAGGGTTATCTTTTCTTTCGCAAAAAAATGTTCTAACCACTCTATCATTTCCAAATCTAGGTGATTTGTAGGTTCATCCAAAATTAATAAATCGGGTTTATTTATTAAGGCATTTGCTAAGGATAATCGTTTTTTTTGACCTCCAGAGAGACTACTTACTTTTTGGTTAAGGTTTGTTAACTTTAGTTTAAAAAGAATTTGTTTGTATAAGGTCTCAAAGTCCCATGCTTCTTGTTGCTCCATAGCCTCAAAAGCAGCTTGATAAGCTTCTGTATTGTCAGGACTACTTAAGGCCTGGTTATAGGCATTTATGGTTTTAAGAATAGGATTGTCTGAATTAAAAATTGTTTCTTCGACAGTTAAGTCGGTAGATAAATTTGGCTCTTGCGACAAATATGCTGTTTTTATGCCTTTTCTAAAAACAATAGTTCCATTGTCTGGCTCATCCTTTCCCGATAGAATATTTAGGATAGATGTTTTTCCTGAGCCATTTTTAGCTACAAAAGCTATCTTTTGATGCTTATGAATACTAAACGAAACGTTTTGAAATAATGTTAATTCGCCGTAAGACTTTGATATGTTTTCTACCGTTAAATAATTCAAGATGTTTTTTTTACAAATAACGCACAAATAATCAAAAAACTATATGGTTAGTTTTAATATTAGTTTGCTTTATCATTTTACAACAAACTTTTGAATAACGTTAATATAGTTAGATTGTATTGGTAATATCAATTACGACTCAAAATAAGCTATACAATTCGTTTCTACTACGTCTATATGAAACACAGTGTCTCTATTGGTGTTTTATGCTTTTTTATAAAAAATTAGGAGCAAAAAAGTAACTTTACTTCTTGTACATTTAGATGAAGTTAGTTTAAAATACTTTTTAAAGATAGAGCAGCAAAATGGTATTAAAACATCTACATCTAGTTATTAAAACAAATTCATAATACGATCTAAAGCTTGTCTATCTGGGTTCATTTCTTGAATAACATTAACTAAGGTTGCTAATTTTTCTGGTTTCATATTATAACCTAACACACGTACGATAACAAAGCCTTTTTGGTTAGCATTTCCAAAAACAATAAGTTCTTCAATCTCAATATCGGTACCCACATATTTTATTGCAAATTTGCCGTCGGTATTATTACCACCTCTTGCTAAGTTTTGATAACGATTGTTTTTCAAAATACGCTGTATTTTGGCAAGTTCTACATTGTATTGTTGTTCATTACCTTTACTTAAGGTGTAGGCTAAAATATTAAACTTACTTACAGACTCATAAGCTTGCGCCTGGTCTTTTGTGAGTTTATCTGTATCTAAATTCACAAAACTTGCTGGAACATCCAAGCTAATAAAGTTTTCTGTTTCTTGGTTTGCTACAAAGTAGGCTTGTAAGGTTTCTTCAGTATTACAGCTTATCAACAATGTAATACTAAGTGCAAAAGGGATTATTTTTTTAATTGATAATAGCATTTATTTCTCATTTATTGTTTGCTTACTTTTTTTAATTGCTCTGTTCCTGGAACATTCATCAATTCTGCAATTTTAGAAAATTCTCTTAAATCTATATCGCCAGTAACAGAAACGAGTACGGTTTCTACCATTCTATCCTTACCATTAATAGTTATATTTTGCGATTTCGTAATTTCCTTTAGTCCGCTAACAAACATTAGTAATTCACTTACTATATTATCATTTTTTTCTCCTTTTATATAAAATTTTACTGTTTGGTTGCCGTCCTTAAAGCGCATTAATTCTTCTAGTTTAAACTCACTTACATGTTTTTTAACGTCTGTACTCATCTGTACTGAAATTGTTTCTTCTGCTGTAGCCAATATTTTTACGCTTTTTATTTTTTTTACAGCATCAAAAATAGCTTGTTCTTCTGGGTTGTCTAAATCTAACTGAAATCGCGTTAACAACGAAAACATTTTTTGTGTTACAGCACCAGAGGTAACGCCATTCATATCTTCATATTTATCAAAAAAACTTTGTGCCGATAGACTTATTGGTGCTATTGTAATGGCTAATAATAGTATTATTTTTTTCATAGTATTGACTTTAATTATATTTATTTTTTAAAAAATTTTTGTGTTGTTATTGAAAACTGATTGACATAACTTAATTTTTGCACTCCCTTATTTAAGTTGTTGGATATTAAGTTCAAGGCATTTAATGGTTTTGAACTTTGTTCTAGTTTTGATGCTATTAGACTAAATATTTCTTTTGTTTTATTGTACGTTTTTTGATCGTTTTCAGGAAGTTGTGCTATTGTTGTAATTTTAGGGTTACTATTACTTTTGGTATAAACAGCGACCATTACAAATAACATAGCCGCAATAGAAATCCACTTATATATTGCTTTCTTTTTTTGTGGTTTTAGCTGAATTGCTTTAGTAAATTTCTGATGCCTTGTATGTTCAAAATATTCAAAAATAGGTTTGTAAACCTCTAAATGTGTAGCTACTTTTTTTTGAGAAAAATACTGTTTCAATAACGCTTCTTCAGCCAAGCTTGTTTCTGCGTTATCATATTTTTCTAATAACTGTTTTATTTTAACTAAGTCCATAGTTGTGTGTTTTTACTAATGTATTTCGTATTGCCTTTCTTGCCCTAGATAAGGCTACTCGTATTGCAGTTTCATTCATACCAAGCATTACTGCTATTTCTTCAAAACTATAATGTTCTACATCTCTTAATTGCACAATCATTTGTTGTTGTTTGGGTAAGGTGTTTATGATTTTGGTTACCCAATAAACACTATCGTTTAGTTCTATTTTTTTTTGAAGTAATGCTTCGTTATCTTGATAGTTATTATGTACAATTTTTAGGTTTTGTGTATGTTTCGATTTTAGTTTATCTAGACAAAAGTTTTTTGTCATTGTCATAGAAAATGCCTCTAAATTTTTATACTCTTTTATTTTGGTTTTATTTTTCCATAATTTTAATAGCATTTCTTGTGTGGCGTCTTCCGCTTCTTCACGAGAGATTAATAGTTGCCTTGCAAAACGAAACATTTTATCCTTAATAGGCGTTACAATAGCTAAAAACTCTGTATGTGTCATTAAAATTGTTAAGTTAATTTGCTGCAGCATTTTTGTTGCTATGTTCTTTTATGACGACTGCAAACAGGTTTTGTTACACATTAAATTTAATTTTTGACATCCTCTACCTATTTAATCTTTTAGATATTATTTAACTTCAAAAATGCAAATTTTGTGCGATATGTATTTAGGCTAAATTAATTCTTATATGCGTTTATAACTTTTTTAATTTCTATAAAGAGCTTCATCCATCTGCCTACTAAAATTCAATCATTTTTTAAATTTTAAGGGCAAATGGACTACTTTTTTTGTTTCAAAAAAAGGAGCTTCAAAGTAAGTACTTAAATTAAATACGCTTGCTTTAGGATAAGGCTCTAGCTCATTAGTTAAGTCGCCACCTTTTAAGTATAAAATTCCGTTTTTAAGCTCGTGATTACTTTTTTTGGCAACGCTATGCTTGACCCAAGATACAAAGGTAGGCATTGCTGTAACGGCACGACTTACAATAAAATCGTAGGTTTCGGTTATGCTTTCTACTCTTTTATGTGTTGTTGTAATATTGGTTAACTTCAATTTTTCTGCAACAGCATCTACCACTTTTAGTTTTTTCTGAATGCTATCTACAAGGTTAAATTGGCAATCAGGATATAAGATAGCTAAGGGCACACCCGGAAAACCTCCACCTGTACCAACATCCATAATTTTGGTATTAGGCTTAAAATCGATAACCTTAGCAATACCTAAAGAATGTAAAACATGGTGTAAATAGAGGTCTTCAATATCTTTTCTAGAAATCACGTTAATTTTTGAATTCCAATCCATATACAAATCGTATAACTGCAGCAATTGGCCCTGCTGTTCTGTTGTTAAGTTTGGAAAATAATTTAAGATGAGTTCCATGGCTAGTATTATTTTTACAAAAATACAGTATTATGTCTATAAATATTAAAACAAGAAAGATGAAGCAGATATTATTTTAATTATATTTGCAGCGTAAATAAACTAAGGTACACCAACCCTAATTTATATAACATTTTTTTATGAAAGAACGCACAATATCATTCTCTAGAGTAGACTCGGCAAAGTTTTTTAGAACCTTAAATAAACGCGTTAATAATTACTTTAAAGAGAATAACATTAAACGAACAGGCAACTGGAAACTTTGGGTTAAGACAGTAGTTATGTTTACTTTATTTTTACTCCCTTACTTTTTAATTTTAACGCTCAACCTTCCGGGTTGGGTGCAACTCCTTTTAACTATTGTTATGGGTATAGGCATGGCAGGCGTTGGAATGAATGTTATGCACGATGGCAACCACGGATCGTACTCTAACAAGGAGTGGGTTAACCGATTAATGGGGAGTAGTATTTATATTCTTGCAGGTAATACCTACAACTGGAAAGTACAACATAATGTACTGCATCATACTTATACAAATGTACATGGACATGACGAAGATTTAGACGCAGGCCGTGTACTACGATTTACAGAACATTCCGAGTGGCAATGGCACCATAAGTTTCAACATTATTACTCCATACTGTTGTACGGTTTTTTAACGATTAATTGGGCTATTACTACAGATTGGCAACAAATGAAGCGCTATATGCAGCGTAAATTATCGTACGGAAAATTTCCCAACCCAATTGCCAATTGGAGCAAGCTAGTGATTTCAAAAATTCTATATCTATTAATTTGGATTGTCCTACCTTTAGTTATTTTAGATATTAGCTGGTGGAAAGTTCTTTTAGGTTTCTTTATTATGCATTATTCAGCAAGTTTAATATTGAGTATTGTATTTCAATTAGCACATATTATTGTAGATACAGAGATGCCTATACCAAGTGAAGATGGCACCTTAAAGAATACTTGGGCAATACATCAGCTTAAAACGACGGTCAACTTTTCGCCTCGTAGTAAAATTATTAATTATTTTACAGGAGGACTAAATCACCAAGTAGAGCATCATATTTTCCCTCATATATCTCATATCCATTATGGCAAAATTGCAAAAATCGTAAAAGAAACTGCACAAGAATTTAATTTGCCCTATCACGAATACAAAACCGCAGGAAAAGCTATTATTGCACACTTTAAGCACCTTAAATTAATGGGTAAAAAACCAGCGTTAAGCATCTAATTATTTTCAATGACTCATAAACTATCTGACAGAATAAATAAGCTCTCTACATCTCAAACCCTAGCAATGGCAGTAAAGGCTAGAATGCTAAGAGAACAAGGTAAAGACGTTATAGGCCTAAGCTTAGGTGAGCCAGATTTCAATCCTCCCCCATTTGTAAAAGATGCCGCTATTGCTGCAATCAATGATAACTACAACGCTTACACCCCTGTAGATGGTTATGCAGACTTAAAGGATGCTATTATTACTAAGTTTAAAAGAGATAATACCCTTAACTATAATCGTTCGCAAATAGTAGTCTCTACGGGAGCAAAGCAATCGTTAGCAAACATTGCTGCTGCTATGATAAGCCCTGGAGATGAAGTAATTTTACCCTGTCCGTATTGGGTAAGCTATAGTGATATTATACGTTTTAATGAAGGTGTACCCGTAGAAGTTAAAACATTATTAGATACCGATTTTAAGATTACTCCCGAACAGTTAGAAACAGCAATTACGCCAAAAACAAAAATGCTTTGGTTTAGTTCGCCATGCAACCCTAGTGGCTCAGTATACAGTAAAGATGAGCTTAGAGCATTGGCAGACGTTTTACAAAAACACCCTGATATTTATGTTGTTTCTGACGAGATATATGAGCATATTAATTTTGTAGGAGGTCATTTTAGCATTGCCCAGTTTAGCGATATGTACGATCGCACTATTACCGTAAATGGGGTTTCTAAAGCATTTGCTATGACGGGCTGGCGTATTGGCTTTATAGGCGCGCCAGATTGGGTGGCTCGTGCATGTACCAAAATGCAAGGGCAAGTTACAAGCGGTGCAAATAGTATAGCGCAACGCGCTGTCATTGCTGCCATGCAAGCAGCACCAAGCCAATTGCAGTATATGATTGATGAGTTTAAGCTACGCCGCAATCTTGTATTAAAATTACTTAACGCTATTACTGGGTTTAAAACCAATATTCCTGAAGGTGCTTTTTATGTATTTCCAGACATTTCCTATTATATAGGAAAAACAATTAAAGGCAAAACAATTAGTTCGGCTAGCGATTTCTCAATGTTACTGCTAGAAGAAGCTCACGTGGCTACGGTAACAGGCGAGGCATTTGGAAACCCCGACTGTATTCGTATTTCATATGCCGCTTCGCAAGAAAAGCTTACTGAAGCGATACAACGCATTAGTAAGTTACTCAATAATTAAACATAAACTTAATTAAGCTTGTCATTTGCAGATACTCTAACACTTTATAATCATTTTTAAAGTACAAAACATTCTTTCATGTAAGTTTAGCTTACTAACACGACTATATAAGCTAACTATTTTTATAATTAATAACAACCAAAATTAAACTAACATGAAAAAATTAATTTTACTAAGTATCCTATGTGTTGCTTTTTCTTGTAAGCAAGAAGCAAAACAAGAGGTTAAAGAAACTAAAAAAGAAGCAACAGCTACTAAAACAACACCTTCAGACGTAGCCTTTAGAGGTCTTGACAAAAGCCCAATGGATGTTGCTGCATTTCCTAGCGATCATAGAGACGCAAACAAACTTATTAAGGTACGCTACAGCAGACCACAACTTAATGGTAGAGTTCTTGACTCTCTTGCGCCTAAAGGAAAAGTTTGGAGAACAGGAGCTAACGAGTCTGCAGAAATTATGTTTTATACAGACATGAGCTTAGGTGACACCACTATTAAAGCAGGAACTTATAGCTTAGCAACTATCCCTGGCGACAAGACATGGACTGTAATTATTAATTCTCAACTTAACGCATGGGGATCTTATTATTACAAAGAAACAGATGACATTGCTAGATTAAGTGTCCCTGTAACAACAGCAAAAGAATCATTAGAAGCATTTTCTATGGCTTTTGAAGAGGCTAAAGACGGTGTACACCTGCATATGGGTTGGGCAAACACACGTATAGCAATTCCTTTTAAAAAGTAACTAAATTTAAATAACTCAAACACAATTATGAAAAAATCATCTTTTATCACTACAGTAGTTTTAGCCTTAACAATAAGCTTGTCTGTTAATGTAAATGCACAAGAATTTTCTAAGTTAGATAGTAGTCCAATGGACGTTACTGCTTTTCCTGCCGATTATAGAGAAACTAACAAACTAGTAAAAGTAGCTTACAGTAGACCTCAACTTAAAGGAAGAGCCTTAAGCGAACTTGCTCCTAACGGAAAAGTTTGGAGAACTGGCGCTAACGAATCGGTTGAAATTACATTTTATGTAGACATGAAATTAGGAGGTACCACAATTAAGGCTGGTACTTATAGTTTGGCTACAATACCAGGAGACAAAGAGTGGACCGTAATTATAAACTCCGACCTAAATGCTTGGGGTGCTTATTTTTATAAGGAAGCTAACGATGTGGCTAGATTAACCGTACCTGTATCCTCTGATGCTACAGTTTTAGAGGCATTTTCAATGACGTTTAAAGAGTCTTCCGATGGTGTTCATCTTCATATGGGCTGGGGCACTACTCGTATTGCTGTGCCTTTTACTAAATAAAATTTTAAATTATT
>CALLUG010000045.1 GCA_938011315.1 uncultured Flavobacteriaceae bacterium
ATAATATCCTCCTCATTTTAGTATTAATCAAAACTAAATTTTTGAATAGAATCTTCATAAAGCACAATAAACGTATTTTGCATAACCTCTATCTCCAAGGGTTTATTGTCTTGAGCTATATTGGGCAAAATATAGCTATGCGAATAAGACCCGTTACCAGTAATGTAGGCGTCAATTACTCTTTTGCCTTTATCACCTTTGTTAGAAACATTTGAGAGGACATAAATATAATTCAAATCTATGGCAGTGTCTAACGCCGACTCATAAGTATTGGCACTAGGAAATATCATTTCACCTTGGTATGTTAATTCTATTAATGGTGTGTCGTGAATTAAATCGACATTATATATTAAACTACCATCAGGGTCAATTTTTAAAAGATTGTCCGAAAAGTAAGTCATATATATTATGTTGTTTTCTTGGTCTTTGTCAAACACGCCATCAAACAACCACCAACTGTCTCTCTTTTTAGGAAAGCTCAAATTAACGCTCTGTAACAAGTGATTACTTTTAGCATTGATATTAATTTTACTAAAAGCGATGTGCCTGTTTATATCTTTGTATAAAATTATAAAATCGTTATCTGCAATTCTTTGTGCATGCTCAATTCTTAAGCTATCTCGGTAATATATGCTTGGCTCCTCTGTTTGTCTTGAAGATTTGACTATTGAGGCATTAGAGACGTCAAAAAAGTAAAAATCATCTTGATTAAATTCGTAATTATACATCCTGTCAGTTTCCATTGGACCTTCGCCTCTACCACCACCAAGACTATCGTAAACACGTGCATTTTGGTCTATGAGTAGCACTTTTTGGGTATTGTAATTTAGTAAGCTTAACGTTGTATCGTTTGCTTTTAAAAAATTGGGCGTAAAATTAAACCTCATCTCAAAATTGGGCTTGTGCAATAACGGTTTAATTACTCTTTCCTGTCTTAAACTTATTACAGTTTTATTATCCTCTTTTTTGTTGAAAAAAAATACAAGTACTACAAGTGCCAAAAGAACGGCTATAAAAATTGAGGTTATAAGCTTAGTTTTCATAAAAATCAATGTTTTAATAATATAAGATGGTGCCAACTTATTAACACCACCTTATACTGCCGTTATTTGATTACTTTGTTTAAAAAATAACCTTCAAAGATTTCAATAGTATCTGCGTTTCCTTTGTGCCATACCTTTTTACCATCTTTTGACATTGCACATGCTGCCTTACCATCAGGGCAAAGCCCTAGTGGATCTGTTTGAGCTTGAATATTCACAAAATTAGCAAATACTATGCTGCTAAATACTATAGCAAATACGAATAATTTTAAAACTGTTTTTTTCATTTTTAATTAATTTTTAGTGTGTTTCCTTTTAATTTCAATATTCCTCTGTAAATAACTTCCTTATATTCAAAACAATGCCCAACAGACCCATCGCACCTAAAATTCTGCTCTGCTACTTGTGCATTACTGTTAAAAAAAATAGCCATTACAAATAAGAGGCAAAAAGTGAAAATTTTTGTTTTTCTCATAATATATAATTTAATAGTTAACGTTTTATAATAACTGTATCAAGAACATTGTCGGTAGCATGAGCCCTTCCAACATACACCACTGTTTCAGTTTCGAGACAATGCCCCGTGGATCCTTTACATTCAAAATTCAATTTTTGAGCATACGAATTTTGAACTGTAGAATGAGATAAGAAAAAGATTAAAATAGTTGAACAAATAAATAACATTTTTTTCATAAGTCTTAGAATTTTATATCGATTACTGCAAAGCAATCGAATGGGTTAAACAAAATACATTTAAAAATTAACACTTATTTTTTTAATTGTTATAAAAATAAGTGCTGTTAATACTAACAAAATTGTCTTCGAAATCGGTATTTGAAAAACTTTCAATAGCTCAAAACTCATCATTAACAATGCAAGTCTAAAAAAAAAAATGAAACTTGCAACTTTTATTCAAAAAAATAACGAAAAAAAAAACATAAATTATGTAGTTAATAATCAATTAACTAAAGTGAATTTAAGAAGTGATTAGCTAATACTGTTTTTGTTTTAAACGTATTTTACGTCTAATATTTAAAAAAGATTTTCTGGATATTATTATAATTTTGACATATACATTATCAAATCGATAATACGACTAGAGTACCCTGTTTCGTTATCGTACCAACCAATTATTTTCACCATATTTCCAATAACCGAAGTCATTTGCGAATCAAAAACACAAGAATGAGTATTACCTACAATATCGACAGATACTATTGGGTCTTCTGTATATTGCAGGATAGTGTTGTATGTAGTATTGGCTGCGGTTTTAAAGGCTTTGTTAATACCGCTAACGCTTACGCTACGATTTACATTAAAAGTAATATCGGTTAAGGAGCCGTTAGCAACAGGAACTCTAATTCCACAACCTCCAATATGCTTATGTAGTTCTGGAAATATTTTGGTTAAAGCCTTAGCAGCGCCCGTGGTAGTAGGAACTATAGATTGCCCTGCTGCTCTAGCACGACGCAAATCGCGATGTGGTTGGTCGTGCAAACTTTGATCTGTAGTGTAGGAATGAACTGTTGTAATATAGGCCTGCTTTATGCCACAAAGTTTGTTAATAATCGCAATCATTGGAGCTGCGTTGTTTGTAGTGCATGAAGCGTTAGATATGATAGTATCCTTACGAGTAAGTGTGTTTTGATTCACTCCCAAAACAATAGTTTTTATAGCATCGTCTGTAGGTGGTACGGACAGAATAACGCGTTTGGCACCATTGCTGATATGCTGCTCTAAGTGTTGCGATGTTTTAAATTTCCCTGTTGCCTCTATTACAAAATCAACATGGTAAGCCTGCCAAGATAAATCGGCTAATTGGGGCGAGTTGAGTAATGGTATTTGTTTGTGATTTACTATAATATGTTGTTCGGTATAACTTATATCTGCTTCAAAAATACCGTGAATACTATCATATTTTAGTAAATGGCTTAATGTTTTAGTGTCCGAGAGGTCATTAATGGCAACTACCCTAATGTGTTTGTGTGCATGTAATAGCCTAAATACACGCCTGCCAATACGTCCAAACCCATTTATAGCAACATTAATCATTATTAATTAATATGTTTTTGTGCTTTATAAGAGGATCTTACCAAGGCACTACTTTCTACATGACGAAACCCTAAGTTTAGCCCAATGTCTTTATATTCGGCAAACTGATCGGGTGTTATAAATTGTTTTACGGGAAGATGCTTTTTACTAGGCTGCAGGTATTGTCCTATGGTTACGACATCTACTTTGGCTTCTTTTAAGTCATGGAGTGTTTCTATAACTTCTTCTCTTTGTTCTCCTAGACCAAGCATAATTCCTGTTTTGGTGCGTCTTTGTCCTTGTTTTTTTAGGTATTTTAAAACATCAAGACTCCTATCGTATTTTGCCTGTATGCGCACTTCTCGTGTTAACCTTCTTACGGTTTCCATATTATGCGAAACCACTTCTGGAGCAACAGCTATAATCCGATCAATATGCTGTGTTATCCCCTGAAAATCTGGAATTAGCGTTTCTATAGTTGTATTAGGGTTCATTCTACGTACTGCTTTTACAGTTTCTGCCCACATAATACTTCCCATATCTTTTATATCATCTCTATCTACACTGGTTAGCACTGCGTGTTTAATTTGCATAATTTTTATAGATCGAGCTACTTTTTCAGGTTCGTCCCAATCTACTGTTTCTGGACGTCCCGTTTTTACGCCACAAAACCCACAAGATCGTGTGCAAATATTGCCTAAAATCATAAAAGTAGCTGTACCCTCTCCCCAGCACTCTCCCATATTAGGGCAACTTCCGGAAGTGCAAATTGTGTTTAATTGATACTTATCTACTAAGCCTCGAAGTGCTGTGTATTTTTTTCCTGTTGGAAGCTTAACGCGAAGCCATTTTGGTTTTGCTTGATGTTTAGGAGGGTGTGTTGAGGCTGTTTCGGTACTCATATGCTATAACGTATAGTGTAAGGCAAAGGTACAAAACCTGCTTTGCAATTTAGCCTAAGTTACTTTTTTATTTATTATACCAATTATTGGTGTAGCATTCAGGATGGCTTTTCTGTAATTTTACCAGCGTATATGTAATGTGTTCTTCATACTTGTAAGAAACTAAAAAAGCATCCTACGAATTTGTAGAATGCTTTTTTTTAGGAGTACTAAAGTGAATTTATTCTTTAGTTGCTTCTGTTGTTTCTGAAGCTTCTGTTGTTTCGTCATCGTCTTCTGTATCGACCACGGAAACTCTAGAGCGTTTTACTTGACATACAACCGTATTATCTGAGTGTAAAAATCTATACGCATCGGTTGACAATTCTGAAAGGTATAATTTACTTCCTATTTTTAAGGGTGTAATATCGACTTCTATAGTATCTGGAAGATTGGCAGGTATGGCCTTAACACGCAGTTTACGTCTGTTTTTACGTAGGTTACCTCCATTTAGTACACCTTTGGAATTTCCGGAGTAAGCAACAGGAATATCCATTGCAATTTCTTTATCTTTAAATAATTGATAAAAATCGATATGTAGAATTTTATCTGTTACGGGATGAAATTGAATATCTTGAAGTACGGCTTCAAAAGTTTCTCCTCCATCTAAGGCAATCACAACAGTATGCGCATTAGGGGTATATACTAGTTTGGAGAATGCCAATTCATTTGCCGAGAAATGTACTGCTTGGTCTCCTCCGTATAATACGCAAGGTACCTGTCCAGCATTACGTAAGGCCTTTGTTGACTTTTTGCCTACGCTTTCTCTTTTAGATCCATTGATTGTAATTGATTTCATTGAAAAAATTTATATTAATAATTAAGTTACTTATTTACATTAAAAATTTTGAGCTAATCGATTCGTTTTCATGCACTTTTATCATTACTGACGCAAACAAATCTGCGCAAGTTAAGACTCTTATTTTATCGCTTTTTTGAGATAGTGGAATTGAGTCGGTTACAATTAACTCTTCTAGTTTGGAGTTGTTAATTTTTTCGTAAGCATTGCCTGACAAAATGGGATGTGTGCAAATAGCTCTAACGCTTAAAGCTCCTCTTTCTACCATTACGTCTGCTGCTTTTGTTAGTGTACCTGCAGTATCTACCATATCATCGACAAGAATTACATTTTTGCCAGTAACATCTCCAATAAGTTCCATATGAGAAATCACGTTTGCTTTTTCTCTTTGTTTATAACAAATTACCACGTCACTCTCTAGTGCTTTGGAATAGGCGTAAGCTCTTTTAGACCCTCCCATATCTGGAGAAGCGATTGTTAAATTATTTAGGTTTAGTTTTTTTAGATAAGGCAAAAATATAGTTGAGGCAAACAAGTGATCTACGGGTTTTTCAAAAAATCCTTGTATTTGGTCGGCGTGCAAGTCCATTGTAATAATACGTGTAGCACCTGCTGTTTCTAACATTTTGGCTATTAACTTGGCTGCAATAGGAACTCTTGGTTTGTCTTTTCTATCTTGTCTTGCCCAACCAAAATAAGGAATTACCGCAGTAATATGTCTAGCCGAAGCTCGTTTTGCAGCATCTAACATTAATAAGAGCTCCATTAAGTTTTCTGAACTTGGATTTGTAGAGCCTATTAAAAATACTCGTGCTCCTCTAATAGATTCCTCAAATGAGGGTTGAAACTCACCATCGCTATAGGTCGAGGTAATGACGTTACCTAAATTAACTCCAAATGCTTTAGCAATATGTTCGCCAAGAAATTTGCTTTGTGTACATGCAAATATTTTAGCTTTAGGTTGTGTATTTAGCATTGTATTTTATTGTTTTGTAAGCAATTAAAATCACTTTAATTAAAACAGTTTGCAAATTTAGACATTTATTTAGATAGCACACATACAAAACCTACTAATTTTTACCGATTAACGTAATTTATTTTATAGCTTTGCATTTCAGTTTTAGTAACTTTCTACGAAAAGCTCAAGTGGCGGAACTGGTAGACGCGCTGGATTCAAAATCCAGTTCTTTCGGGAGTGTGGGTTCGATTCCCACCTTGAGTACAAGCAAAGCCCTAGCTATTTAATTATTAAGTAGCTGGGGTTAATTTTCAATTATCATGAGTTGGGCCTAAAAGATTTTCATCTTAGGTAAACATCTAAGAATACTATTTTGTTGAAATACGATCAAGTTCTTTTATAAAATCATCTAGATTACAGAAAAGTTGAATTGCTTTACTTTACCAAAAAAATCAGTTTTTACATCGAACTTAAATTAAATAGTTATCGGGTTATTTTTTACAACTTCAGAAAGGACTATTTGGGTTTTTGTTTCGCCGTAAGTAATGAGTTGGTCAATAAACTGTTCGAGGTGCTTTTGATTTTTTAAAATAACCTCCATAACAATATTTTCGTTTCCTGTTATTCGGTAGCAATTTACAACTTCATCAAAAGTGATTACTTTTTCTAAAAATGGTTTTAGGCGTCCCATAAATGCACGGACACTGATAATTGCTTTTAGTTGGTGCCCTGTTTCAAAATAAGACACTTGGGTGCTATACCCCTCAATAATTTCTGCATCTTCTAGTTTACGTATGCGTTCTGCTACAGCTGGAGAGCTAACCCCTACTTGTTTTGCTATTTGAGTGTTAGACATTCTTGAGTTTTCTTGTAGGCATTGCAATATTTTCCAATTAACGGCATCTATGTTCATATATTTATGTTTTAAGCTTTAAATATATTAAAAATTAAATTAATATATGTGTTTTGCTTTAAATTTTAAATATAACTCTATAGTTTTGAAGTTAATTTTGTAAGTACAACAAGTAAGAATGCAGCAGGTAAATATTACAAAATTAGGTATTTTCAAAAAATCGATAGAGATTTTTAATTTATCGCGTCGTATTGTTTCCTATATTACTTATGATACTGATGTAATTTCTTTACACCGCTCTAAGAAACCTATTAATATTTATGCGGATAGGTTGGTTATGAACGCCCTAAGTTTAGTACCTAAGGTTACCGAAATAGAAACGGAAAGCGACTTAAATTTAAAACTAAAGCGTGCTAAATTACTACGATTGCATATTGATAAACTAAATAGCGATTGCTTTAATCTAGAAAACACCAAACTTCCCGGAAAAGAGTTTTTACGTGTATTTAGAAAAGAATTAAAAAATCTTCAAGATATTCATAGCAGTTATGTTAATTCTATAGCTAAAGTTTAGCGTTAGTTTACCTAATAAACACTAAGTCTGTATTGGTAGACATTGTGTCGCTAAAAGCGTAGCCTTGGTAGTTAAACCCTTTAAGGTCGTTTAAGGTCGTTGCATCAGTGTCAACAACATATCTTGCCATAGCACCTCTAGCTTGTTTTGCAAAAAATGAAATGACTTTATAGGTTCCGTTTTTAAGATCTTTGAAATGCACTGTTATTACGGGTACTTTTAACGCTTTTACGTCAATAGCCTTAAAATACTCATTACTTGCTAAGTTCAAAAACAGTTCGTTATGTTCTAGTTCATTATTTAATTGCGTTGTAATTTTATGTTTCCAAAACGCGTATAAATTTTTATTGACGCCAACAGGAAATTTCGTTCCCATTTCCAACCGATAAGCCTGTATCAAGTCCATTGGTTTTAGTAAACCATATAAGCCTGATAGAATTCTTACGGAATTTTGTAATCTGTGCAATGCATCTTTTTCTGTAATTGTATAGGCGTCTAATCCTTGATAAACGTCGCCATTAAACGTGTAGATAGCTTGCCTAGCATTATCTGTTGTAAAAGGTAATTGCCAAGTTTGGTTACGAGTATAATTTAGCTCTCCAAGAGCTTCAGAAATATGCATTAACTTTGATAAACTCTTAGCCGATTTTTTTTTAAGTAGCGTATTAATCCGTTTAGACTCTTTCAAAAACGTACATTCTGTAGCCAAAGTTGTAGGCACTTTAGTTTCAAAGTTTAAGGATTTAGCAGGGGAGATAACTAGTTTCATAGGTGTTTAGATAAAAAAGTTATAGCTTAACCTAAGCTATATTACAAATTTACAATTAAGTCCTTAGTTTTAAAACTTATAACTAAATTTATTTCTAGTCGTTTTATAGCTAAAAAAGAAATTTAGCCATCTATGTGCTTAGAGTATGTGCGCCATTTGTTAATACATTGTTCCATATCGTTTGGGAGGTTTGCAGAAAAAGAGAGTCGTTCTCCAGATTTTGGATGTGTAAAGGCTAAGGTTTTAGCATGCAAGGCTTGGCGCGGTAGTATTTTAAAACAATTATCTACAAACTGCTTATACTTTGTAAATGTAGTTCCTTTTAAAATGCGCTCACCTCCATAACGCTGGTCATTAAATAGGGTGTGCCCTATATGTTTCAGATGTACTCTAATTTGGTGTGTACGTCCTGTTTCTAGCTTACAAGAGAGCAGTGTTACATAGCCTAACCGTTCTAAAACCGTATAGTGTGTTATGGCAGGTTTTCCTTTTTGATCTGCGTCGTCTCCCTCAAAAACAGTGTTTTGCAAACGATTTTTTGGGTGTCGCCCAATATGTCCTTCTATAGTTCCTTTATCATTTTCTACATTTCCCCATACAAGTGCTATATAATCTCTATCGCTTGTTTTATCAAAAAATTGTTTTGACAAGTGTACCATACTCTGCTCTGTTTTTGCAACCACAAGTAAACCACTAGTATCTTTATCGATACGGTGTACTAAGCCGGGACGCTGATCTGAGTTTTTAGGTAAATTATGAAAATGAAATATCAAGCCATTAATTAAAGTGCCCGAATAATTGCCGTGTCCAGGGTGCACAACCATACCTGCTGGTTTATTAACAACCAATAACTCGTCATCTTCGTAAACAATATCTATAGAGATGTTTTCTGGAGTTAATAAGTTTTCGTAAGGTGGATGTGTAAATAAAACTTTAACCTCGTCAAAAGGTTTTACTTTATAGTTAGACTTTACAGCAACGCCATTCACGTAAATACTCCCTTGCTTTGCTGCTGCTTGTATTTTGGTTCGTGTTGCATTTTCAATAAAATTCATTAAGTATTTATCAATACGTAATGGCTGTTGTCCTTTTACCGCAGTAAAATGGTAATGCTCATATAAGTCCGTATTATCACTTGGTAGCGTATTATCTACGTCCATAGGCTAATTGTTATTGCGCTGTCCGTTTCCTAAAACCAAATCTATGGTGGTCGTTTTTTCTAGCATAAGTCCTGGGTCTATAGATTTACCTTTGTGCATTATTCGTACAACCTCATCTTTACCAATATCATCGACATAAGTAATATCACCTACAACAAAGCCTAAGGCTTCCAACCTTGGTTTGGCCTGTCTTATGGTACGCCTTATAATGTTTGGTACTTCTACCTTTTTATATCCTGAAGGATTGAGAACGACGTAAATTTTTCTGTTTTCTTTTACAGAAGCATCTGCTAAGGGTAATTGATTAATAACAGAGTGCTTAGGGTATTTAGGATTATAATTGGCTGAATCTTGAACCTTTAAGGTTAATCCTTTTTCTTTCAGTTCTTTTTCCACAATATCAAGTGCCTTCCCTTTAAGGTTTGGCACCTTAACAAAATCGCCATGGTTAGTGTATGATTTTAGCCATAACAAAATAAAAAAACATAGCAGTACAACTGCCAAAACAGCTAGTACAAGTTGTTTAAAAAAAACTTTACTCGTAAGGAATTTAATGATTTGCATTGTAAATGTTTGCTATTAACAAAATTAAACAAATTTATGATTTTAACCCTTTGTTTATGTTTAGTTTTTAATTTCATGAGTTTTAATTGTATTCTAAACGATACTTTATTAAAAAAAAACATAAGGCTAGTCTTAGTTTGGCATAAATAAATGATATTTTTACACAACATTTAACTATTTAAAGTTTGCAAAATACTTCAAACTAAATTCTGTTTAAAATGAAAAAAAACATAGCCATAATTATGGGCGGATATTCTAGCGAATATCATATTTCATTAAAGAGTGGGACTGTCGTTTACAACACCTTAAATAAAGACAAATATAATGCCTATTGCATTCATATTTTTAAAGATAAATGGGTATATGTAGACGCCAATACTATAGAACACGCTGTAAATAAAGCTAACTTTTCTGTTAAACTCCCTAGTAATGTTCTTGAGTTCGACTGCGTTTTTAATGCCATTCACGGTGCACCTGGAGAAGACGGCTATATGCAAGGCTATTTTGAGCTTTTAAACATTCCGCACACGTCATGCAATATGTATCAAGCTGCACTAACATTTAATAAACGAGATTGCCTAAGTGCTTTAAAACATTATGGCATAAAAACCGCGGCATCATATTACCTAAACTTAGGCGATGCTGTAGATCAAGATGCTATTATAGCTAAGGTAGGCCTTCCTTGCTTTGTTAAAGCTAATAAATCTGGTAGCAGTTATGGTATTACCAAAGTACATAAAAAAGAAGCATTAAACGTTGCAATACAAACGGCTTTTAAAGAAGATAATGAAATTATTATTGAATCGTTTTTAGATGGTGTAGAAGTTTCTGTTGGGGTCATTACATACAAGGGGGAGATAACAGTACTTCCTATCACAGAGATTGTAACAGACAATGACTTTTTTGATTACAAAGCAAAATACTTAGGGCAGTCTAAAGAAATTACCCCCGCTCGCATTAGCGATACTATGGCGAAAAAAGTAACTGTCTTAGCAAAACAAATTTATAAAACCCTAAAGCTTAAAGGCTTTAGTAGAGCAGAGTTTATTTTTAAAAACGAACACCCTTATTTTCTAGAAATTAACACTGTTCCGGGGCTTACTAAAGAAAGTATTTTGCCACAACAAGCGCTAGCTGCAGGAATTTCTTTGGAAGAATTATTTGATAATGCTATTAAAGAAGCTTTATTATTTCAAAACACAAAGCCCTAGAATTGAATTAAAAAAATTATATTTGATAGGATTTATTTTTAAAAGCCATTTTGCAAAATTATTATTAAATCATAACAAATACTTATGAAAAAAGCTATTTTTCCCGGGTCGTTTGATCCTCTAACCTTAGGGCATTACGATATCATAAAACGCGGCGTTAAGCTTTTTGACGAAGTTACAGTTGCTATTGGTGTCAATGCAGCCAAAAAATATATGTTTTCCTTACAAGAGCGTATCGAGTTTATAGAACAAGCCTTTGCCAACGAGCCTAAAGTAAAAGTGGTTTCTTACAAGGGCTTAACCGTAGATTTTTGCAAAAAAATTAACACCAAATTTATTTTACGAGGCTTACGCAATCCTGCCGATTTTGAGTTTGAAAAAGCAATTGCACATACCAATAGAGATTTAGCTCCAATAGAAACTGTGTTTTTGCTAACCGCAGCAAAAACATCGTATATTGCATCTTCCATTGTGCGCGATGTAATTAGAAATAATGGAGACTATACCAAACTTGTTCCCAAAAGTGTTCGTATTAAAAACACTTAAATTTATAACATCTTATTTAATAACTATATGGAAACATCAAAATTTCATGAACTGTGTAATGCGTATGACAATGCACAAAAAAACTTTGAAGATTATAAAACCGATTGCCATCTTATTTCAATAGAAATCGTAAAAGAACTTAAGGCCTATTACCAAGTTCCTGACAGTCAATTCTCGTTATATAGGATAGACGCTAAAACAGGGTTCGACCTAGTACAGTCCGCTTTAATTCATGCCATTCGTTTACAGCAAGATCATTACTGGCACTTTGGAATTGGGCTAACGGTTTGTAAAGCACCCGAAACCTTACCAGAAGAATTAATTTTAGCACATTTAATGTTTAGAAAAAATAGTAATGGTAATTTTAATATAAAGTCATCCCATGGCACTAAAGAGTTCGAAATTATTAAAGGCGATTCAAAATCTTACATCCCTTTCCTAGATGATTTGTTTGATAGTATTATTACCTCCTACAACAACCAATTGCAACAATTTTTAGCCAAAAAGACAACCCGAAAGCTAGGATTTCAAAGATAAATTGATACTGGTAGCGTGATTTAAAAAACAATAAAAGAGATAACCATAATATGTGCTTTTATTGTTTTTTTTATTTAAGCGCCTTTGCCATAACATGATACCTAGGGTCATCGACGCTATCTTGTATTACATTAGCTAACTTGGATGAGGCCTTTACTAATAACACTTTGCAGTCTTCACTCAAATGCTTAATGTGTAACGTTTTGCCAGCCGCTTGGTATTTTTCAACTAAATTAAATAAGGCTTCCAATGCAGAGTGGTCACTTACGCGAGACTCCATAAAGTCTATTTCTACAGTGTTAGGGTCGTTTTTTACATCAAACTTAGTGTTAAACGCCTGTATACTTCCAAAAAATAAAGGGCCCCAAATTTCATAAACTTTAGTTCCGTCTTCTTTCAAGTATTTGCGGGCACGAATGCGCTTGGCATTTTCCCACGAAAATACCAAAGCACTAATAATAACCCCCGAAATTACAGCAATCGCTAAATCAAAAACAACCGTTAAAGATGATACTGCAACTAAAACAATGCCATCGGAAAAAGGAATTTTGTTTAAAATCCTAAAACTACTCCACGCAAAAGTACCAATAACAACCATAAACATAACCCCTACTAAAGCAGCAATAGGCACTTGTTCTATCCAACCAGATGCAAATACTATAAAAGTAAGCAAAGCTAGTGCAGCAACAATACCCGATAGCCGTGTGCGACCGCCACCTTTTATGTTTATAATAGATTGCCCGATCATAGCACAACCACCCATACCACCAAAAAGACCTGTAATAATATTAGCACTTCCTTGGGCAACGCACTCACGGTTGGAGTTCCCTCGTGTTTCTGTTAGTTCATCTATCAAGTTTAAGGTCATTAAAGACTCTATTAAACCAATTGCAGCAAGTATCAAGGCATAAGGGCCAATAAAAACCAAGGTTTCCCAAGTGATTGGAATGTTATTAAATATATCAAATTGAAAACTCGGAAGCCCTCCTTTAAGTCCTTCTCCACCCCCGTCGCGAATAAAACTTCCTACGGTTGCCACGTCTAGCTCTCCAAAAATCACAATTCCAGAAACCACAACTATTGCAACTAGAGCATCGGGTATTTTTTTGGTAAGTTTAGGCAGTCCAAACATAATGCCCATAGTTAAAGCCACTAAACCTAGCATTGTCCATAACGGAGCTCCTTGAAGCCAAACCTTATCGCCATTATCCATAACCTTAAATAGGTTAATCTGTGACAAAAATATAACAATAGCAAGACCATTAACAAAGCCCATCATTACAGGATGCGGAATTAAACGTACAAACTTACCTAGTTTAAAAACTCCTGCCAACACTTGTATTAACCCCATTAAAATAACGGTAGCAAACAAATAATATAAGCCTAGCCCCTCACCAATGGCATTGCCCTCCGAAACTAAATGTACCATTACAACAGCCAAAGCGCCTGTTGCACCGCTTATCATCCCTGGTCGTCCCCCAAAAACAGACGTGATTAGTCCAATCATAAACGCTGCGTACAAGCCTACTAGAGGATCTACTCCTGCTACAAAGGCAAAGGCAACGGCCTCTGGCACTAAGGCTAAAGCTACGGTTAGTCCGCTTAAAATATCGTTTTTAGCATTTGCTGTGCGGGCTTTAATAAACTCTGTCATATACGTTGTTATTATTTTAACAAGCGGCAAAAATACAGTTATTATAAGCAAGCACAAATGCATTGTGTTAGAAATTGATTAAGTTTGACCTTGTATAGTTAAATTTTAGGAATTAAAAATCTATGAACCAAGTTGTAAGAATTCACTTATATCATGCCAACATTATGAAAAAAATAGCACTACTGAGCGTCGTTTTAATAATCGCATGTTGTAAAAATACGGCACCTACAATTAGCGATTTTACGACTGTTTTTGAAGCTTCCAATGGCTTAGAAACAGCAACTTACAAGCAAACCATGAGGTATTACAAGGCTTTGGCAACTAGCTATCCTGAAATACACATACAAACTATAGGCAGTACAGACTCCGGTGAGCCTTTACAACTAGTGACTTTAAACCCTGACGCTAAATTTAATTTTGAAACGATAAGAAAACACAAACGCATTTTATTAATTAATAATGGCATACATGCAGGAGAGTCCGACGGCATTGATGCCACAATGATGTTGTATCGCGATATTGTTCAGGGTAAAATTGAATTCCCCAAAAACACCGTTTTAACAACCATACCTATTTATAATATTGGAGGAAGCTTAAACAGAAATACCACGAGCCGTACTAACCAAAATGGGCCTTTATCTTACGGTTTTAGGGCTAACGCAAAAAACTATGACCTAAATCGTGATTTTATAAAAGCAGATAGCAAAAATGCGCGCAGTTTTGCAAAGCTTTTTCACTTGGTACAACCCGATGTCTTTATTGACACACATGTTAGTAATGGCGCAGATTACCAATATACACTTACACATTTGTTAACACAGCATAATAAGTTGGGAGGTCATTTAGGACACTTTTTAAATACTGTTATTCATCCAGAATTGGAACGAAAACTCTCAAAAAAACAATGGGACATTACACCTTACGTTAATGTCTTTAATCGTGTTCCAGAAACAGGTTTTTCTCAATTTATGGACTATCCACGTTACTCAACAGGCTATACCAGTTTATTTAATACTTTGGGGATGATGGTAGAAACTCACATGCTTAAACCTTATAAACAGCGCGTAAATGGCACATACGAATTACTAAAAAGCATGATTGCTATTACCGACGAGCAGTCTGACACTATTGCAAAGCTCCGAAAAGCAGCTCAAAAACCGTATAAAAACAATAGCGTTTACACTTTAGATTGGAAGGTTGACACAACAAAACATACGACAATTAATTTTAAAGGTTTTGAAGGCAACATAATAGCTAGTGACCTTACAGGACAGAAACGTCTAAAATACAATCGCAACGCTCCCTTTACAAAACCTGTAACTTACAATAATTACTTTGTACCAAAAACACAGGTTACTGTACCTAAAGCCTACATAGTTACACAAGGATGGGAAAACGTAATGGAACTACTAGCCCTAAACAATATTAGCTTTACACGTTTTAAAAACGACACAACAATAACCGTGGAGTCGTATAAAATTAACACATTTAATACACGCTCTTCTCCATACGAAGGGCATTATCTTCACAGTAGCACAACAGTAAACACCACTAATAAGGCTGTGGCATTTAGAGCAGGAGACTATCTCGTAAAAACAAATCAAAAAGGCTTTAGATACCTTATAGAAACCTTGGAACCATCGGGTCCTGATTCTTTTTTTAATTGGAATTTTTTTGACAGTATTTTACAACAAAAAGAAGGGTTTTCTCCTTATGTTTGGGAAGATAAAGCGAAAACTTTACTAGACAATAATAGTGATCTACAAGAAAAGTTTATAACTAAAAAAAAGACTGACAAAGCATTTGCTTCCAATGCTTATGCACAGCTAGACTGGTTGCATAAGCACAGTAAACATTACGAAAAAGCACACTTGCAATACCCCGTATATCGCATTAGGTAACCAACTGTTTATTAAAAGTAATAACTGGTGTTAGCTTTTCAATCCAGCACTAATACCAATTATGACTCAAAATAAGCTATATCGTTGTTTCTATTGCGCTATATATTTCAAATTATTTATAGCTGATTTTAAATAACAATTGGTACATCTAATGGGTACTTACTAGAACGGGAAACAAATTATTTTTCAAGAGGACGACTATAAAACTTAACAAAAACACACTCTTTAAGTGGTTTTACTTACGAGCATATTGTTAATTAAAAGCTTTTCCTGTAATCTTATACACCAAGTATTGTGTTGCTTTTACCTCTGCGTTTATACCAAAGTTTTCTTTTAGGTCGGTTTGCATTAGTTCAAAATACTTATAATGAATTTGCCAGTCGTGTTTTGCGTCATAGTATTTTCCTTGCGATACTACTGGGATTTCTAGTACGGAAGCTAATTTATATTTAATACTATTAAAACTCACATTATCTGCCTGGATTTGTGAATCGTCCACAAGATATTTATCGCCATTAAATCCCCAATTAATTTGTTGTTGGTCCCAAAAATTTGCGTATTCTACATCAAGCACTAAAGCACTTCCTTCAACTTTTGATGATTTATAATTCAAATCCAGTGCTTTAGTAATCGCTTTAAGCATATTTTTTTCAGAAGGGCTATCTCTTTTAAAATAAGCATGATAACTTTTATTTAGCCTATCGTCAATCTGTATTTGTTCTCTAGAAACTTTTAGAGCATAAGCTAGGATATTTCGCAAATCTCCTTTTACTTCTATATAAGATGCTGTAAAATTAACATCGGCAGCATCTTGTTGTGTGCGTTCAATTTCTACAAATTCTGTATTATTAGTGGGTACAAAGGCGTCTTCTACTTCAATAACATCAGTGTTAATTTTTCTTATATTAAACAAGTCGCTTAGTGCGCTAGTGTCATCATTTTGATTCAAGAATCGTCTTAAATGATAGATTTTAAAATCTGCTGGTCGTCCTTCCCAGAGTTTATCTCCTTTTGCATTAAATAAAATACCTTGAGGTAAGCTTTCAATATTATATGCGTCAAACATTTCGCTCTGATAGTCTATAGCTATCGCCAAATCGGTACTATGTTTTGTCAAAAAAGTTTTTACTGCATCTGGGTTTTCCCTAGTTAAGGATACAATGTACAAATCGTTTGGGTATTGCTCTTGCAAAGTGGTTAAATACTTAGAAACATGAATACATGGGGTACACCATGTTGCCCAAAAATCTACGAAGTATAATTTATTTTCTGACGGAGTTGCAATTTTAGAGGGTTGCACTAATTCCGAAATATTTATTTGCCCATAAGAAGCACTGATAGATAAAAAACAAACAGCGCTAAGTAGTATTTTAATGAGTTTCATTTTTAATTTTATTCCAAAAATTGAATTTAACAAATATATTATATTAATATTAATTTTTTTAATTAAATTAATGTAAACCAAAAACCTTGCCTAATTTGTATGTTTGGTTGTATAAAATAATAAAAGCTATATTTGTTGACATACAAAAATACAATCAACAATGTTACGAAAATTTATCCTACTATTCTTTATTTCAAATCTAACTGCTTGTGCAGAACTACAACAAATTGCAAGCCAAATTCCTCAAAACCTACCATTGAGCAATACCGATATTGGCAATGGGTTAAGGCAAGCGCTAGACCAAGGAATAAGCAAGCAGGTAAGCAAACTAACCTTGAAAGATGGCTTTTTTAAAAATGAATTGGTCAAAATCGTACTTCCTAAAGAAATTCAAAACATAGATAATTCACTTCGAAAAATTGGCTTAAGTAACCTTGCCGATCAAGGGCTAAAAATGCTTAATAGAGCCGCAGAAGATGCCGTTAGTACAGCAACCCCTATATTTGTTAATGCCGTAAAAAACATTACGTTTGCCGATGCTAAAAAATTATTGCTAGGAGGTAATAATGCAGCTACTCAATACCTAAAAAATAGCACCGAAACAGAATTGTACTCTAAATTTCAACCAATTATTAAAAATTCTTTTGCTAAGGTCGGTGCTGATAAAATTTGGAAGACTCTAATCACTAAATATAATGCAATCCCATTTACAAACAAGGTAACGCCAGATTTAACCAACTATGTTACCAACCAAACCTTGAAAGGAGTATATACCATGATTGGTATTGAAGAACAGGATATTAGAACCAAAATATCGTCTAGGGGGAGTAACTTGTTAAAACGTGTTTTTGCTCTACAGGATAAAAACAATACTGCTAAGTAGTTAAATATAAAATCTTGAACTGATTGGCATTAATCTCAATATAAAAAGCTATTTTTTTTTGACATGAGATAACAAGGGGTTAGATAAGTTAGGGTGTTGAATTAGGATGAATTAAATAAAAAGTTTTAAACTTATCCAAATTTGCTGTAACAGTTGGCGGTATAATATTTGTTAATGCTTATTATAAAAACATTGATTTTTATGAAAACTAAGCTTATAACCTCAATTTTTATAGCCGTTCTTTTGGCACTTGTAGCACTTGTATTTTTTTTCAACAAAAAAGAGGATAATAAAACTGTAATAAGTTTAAGACAGGAAAGAGTAATT
>CALLUG010000046.1 GCA_938011315.1 uncultured Flavobacteriaceae bacterium
GCTCGTCACATCCTGGGGCTGGAGAAGGTCCCAAGGGTTGGGCTGTTCGCCCATTAAAGTGGCACGCGAGCTGGGTTCAGAACGTCGTGAGACAGTTCGGTCTCTATCTACAGTGGGCGTTAGAAATTTGAGTGGATCTGTTCCTAGTACGAGAGGACCGGAATGGACTAACCTCTAGTGTATCTGTTGTTCCGCCAGGAGCATAGCAGAGTAGCTACGTTGGGAAGGGATAAGCGCTGAAAGCATATAAGTGCGAAACCCACCACAAGATGAGATTTCTTTAAAGGGTCGTGGGAGATGACCACGTTGATAGGCTATAGGTGTAAAGGCAGTAATGTCATAGCCAAGTAGTACTAATAACCCATAGGCTTATTGTATGTCGACTTCGCTTAGTAATTAGCAATAGTTATTAAGCGAGTCATGTTTTTTTATAAGTTAAAAAATTACGAAACTATAGTTATGTAGTATAACAGTTTATACTGTTCTTTTTTCAATATGTTATTATATACGGTAAAGTAGTTTTACTACACACACCGAAAGGCTTAAGGTGGTTATAGCAATGGGGCTCACCTCTTACCATCCCGAACAGAGAAGTTAAGCCCATTAGCGCCGATGGTACTACTATTGTGGAAGAGTAGGTCGCCGCCTTTTTTGAAATCCCTTTATATCAAATGATATGAAGGGATTTTTTTTGTGCCATATGTATCTTAATAAACAGATGACCTAAGACCCTTGCATAAGCGAACTGTTGAAAAATATAATCCTAAATCTATGTTTAATAAGTTAAGTTTTATATATTCATATAAAATTTATCCTAATTAATGCAAACAAATAAAGCTCTAAACTTAACCTGGAATTTTGTGAATACAGGCAACTAAATTAGTGTTAGTTAATAAAATTAAAAGATAACGGGTAGTTTGGAGGTTGTCCATTACTTGCTTTAATCGCATTTATAATTGGATATATCATTGATATTGCTGATAGTACTAAAATTCCTATCAAACCTAAGCCTAACAGGAGTATAAGTGGAATGCAAATTATATAATACACAATTAGACTTAACTGAAAATTAATAATATCTTTCCCGTGTGCTTTTAAACCATAAATTTTATCCTTATTGCTAAGCCAAATAATTAAAGGAACTAATAAACTACCAAACCCAACTAATAGGGTTATTAATTGGCTAAGGTGTGTTATAACGATAAGCTGCCTATTTTCTTTCATTTGTTTGTTATTCTACGTTATTTACTTATAGGACGTGCTTTTTATAAATCTGTTACAGATTTAGGATAAAGCATCATATAAAATTTCAATAGGATGTTTTGAAATTCTATTTGTGCCGTCTTTTATTTGGTGCCTACAGCTAGTTCCTGATGCAGCGATTAGCGTTGTGCTATGTGTTGCTGTTATTTCAGGAAAAACCACTAAATTTCCTATTTGTTGACTTAAGTGATAATGTTCTTTTTCGTAACCAAAAGCACCTGCCATTCCGCAGCAACCAGAGGGTATTGTTTTAACGGTATAATTTATGGGCAAGCTTAATATTTTTTGTGTGTAGGCTGTTTTGGATAACGCTTTTTGATGGCAATGCCCATGAAGTAGAATAGTTTCCTTTTTTGTTGTAAATCTATTTTGATTAATATTTTTATGATCTATCTCATTAGCAATAAACTCATCAATTAGGAATACGTTTTTGCTCAAATTTAATGCTTTTAATTGATCTGCTTTAGGAACGAGTTTAAGATATTCATCTCTAAAACTTAAAATGGCTGAGGGCTCAATACCCAATAAGGGAACATCTTTAGAGATTAAACTGCTAAACTGCTCTACATTAGCTTTTGCAATTTGTTGGGCTTGTTTTAAAAATCCTTTAGAGAGGTAAGCCCTCCCACTTTCTTTATGTGCTATTATAGTTACTTTGTACCCTAAGGCTGCTAATAGCTTAATAGCTTTTTTTCCTACTAAAACATCATAATAATTAGTGTATTCATCACAAAAAAGATAGACTTCTTTTTTGAATGTTGAAGGGGTTAAATTTTTATGATGTTTTTTAAACCAACTTCTTAAAGTTTGATTTTGTAATTTAGGAAGTGTACGTTGTTTTGCAAAGCCTAAACTTTGTTTAAACCAGTTTTGTTTAGATAGTGTATTATAAATAAATGGCAATTTTATCGCCCATACATTCAATTTACTATTGTGTGCGATTAATTTATCTCTTAATGAAATATTATTAGATTTATTATATTGATATAAAAACTCTGCTTTTAGGGTTGCCATATCAACATTTGATGGACATTCGGATTTGCAGCCTTTACAGGAAATACACAAATCCATTGCTGTTTTTATTTCTGGGTGATTAAAAGGGTTTTGTTTTGTGTTTTGTGTTAAAAACTCGCGCAATACATTAGCACGTCCTCGTGTGCTGTCTTTTTCATCTAGAGTGGCGCGGTAACTAGGACACATAGTTCCTCCTGCAAAATTCAATTTTCTACAGTCACCAGAACCATTACATTTTTCTGCAGTTTGGAGTATTCCTCCTGTTTCAGAAAAATCGAATATGGTGTCTATTTTTGGTGCCTCTATATCTGTTTCGTAACGCAGGCTAGTATCCATTGGTGGAGCGTCAACTATTTTTCCGGGGTTGAGGATGGCATTTTGATCCCAAGTGTATTTAATTCGTTTTAACAACTCGTAGTTGGACTGTCCTAATACTAAAGGGATGAATTCGGCTCTCACTCTACCATCGCCATGCTCACCACTTAAAGAGCCTTTGTATGCTTTTACTAATTTTGCAGAGGCAGTACTGATGTCTCTAAATAGCTTTACGCCCTCAGAAGATTTTAAATCTAGTAATGGCCGTAAGTGCAATTCTCCAGCCCCTGCATGAGCATAATACACTGCTTCTTGGTTATAGGATGTCATTATTGTAGTAAATGCAGCAATATATTCTGGTAAGTCTTCTAGAGCTACAGCGGTATCTTCAATACAAGCTACGGCTTTTTTTACTCCAGAAAGATTTGCTAATAATCCTAATCCTGCTTTTCGTAAATTCCAAACGTTCGCTGTTTGTTTACCAGATAGTATTGGAAATGCGTAGCCAAAATGATGATGTTTTAATGCCTCTATTAGTTTTTTTGCCAAATTATGGGCTTCAATATGGGTGTTGGCTCTAAATTCAATAATTAAAATAGCTTCTGGGTTACCCTCAACAAAAAATCGATTTTGCTCTTGTTCAATATTATTTTTTGTGCAGTCCAAAATAGTTCTATCCATCAATTCGCAAGCCGTCGGGGTGTGCTGCATCGCGATTAATGTTGCCTTTAAACTCTCCGATACACTTTTAAAATGCGCTGCTAACAATACAGTTTCTGGCTTTGGTAAGGGCGACACTTGTAATTTAATTTCCGTTGTAAATGCCAAAGTCCCTTCTGAACCTGCTAATAATTTTGAAAAGTTAAAGTCATCATCATTATCAGAAAATAGATTAGTCTTTAATAGAGCGTCTACGGCATATCCAGTATTTCTTCTTGTTATTGAAGCTTTAGGGTATTGGTTTGTAATTTCTGTTGCTATTTTTTTTTGAGATAACTCGGTATATATTTGTTTATATAATTTAGATTCTAAGTTAGTTCCATTTAACTTCTCCTTAAAGGTTTTCTTATCTACGGCATTAAATACAGCTTCACTTCCGTCACTTAAAATAGTTTTTAGTTCTAGAGTATGCGCTCGAGTGTCGGAATACACGATGGAGGTTGATCCAGAAGAGTTGTTGCCAACCATACCGCCTATTGTTGCCCTATTGGCAGTAGATGTATTGGGTCCAAAAAATAAGCCATAAGGTTGTAAAAATACATTGAGTTCATCGCGTACAACTCCAGGTTGCACACGAACCCAATTTTGGGTGGTATTAATTTCTAAAATAGAATTCATATACTTCGATACATCTACAACAATACCACTGCCAACGCATTGTCCTGCTAAGGAGGTTCCTGCTGCCCTGGGGATCAAAGCTATTTTGTTTTTATTAGCAAAAGCTATTAATGTTTTAATATCGTCTTTATGTTTTGGTAGGGCTATAGCTAAAGGTAATTCTCTATACACAGAGGCGTCTGTAGCGTATAGTGCTTTGTGCATATTGTCAAAATGCAATTCACCTTCTAGTTGCGATTGTAATTGTTGTATTTGGGCTTTCAAACAGGCTAAATTTATGCCTATAAAGATATAATAAACTTAGGAAACCTTACTATTATACAACAAAAAAGGTAAGTTTGTCGAATAAAAACCCACTAATGGAATAATTGTTGATAATTGCTTTATGTAATAAAATTAAAATAATGTTAATAGCGACATAATTTAATTCATATTACATACCTTTATCATAATTATATACTATATTAAGAATGAAACACGTTGCGTTAATTATCTTATTTACTTTAATTGTAACCCCAATGAGCGCGCAAATAGATCGCTCTACAAAAAAAGGGATTAGAATTGAAGCTATAGATACCAGTGATGTCACTAATAAAAGTATAGCTGTAAAAGCAGCACCAATTGTTGGGATAACTACAAAAAAAAATAAGCCCTTAGATTTTAAAACAACAAAGGCAACCTCTAGGAAGCGTGCAGGTGTAGATTTTAGTAATAACAGTAGATTGCCTCTACCTCAATGGACAATTAATCAAAAATTTGGTGAGGATACTAGGAATATTTCTAAATTTAAGAAAGATTATTTTTTAGGTAGCTTAAACACCGAATCCAAATATTTTAGAATTAAATGTCGCGATCACGAGTATGTAGATGGAGACCGCATTAAATTAATTGTTAACGGAGAGGTTATTATTCCTAAACTCACTCTTGTAAGCTCATATTATATTATTGATATAGACTTGAAACAAGGACATAATACTATTGAGTTTGAAGCATTAAACGAAGGGACATCTAGTCCAAATACAGCTCAACTTGAAGTTTATGACGAAAACGAAACTTTAGTTACCGCCAACCAATGGCTAATTACTACAGGTTATAAAGCGCAACTTCGTGTTTTTAAAAATTAATACAATAAAATCTTAGAAAAGGTATTGATGTATTTTTATAAATAACGAGCCTTTATTGGTTTAGTTTTAAATGACTTGTTGTTAGAGATACCACCAATGACGTTTTTAATTTATCCTGATAAAAACTGCGAATAGTCCTAATTTTAAAATGGTATTTTTACACTTTATTACAATTCTTACTTATGATTTCAAAATTAAACCCTCCTATAGCAAAAAAAAAACCAAAACAGCTTAGCATTCACAACCATACTAGAGTAGATAATTACTTTTGGCTAAATGATAGAGAAAATCCAGAAGTAATTGACTATCTTAATAAGGAAAACGACTATTACAAACAGATGACGGCGCATACTAAAACCTTTCAAGCCAATCTGTTTGAAGAAATGAAATCTCGAATAAAAGAAGATGACAGCTCTGTACCCTACAAATATAATGGCTATTGGTATATTGTGAAGCTTGAAAAAAATAAAGACTACCCTATATACATAAGAAAAAAAGAAACCTTAGATGCCAAAGAAGAACTGCTTTTTGATTGTAATATCATGGCACAAGGACACGCTTATTTTAACCTTACAGGCTTAAGTGTTAGCCCTGACAATACTTTAATATCTTATGGCATAGATACTATAGGTAGGCGACAGTACACCCTTTGTGTAAAAAATTTAATAACAGGCAATAGTTACAACGAGCAGATACAAAACACAACAGGCTCAGCGACTTGGGCGAATGATAATGAAACACTTTTTTATACACAAAAGAATCCAAAAACACTTCGGTCTGAAAAAATTTTAAAACATAAAATAGGAGAGAACCCCAACAACGATAAGTTAGTTTATGAAGAAACTGATGAGACTTTTGGAGTGACAGTATATAAAACAAAATCAAAAAAATTTATAACCATTACAAGTTATAGCACATTAACCACAGAAAGTCGTATTGTAAACGCAAATACACCAGATAAAGAATTTACTATATTTCAAGAACGTATTAAGGGACTAGAGTACAGTATAAGTCATTACCAAAATTCTTTTTATATTCTTACCAATGCAGATAAAGCTGTTAATTTTAAACTAATGCAAACTCCAGATACTGATACAACAATACAAAACTGGAAAGAATTGATTGCACACAGAGAAGATACCTTGTTAGAAGATATTGATATTTTTAAAGATTTTTTGGTAATTAGCGAGCGTAGCAATGGCTTAAACAATATACGAATTCGCCGTTGGGACACTCAAGAAGAATACTACCTTCCTTTTAATAGTGAAACCTATACAGCCTATACAGGAACAAACGTAGATTTTGACACAACACTATTGCGCTACGGTTATAATGCTCTAACTACTCCTACCTCGGTAATTGACTTTGACATGGAAACAAAGACAAAAACTATAAAAAAAGAACAAGAAGTTTTGGGTGGGAAATTTAAAAAAGAAAACTACGTTTCAGAGCGTATATGGGCAACAGCTACCGATGGAACAAGAATACCCATGTCTGTAGTACATCACAAAAACACTATAAAATCTGTATCTACACCCGTATTGCAATATGCCTATGGTGCCTATGGTGCAACCATAGATCCGTATTTTTCTACAGTACGATTAAGTTTACTTGATCGTGGATTTATATTTGTTATTGCTCATGTACGTGGAGGAGAATATTTAGGACGTCCTTGGTACGATCACGGAAAATTAAGACACAAACGCAATTCATTTACAGATTTTATAGATTGCTCTAAGTTTTTAATTAAAAATGAATATACTAGTAATACGCATTTATATGCTATGGGAGGGAGTGCAGGAGGTTTACTTATGGGAGCAATTGCCAATTTAGCCCCTCATCTATACAATGGTATTATAGCTCAAGTCCCTTTTGTAGATGTAATTACAACGATGCTAGACGACAGTATTCCTCTTACCACTGGAGAATACGACGAATGGGGAAATCCAAACAACAAACAGGATTACAATTACATAAAAACATATTCGCCTTACGATAATGTAGAAGCAAAGGCATACCCCAATTTTTTAATCACTACAGGGCTTCACGACTCGCAAGTACAGTATTGGGAACCAGCAAAGTGGGTTGCAAAACTGCGTGACCTTAAAACAAATGATAAGCTATTGTTGCTGCATACTAACATGGATGCTGGTCATGGAGGTGCCTCTGGACGTTTTGAATCATTAAAAGAAGATGCCGAAGAATTTGCTTTTTTATTAGATTTAGAAGGAATTAAGAGTTAATTGATAAAACATCATTACTTTTGTAGCACCTAATTTAGATTTACAACGAGTATCTATTTATGAATAAAACCAAAAATGTGTTTGATAATGTGCTGCAACTCATAGGACATACGCCACTTATTAAACTAAATACTATTACAGCAAGCTTTAATGGAAATTATTTTGCCAAAGTGGAGGCCTTTAATCCAGGGCATTCGTCTAAAGACAGAATAGCCCTGTATATTATAGAAGAAGCAGAGCGTAGAGGGTACTTAAAACCAGGAGATACCATTATCGAAACCACTTCTGGAAACACAGGCTTTAGTTTAGCGATGGTAAGTATTATAAAGGGCTATAAGTGTATTCTTGCCGTAAGCTCAAAATCGTCTATGGATAAAATTGACATGCTCAAGGCTATGGGGGCAGAGGTTTATGTATGTCCAGCAAATGTAAAGGCAGACGACTCAAAATCTTACTACCAAGTAGCTAAGCGCTTACATAAAGAAACAGAAGGCTCTGTATACATTAATCAATATTTTAACGATCTTAATATTGAAGCTCACTACAAAACAACAGGTCCAGAAATTTGGGAACAAACACAAGGAGAAATCACACATTTAGTAGCCTGTAGTGGTACAGGTGGTACCATTTCTGGCGCAGCACAATATTTAAAAGAGCAAAACCCAAACATTAAAGTCATAGCCGTAGACGCCTATGGATCTGTTTTAAAAAAATATCACGAAACAAAAGAGCTTGATACAAACGAAATTTATCCTTACAGAATAGAAGGTTTGGGTAAAAATCTAATTCCGTCATCTACAAACTTTGATGTAATTGATAAATTTATAAAAGTTCCAGACGAGGAAAGTGCTTATACCACAAGAGAAATTGCTCAAACAGAAGGGTTATTTGTTGGCTATACAAGTGGTGCTGTAATGCAAGCTGTAAAATTACTTAACGCCTCAAACGAATTTAAGGACACCGACAAAATCGTTGTTATTTTTCCAGATCATGGCTCAAGATACATGAGTAAAGTCTATTGCGATAAATGGATGGGTGCTCAAGGGTTTGAAGCTACAGCAGAAGAAAAAATAACACATATCACATAAGTGTTGTGTTAAAATTACTTTAGAAGACATCTTGAATATGTATTAATTTTTTGTTAATGAAATAATTATGCAAAGACAATTAAATTGTATAATTTTGCTGCAAATAAGAAGGTATTTTTAAATGATGAAGGATTTATTTGAAAAGATTTACAAAGACAAAGGACCACTAGGTAAATGGGCTTCTCAGGCTGAGGGTTATTTTGTTTTTCCAAAGTTAGAAGGTCAAATTTCTAACAGAATGAAATTTCAAGGAAAAGACGTAATTACTTGGAGTATAAACGATTACTTAGGGCTAGCCAACCATCCAGAAGTGCGCAAAGTAGATGCCGAAGCGGCCATGGCATACGGATCTGCTTACCCAATGGGTGCACGAATGATGTCTGGGCATACAGCTTTGCACGAACAATTGCAAAACGAACTCGCTGCCTTTGTAAAAAAAGAATCTGCCTACTTATTAAATTTTGGATATCAAGGTATGGTATCGACAGTAGATGCGTTAGTGTCTAAAGACGATATTATAGTGTACGATGTAGATGCACACGCTTGCATTATTGATGGGGTGCGTTTGCATATGGGCAAACGTTTTACTTACAAACATAATGATGTAGAGAGTTTAGAAAAAAACTTAGAACGTGCTACTAAAATGGCCGAACAAACTGGAGGAGGAATTCTTGTTATTTCTGAAGGTGTATTTGGAATGCGTGGAGAACAAGGACGTTTGAAAGAAATTGTAGCTCTGAAGCAAAAATTTAATTTCAGATTATTTGTAGATGATGCACACGGTTTTGGAACTTTAGGAAAAACTGGTGCAGGCGCTGGAGAAGAGCAGGGTGTACAAGATGATATTGACGTATATTTTGCAACTTTCGCAAAATCCTTGGCAAGTACAGGTGCATTTATTGCCGGAGATAAGGAAATTATAGATTACCTAAAATATAATTTACGCTCACAAATGTTTGCCAAGTCGTTACAAATGCAGCTCGTTGTAGGTGCACTAAAACGATTGGATATGCTACGTACAATGCCAGAGCTTAAACAAAACTTATGGACTATTGTCGATGCACTACAATCAGGATTAAAGTCCAGAGGATTTAATATAGGAAATACTCAAAGCTGTGTCACCCCTGTTTATCTAAATGGAAGTATCCCTGAAGCCATGGCATTAGTAAGAGACTTACGAGAAAACTATGGGATATTTTGCTCTATAGTTGTATATCCTGTAATTCCTAAAGGCTTAATTTTATTAAGAATGATTCCTACAGCAACACATACATTACAAGATGTAGAAGAAACACTAGATGCTTTTGACGCCATTAGAACTCGATTAGAAAATGGTACCTACAAGCGCTTATCTGCATCAGTTATGGCAGCTATGGATGGCTAGAGTAAACTATAGTTGTTCTTGAGTGTTTTGTTTGTAATGAGGTTACCATACCATAGATTTGAATGCTAAAATCTATTTGTTTTTTTCAATCTCCTAGCTTATTTCTAGATTTTCGATAAAGCATTAGTTGTATTAAAAATAAATACTGATTATTCCCCCCAATTTAAGACAGTAAGTTAAGTTCAAAAAAAGTATTAAAATATGAAAGCGTTTATCTAAACCCTCCCAATTTTGGAATTGATTTATACAAACAACTTAAAGCGTATTTTAACTTTTATAATCACAAAAGAAGACATCAAGGAATCGATAATCAAATACCTTTTAA
>CALLUG010000047.1 GCA_938011315.1 uncultured Flavobacteriaceae bacterium
TAGGACAATTTACAGATTTTGACCCTAATGCAGACGATGATGGCGATGGTATTTTAAATGGCGTTGATAACTGTCCCGATGTCGCTAATGCAGATCAGGCAGATGCCGATGGTAATGGTATAGGCGATGTGTGTCAAGATACCGATAACGATGGTATTATAGATATTAATGATAACTGTCCAACAATATCTAACCCAGGTCAAGAAGATACTAATGGCGATGGTATAGGCGATGCCTGTCAAGATACCGATGGCGATGGCGTTATGGACGATGTTGATAACTGTATTAACAATGCTAACGCAGGACAAGAAGACTTTAATAACGATGGTATAGGCGATGCCTGTCAAGATACCGATGGTGATGGGGTTATGGATGATGTTGATAACTGCCAAATGAATGCTAACCCAGGTCAAGAAGACGCCGATGGTAATGGTATAGGCGATGTATGTGAAGATACTGATGGCGATGGTGTTGCTGACGCAAACGACAACTGTCCCGCTATAGCTAACCCAGGACAAGAAGACTTTAATAATGATGGCATTGGCGATGTATGTCAAGATAGCGATGGCGATGGCGTTATGGATGCTGCCGATAACTGTCAAATGAATGCTAATCCAGGTCAAGAAGATACTAATGGCAATGGTGTAGGTGATGCTTGCGATACAAGTTTTGAAGCTCCTACTAATATTAATATTCAAGTTGTTGCGGAGAGTTGCCCAGGTTTGGATAACGGAACGATTACAATTAGTACCGTAGAGCAATTTGTAACGTACACTGCAACAATAGATGCATTAGGTTTAACTAATGCAGGATTTACAGACAGTACTAGCTTTGAGGATTTACCAGTAGGCAATTATAGAGTATGCGTATCGGTAGACGGTCGAAACTTTGAAACTTGCTTTGAGATTGCTATTAACGCAGCACCAGCTTTAGATATAGACTTTACTGGCGTACTACCAAGTGCAACGTTTTTAAACAGTCAAATCTTTACTTTTAGTGTTGCTCAAGGTACAGGTCCATTTGAGGTTCGTTTCAATAATGAGTTAATTCGTACTACAAATGAGAGTACGATAGAAGTAGAGTTAACAGGTTCAGGCTTATTAGAAATTATTCCATTACGTTTATGCGAGGGGATATTTGAGTTTGAAGTTGAGAGTCCAGTATCAGAGGTTAGAGCCTTCCCTAACCCAGTAGTTAATGAGTTAAACGTTAGTATTCCTGGCGATATTAGTTCAGTAGGGGTTCGTGTTTATAACATTACAGGGCAGTTAGTTTACCAAGACAATCCTTCTGTATCACGTCATAACATTCGTATTCCATTTACAGGGATGTCAACAGGGGTTTACTTTGTTTCTTTAGATATGGGAGAGGCACCAGTAGTATTAAAAATAATAAAATAAAGGATAAAGATATGAGAACACATAAGATATTAAATTATATAGGATTACTAGCACTAAGCATCAGTTTATTTTCCTGCGGAGGCGGCGATGATGATGATGGTGGTAACTCAAGCCAAACAAGTAATAGTAATGAAGCGCCGTCGGTGATACAGACAAATCAAGTTTTATTTCCTACACCTAATTTGCTGTGTATAGACAACAATATAGCTTTTGATTGGGAGGATGCAACATCTCCCGATGGTGGATTAGTAAGTTATAGAATACTTATTGCACGCGACCGTGATTTGACAATGGTAGAGGAGATTCGTACAGTAACTAGTAGTAATGTAACTATTGCGTTGGAGATAGGAACTGCTTTTTATTGGAATATAACAAGTATTAGTAGTCAAGGTGTACAGAGCGACCCATCGGAAACTTTAGCATTTTTCACAATGGGCGAAGGAGCAGTAAACAATGTGCCTTTTACCGCAGCTATAGTTAGCCCGCTAGACAATGCTACTGGGGTAGCAATAGATGCTGCAGGGATGACAAGCTTAACTTGGGATGGTGCCGATACAGACACCTCAGATACGTTAAGCTATGAGTTGCTTTTTGGAACAACAAATCCGCCTGCGTCATTTCAAACAGACCTTACGGTAGAGACTGTTAATGTACCAACCACAGCAGCTACAACTTACTTCTGGAGCGTGAACACCACGGACAATTCCGGAGCAACAAGTGTCGGTAGAGTGTTTCAGTTTACAACCAATTAAAACAATAATTGTGTAAATTATAACAACATAAAATCAAATCAAACATTAAAAAAGTGTTACTATAAAGTCATTTATAGTAACACTTTTTTTGGTTCTATGTTAATTTGAATATGTCGTCTAATTTGGCATCTTATTCTAAAATTATTGAATTTCAGGTGTAGTTTATGATGCGATAGACAGAAGGTTTAAATCAATTGAATTTTGATGATATTTTTGAAAAGAAAGATTATTACAAAATAATACTATAGTGGGTTTATATCAAAAATGCCTCTCTATAACAGTCAAAGTAAGAATTCTAATTACTTAAAATGCTAAGTATTTAGAAGATAAACGTAATTATAGACCCTTAAAAGTACATGAATATATCTTGATTAAAAACAAACTAACGTCCGAACTAAAATAAAAAAATATTTGTTCTTAAGATGTCATTTATGCCTGCAAAAAAACTATAACAATTATCATATAGCCTGAGTTCGATTAATATTTAGTTTTATTAGAAAAAGAGAAAGGTTTTCTTCACAAAGAGACTATAATAATAAGGTTTGTTGTATTACGATTTAAAAATCTAATAAATAAGCTAACATTAGAGATAAATGATATAGAAGTAATAAATAAAAATTGAACACAATAACAGAATAAAATTCTGCATCACGAAAATAATTTCAAAATAATATAAATAATAATTATGAACACACTAAATGTTTTAAACAAAGCGGAAGTAAGTCCAAGCAATCAAGCTATTTTTGAAAAACTTGAAAAAGGGTTAGGATTTGTGCCTAATATTTATGCAGCTATGGCTCACTCAGATAATGCATTAGAAGATTATTTACAATTTTCTAATATAAAAACATCTTTATCGCCTATAGAGAAAGAAGTAGTTGACTTAGCGATTAGCGAAGTAAATGGTTGTAGGTATTGCCAATCGGCACACACAGAAATAAGCAAAATGAAAGGGCTTGACGATAGTCAAATATTAGAATTAAGACAAGGGAAAGCTTCTTGGGACAAAAAATTAAATGCTTTATCTGCTATTTCTAGAGAAATAGCTGTAACAAGAGGAAAAGTAAGCAGCTCCACGATAGATGCTTTTTATAATGAAGGCTATACTAAAGAAAATTTAGTCGACTTAGTAATGGCAGTAGGCATCATAACTGTTACAAATACTTTTCATAATCTAACAGAAATTGAAATTGATTTCCCTGTTGCTGAATCGTTGTAAAAATAATTATAATATCATTGTAGCGAGTCCTCAAAAAGCACATAAGGTAAAACTCAATGATTTGATTGCTACTTGGTAACTTTTGGGGTTGTAGTTACAGGGTTCTTTTGGATATGTCTGTGAATTTTTGTGCAAAATCACATGTGAAAAATCTTGAAGAGCAGGACTTTAAAGTAGCTATTACATAAATAAGTATAAACCGCACTTCACTTCTTTTCAAAATTTAGAAAGGAGGTGCGGTTTAGTTATATCAATTGTTATTTAAAATGAATTATAAATAATTTGAAATATATTATTTATATTTCACATAGACGCAATAGAAACGATTGTATGGCTTATTTTAAATAATAAAAGGTATTAGCTAAATTAAAATAAAACATCATAATTTTGATATTAAAAAAATTATCACCTTGTTGATTGTTTTATTACCTAGCTCTATCCTTAAACAGAATAATAACATTAGTTATTACTTAATTCTTAGAAAAGTCTGTTTTTCAATATAACGTCTAAATAATATCGGAATGTTCAAGGTTATTTCATTTTTTGCTGCGATATAGAGAAAACAAACACATATTAGAACAAGTTTTTACTTCCGCTCGTTTGTTATCGTTTTTTCAAAAGCTTCTATTTGAGATTTAACCTCTTGTTTTGTTCCTGAAAACACGTTTTTTTTGGTGCTTTTTTCTCCGTTAATTATTTCTGAGTAGGTTACTGTGGCTTTTGCTTTATCATTAATAACATTCATTTCAATACTTACATCTTGATTTTCGTTCGAGATATAAGTAACTTCACTGTTAGTATGACCTCCTAAAATTGGAGCAATGACTAAACCAATAAGACATGTTAGCTTAATTAAGATATTCATAGAAGGACCAGAGGTGTCTTTGAAAGGATCTCCAACAGTATCTCCTGTTACGGCAGCTTTGTGTGCTTCTGAGCCTTTGTAAGTCATTTCTCCATTAATTTCGACACCTGCTTCAAAAGATTTTTTAGCGTTATCCCAAGCACCTCCTGCGTTGTTTTGAAATATTGCCCAAAGCACGCCACTTACTGTAACTCCAGCCATATAGCCTCCTAGCATTTCGGCAATAGCCAAGCTATTCATTCCAAAAAGTAATGGGACGAATGCAATAACTAGAGGGAACCCAATAGTTAGTAAGCCAGGTAGAATCATCTCTTTAAGAGATGCTTGTGTAGAAATAGCAACGCACTTATCGTATTCAGGTTTGCCTGTACCTTCCATAATGCCAGGAATATCTTTAAATTGGCGACGTACTTCATAAACCATTTCCATAGCTGCCTTGCCAACGGCATTCATTGCTAACGCCGAAAAGACTACAGGTACCATACCTCCCACAAATAACATTGCAAGTACAGGTGCTTTAAAAATGTTAATCCCATCAATTCCTGTAAAAGTAACATATGCAGCAAACAAGGCTAAAGAGGTTAATGCTGCCGAGGCGATAGCAAATCCTTTTCCTGTTGCTGCTGTTGTGTTTCCTACAGAGTCTAATATGTCTGTACGCTCTCTTACAATAGGCTCTTGCTCACTCATTTCTGCAATTCCTCCAGCATTATCAGATATTGGTCCAAAAGCATCGATAGCCAACTGCATTGCTGTAGTCGCCATCATTGCAGAGGCAGCCAAGGCAACACCATAAAACCCAGCAAAAAAGTAAGAAGCCCAAATTGCAGCTGCAAATAAAATTACGGAGGGAAATGTAGAAATCATTCCTGTTGCTAATCCTGCAATAATATTAGTTCCTGCTCCTGTACTTGATTTTTGAACAATACCTAATATTGGTTTTTTACCTAAGCCTGTGTAATATTCGGTTACTGAAGAAATAACAGCACCAACAATAAGCCCAACCAAGGTAGCATAAAATACACTCATAGAAGATACTTCTTTTAGACCTTCGCCAAAAAACTCCATATTCATTGTTTCGGGCAACATCCATTTGCAGAGTACAAAACATGCTACTGCCACTAATACTATAGAAATAATATTACCTCTATTCAAGGCGCCCATTACTTGATTTTCTTTAGCATCATTAGTATTAATTTTAACAAACATAGTTCCTATAATAGAAATGATAACACCTACTCCTGCTATAGATATTGGTAATAAAATAGGGCCTATGCCTCCAAAAGCATCAGAGATACTTCCGCCCATATCTTTAATAACGTAATTGCCAAGTACCATAGCCGCTAGTACTGTAGCGACATAAGACCCAAACAAATCGGCTCCCATACCAGCAACATCACCTACATTATCTCCTACGTTATCGGCAATAGTGGCAGGGTTTCTTGGGTCATCTTCTGGGATACCAGCTTCTACTTTACCAACTAAGTCGGCGCCTACATCTGCTGCTTTAGTATATATCCCTCCACCAACACGTGCAAATAGTGCGATAGATTCTGCTCCTAAAGAAAATCCTGCGAGTGTTTCTAAAACAATAGTCATATCCATTGTATTTGTCCACTCACTACCCATAAAAAACCAAAAGAAGAATATAAAAAAAGCCGTTAGGCCCAATACAGCTAATCCTGCAACACCTAAGCCCATTACCGTACCACCACCAAAAGATATTTTAAGTGCATTTGGTAAACTTGTACGTGCTGCTTGCGTCGTTCTTACGTTAGTTTTTGTTGCTATTTTCATTCCTATATTTCCTGCAAATGCGGAAAAAACAGCACCTAAGATAAAAGCAACAACAATAAGGATATGCGTTGTAGGAACTACAAAAGAAACTAAAGTTAATAGTCCACTTACAATAATTACAAATATGGTTAATAATTTGTACTCTGCACTTAAAAATGCTAGTGCTCCTTCATAAATATAATCTGAAATTTCTTTCATTTTGCCATCTCCTGCATCTTGCTTCATTACCCAATTTCGCTTAGTCCACATGTAGATTAAACCTATAATTGCTAAAATAATTGGCATATAAATCATATATTTTTCCATATAATATTGTTGTTTAACTGTTTTTTTGCTTAGCAAAAGTAACAAAATCAAATAGAAATAAAAAACTGTTTAATTTTCGTTAATGCTATAAAAAAAACAATGTTAATACAGAGTTCAAAACAATAACTCTTGTGAGGTTAATTCTGTAATTAAAAAAAATAAGTGGTTATACTAATTATGACTCAAAATGAGCTACATCATTCGTTTCTATTGCCTACATATCACCATAAAACCGAAACGTAACTAAGGCTATGTTTAGGTTTTCTATTTTATCTAAACACAATACATTCCAAATGAGTTATAATTCATTTTAAATAACAATTGGTATTATTATTATTTAACTATTAGTTTTCTAGTAGTCGATGCGCTGCCTTGCTTAATAGATATTAAGTATATTCCTGAGGTTAAACTAGAAATGTCCAAATGATTATTTGTTACGACCTTATTTAATATTGGTTTACCTAAAATGTCGTAAACCGTAATATCCATTGTCGATTGGTTTGGACTTTCTATCGTAACTTGATTTGCTGTTGTTGGATTAGGATACATCGCAAGTCTCTTTTCGATATTAATATTGTTGGTAGAAAGTGTACTATTAACTCTGCCCGGAGTTCCAAAATCTCCATCCCCAAAAGGAGTAACTGCGACATCCCAATTAGCACCATTGTCGTTATCTATAAAATGATATGCTGTTATCCGTAACTCCATACTAGCACCAGTTGGATTAGGGAAATTGATGCCGTTATCGTATGCTACTCTATCAATTTCTACGCCATTACTACATTTTAGTATAATTTCATCGTCTGTATTTCCTAAAACCATCCCTGAGTAATCAAAATTGGCAGCAAAGCCTCCGTTAGTAGCTGTATTGCTGTTTCTTGCAAAGACGACATAACTGTCTGGAGCTACAATAACAGAAGATGATACTACAAAAGAGTTTGACCCCAAGTCTGAAATTACCCAGCCTGACATATCAATAGGATTTAATGTTGTGTTGTAAACCTCAAAATATTCACCATTTGCATCGCTAACGGCGTTAGGGTCTTTCATAATTTCTGTAATTATAATACTGCCTGGACTTGGACAAGATTGACCAAATGTATAGATAGCAAATAATAAAACAAATAGTTGAGTAAGTTGGTTTTTTAGCATGATTGTTTTTTTGATTGATGATGAACTAATCTCAAAACAATACACAATAATTTGATGAAAACACGCTATAGTTTACCTTATAACAAGTTTTCTAGTTGCAGAAGCATTTGCTTCTTTAATTTTTATTATATATATGCCAGAGTTTAAGTCGTTTATTTGTAGCTCTTTACCTTTCAAGACCCTAGCCATTACCTTTTTGCCTAAAACATCATAGATTTCAACTTGTTTTGATAAGTTTAATTTAGTGCTGATAAATACTTTTCCGTTGGTAACAGGGTTTGGGTAAATACTAAGCTTCTCAATTTTTGCCGTTTGAATTTTTTTGCTTTTATCAAAAGAAGACTGACCATAAGCGGTAACACCTAAGATTAAGCATAAAAAAATTAAACAATATGAAGCGTTGATTTTTTGCATAAAAGCATAATAATATTATACAAATATAAGGATAAAAATAAAATAAAGCATAAAAACTTTAAAATATATAAGCGTGTCATCACCTATTTTAGGTCTGTTAGGCTAAGGACATTCGTTTTAAACTAAGGTTATTTCTTAATGCACAACGAGTGTCACTCTATAATGTGTGTTTTAGCCATAAGTTTAACGCACAACTTGTTGTTAATTATTTTTAGATAAGAAACTTAGTTTTTTTTTATCGGCATATTTACCATAAGTACTTAGTATCAACTTTAGTTTAGGATTAATAAACTGCTCACAAAAGGGTTTTTGGGGATTACTGTAGTAGTAATTTGTAATTGCTTCTCGTGAGGGTTTAAAGTCTTTAAACGGAAGAACTTGCGTTATAATTGGAGCTTTAAAATGGGTTTGCAAGTTACTTATTATGTGCTTTGAAGCATCCTCTTGCGAAGGTTCAAAATAGTAAATAGCAGAACGGTATTTTTCCCGCATAGAGTGATTAGATGTCGATTTGTGTGTGTGCAAATGTATCTCAATAAGCGTATCTAAAGAAATAAGATCGGGATTGTAAGTCACAATTACGGCTTCAGAAAACTCAAGGTTATTATTGCATGATGCAATCCAACCTTGGGCAACAGTAGTAACTCCAATTAAAGACTGAAAAACAGCCTCGGTACACCAGTGACAACCACCACCAAAACCTATTTTAGATATTAAACTCATCTTATAAATAGTCGTAAAATATAGGTTGAACTTCCTGCTGTTACAACTTCATAAATTATTGTATTTTTGTATTGCAATTTTTAAGACTGCAAATGTTAGAAAAGATACAAATAGTAAAGCAACGTTTTGATGAGGTAAGCGATTTAATTATCCAACCGGACATTATTATGGATCAAAAACGCTACATAAAACTTAATAAGGAATATAAAGATTTAAAAATAATTGTAGATAAAGGTGTTATTTATAAAAGCCTTAAAGACAATATCACAGAAGCTGAAGAAATTATTGCCGATGGTTCCGATCCCGAAATGGTTGATATGGCAAAAATGGAAATAGAAGACGCTAAAGTGCAGGTATTCAAGCTAGAAGAAGATATTAAGCTTTTGCTTATCCCTAAAGATCCAGAAGATGCCAAAAATATCGTAGTAGAAATACGTGCAGGAACAGGAGGTGATGAAGCTAGCATTTTTGCAGGGGATTTGTACAGAATGTATTCAAAATACTGTAGTGACAAAGGGTGGCGCGTCGATGTGGTAAGCATGAATGATGGAACATCAGGAGGATTTAAAGAAATTATTTTTGAAGTTTCTGGTGAAGATGTGTATGGCACTATGAAGTTTGAAGCAGGAGTACACCGCGTACAGCGTGTCCCACAAACAGAAACACAAGGTCGCGTGCATACAAGTGCTGCGACAGTAATGGTACTTCCAGAGGCAGAAGAGTTTGATGTAGAGTTAGATATGACCGAAGTGCGTATAGAACGCACAACTTCTACAGGTCCTGGTGGACAATCTGTAAATACCACCTACTCAGCAATTAAACTACATCACGAACCCACAGGTATGATTGTAAGCTGTCAAGACCAGAAATCGTCTCACAAAAATCTAGAAAAAGCATTAAAAGTACTACGCTCACGTTTGTATGAACTAGAATTAGCAAAGAAACAAGCAGCCGACTCAGAGAAACGAAAAAGTATGGTGTCTTCTGGAGATCGAAGCGCAAAAATTAGAACTTATAACTACCCACAAGGTAGAGTTACAGACCACAGAATAGGGCTTACGTTGTACGACTTGTCTAATATTATTAATGGTGATATTCAAAAAGTAATTGATGAATTAATGCTAGCAGAAAATACAGAAATGCTAAAAGCAAACGACAACGAGATTTAATTTTTAGGTATGACAACAGCCCAGCTCGTAGCTCAAATTAAAAAAAAGCAATCCTTTTTATGCATCGGATTAGACACAGATATAAATAAAATACCAAAACATTTACTGAAAAGCGATGACCCTATATTTGCCTTCAATAAAGCCATAATAGACGCTACACAGCACTTGTGTGTAGCTTACAAGCCCAACACTGCGTTTTATGAAGCCCATGGCTTAAAAGGTTGGCAATCTTTGGAAAAAACAATACAATACTTAAATGCCAACTACCCAGAAATCTATACTATTGCAGATGCAAAGCGAGGTGATATAGGTAATACAAGTAGTATGTATGCTAAAGCTTTTTTTGAAGATTTAGCCTTCGATAGTGTTACCGTAGCACCTTATATGGGTAAAGATTCAGTAGAACCATTTTTAGCATTTAAAGAAAAACACACTATTTTACTAGCGCTTACGTCTAACCAAGGTGCCTTCGATTTTCAAACAACATATATAGACAAAACACCTTTGTACGAGCAAGTATTAAAAATATCGAAAACTTGGCGTAATGCAGAAAACCTAATGTACGTTGTAGGGGCAACAAAGACAGAATACCTAAAAACAATACGCGAAATTATACCAAACAACTTTTTGTTAGTTCCTGGGGTTGGTACACAAGGTGGTAATTTGCAAGAGGTATGCAAGTATGGCATGAACAGTAAGGTGGGGCTTTTAATAAATTCCTCTCGAGGTATTATTTACGCCTCAAATACTAATAGCTTTGCAACTGATGCAGCAAAACAAGCTGCGGTATTACAACAGCAAATGGAAATTATATTAAAGAATTGCTAAAAAAAATGACCCTCTATTTCGTAATCTCGTAGCATTGTTTATGTCGTCTAAAGACCAATTACAGGGTGTATTAGAATTAAAAAATACCCCAAAGCGCATTATCTCTTTAGTGCCTAGTCAAACAGAGTTGTTAGTAGATTTAGGTTTAGAAAAAGCTATTGTTGGGATTACCAAATTTTGCGTACATCCACCCCATTTAACAAAAACAAAAACTATTGTTGGTGGCACTAAGCAGGTTAATATTGAAAAAATAAAACAATTACAACCAGATATTATTTTATGTAATAAAGAAGAAAATTCTTTAGACATTGTAAAACAGTTACAGCCAATAGCACCGATACACATTAGTGATATTTATACCCTAGAGGATAGTTTAGCGTTGATACGAGTTTACGGCAAGCTGTTTTTGAAAGAGATTGCTGCTAATATAATTTGCCAAAAAATAAACGATGAACTTGCCAGTTTTAAAAGCTATGTGGCTAACAAACCCAAAATACGTGTAGCCTACTTTATTTGGAAAACACCTTGGATGGTAGCAGCAAATAAAACATTTATTCACTATATGTTAGGCATTAATAAGTTTTATAATGTTTATGCAGATTTAGAACGCTATCCTGAAATTAATATTGAAGATATGCAACGGCGCAATATAGACACTGTATTACTATCTAGTGAGCCATTTCCCTTTAACGAAAAGCATAGTAAAATTATCGAAAAGCACCTTAATAGCACAAGTATAATATTGGTTGATGGTGAGTACTTTTCTTGGTACGGATCTCGTCTTACACGAGCGTTTAAGTATTTTAAACACTTGCGTGAGGTAACTATTCTAAACCCCGAATAAAGCATACTATTGACCTTCATGTAATTATATTAGCCATTTGCAGAGCGCATAGCTTAGATTTTTTAGAGATTGGCTATTATACCAACTTATTACTAAAATCTTCTTAGGGTTGGTGATTGTAAAAAACGTTTAAAGTAAAAAAGCAGTTATCATTTTGATAACTGCTTTTTTACTACTTTGTTACTGTGTTTTATTTTGCGTTAGCATATCTTGCTTCTACCTCATTCCAATTAATAACATTAAAAAAAGCATTAATATAATCTGGTCGTCTATTTTGGTAGTTTAAGTAATAAGCATGTTCCCAAACATCCAAGCCTAAAATTGGTGTTCCTCCACAACCTACTCCTGGCATTAAGGGGTTGTCTTGGTTTGGGGTAGAGCAAACCTCTACTTTACCTCCTTTATGTACGCATAGCCATGCCCAACCAGATCCAAATCTAGTTGCAGCAGCTTTGCTAAATGCGTCTTTAAAAGCATCCATATCGCCAAAAGCGGCAATAATAGCCTCTTTTAATTCGCCAGATAGACGTCCTTTGCCCTCAGGATTCATAACACTCCAAAATAAAGAATGATTATAAAACCCACCACCATTATTTCTCACCGCAGCATTAGATAAATCTAAAGATGTCAAGATATCTTCAATAGATTTTCCTTCCAAATCTGTTCCTGCAATAGCATCATTTAACTTACTGGTATATCCATTGTGATGTTTTGAGTGGTGAATCTCCATTGTGCGAGTGTCAATATGAGGTTCTAAAGCATCATAAGTATATCCTAATTTTGGTAATTCAAAAGCCATAATATTTATGTTTAATTGTTAAAACTTATTTTTATTCAAATTTACAATAAAGCTTTAAAATTATATTAATAAGTTAACAAAGAATCCTTACTTTGCTGTAAATTTTATTTGTATTGAACACAACATCTTTTAATATTTACGATGCTTCTGCAGGAAGTGGAAAGACTTACACCTTGGTAAAAGCATACTTAAAAATTTGTTTTTCTTCAAGCTACAAAGAGCCTTACAAACGCATTTTAGCAATGACTTTTACTAATAAAGCAGTTGCAGAAATGAAAAATCGAATTTTAGAAACCCTCAAGCAATTTTCGCAAGAAACAATATTAACTTCCGATGACCCCATGTGTTTGGATTTATGTAACGATTTGGAAATTAGTCGCCAAACCCTTCATTTAAAATCCAAAGCCCTTTTAAGTAGTATTGCGCATAATTATGCTGCTTTTGACATTTCTACAATAGATCGATTTACACAAAAACTAATACGAACTTTTGCTTTCGATTTAAAAATACCTATTAACTTTCAAGTAGAACTAGACACTGATAGTCTTTTAAGGAAGGCTGTAGATAACTTAATTGCTAAAGCTGGAACCAATAAAGCACTAACAACATTGCTCGTAGATTTTGCTATAGAAAAAGCAGACGATGATAAAAGCTGGGACTTGTCTTTAGATTTTAACAAGATAGCAAAATTACTAGTAAACGAAAATGACACTGCTTATGTTAATGCGTTAAAGTCTAAAACTTTAGACGACTTTAAAGGTTTAAAAGTCTTATTAAAACAACGTATTATTGCTGTAGAAAACCAAGCTGTTAAAACCGCAAAAACCACGTTAAGCACAATTAATAACCAAGGGTTACAACACAATGATTTTACTAGGAGTTACTTGCCTAAATACTTTGAAAACTTAGCTGATAAAAAATTCAATGTTACATTTGGTCTTACTTGGCAAACAAACCTGCTAGAGGGTAATGCATTATACCCAAAACGAGTTAGTGATGATACAGCTTTAACAATACAAAGCATACAACCACAACTAGCCTCAAGTTTTGAAACAACTAGAGCACTTGTGTTTGATTACAAGTTTTTGAAAGCGTTTTACAAAAACATCACGCCATTATCTGTTTTGAACGCTATTAATAACGAATTAAATAGTATAAAACAAGATACAGACGTGTTGCTGATTTCTGAATTTAACACCCTTATAAGCACTCAAATCAAAGACCAACCTGCAGCATTTATATACGAGCGAATTGGCGAAAAGTTTAAGCATTATTTTATAGATGAGTTTCAGGATACCTCAGTATTACAATGGGAAAACTTAATTCCACTTTTGGAAAACTCTTTATCCGAAGAAAAAAATAGCATTACCTTAGTTGGCGATGCAAAACAATCTATATATCGATGGCGTGGGGGTAAAGCAGAACAGTTTATAGCTTTATGTGCCGGAAACACTCCTTTTTTTATAAGTCCTGAAAAAAAACAATTACCAATAAACTATAGGAGTTATGCTCAAATAGTAAACTTTAATAATACGTTTTTCAAACACTTGTCTAGTTTTGTTTTTAGTGACCACACTCACAAAACCCTTTATGCAGAGAGCTCACAAGCTATTAAAAAAGAAAATAACGGATACGTAAACATTAGTTTTTTGGATAAGAGTACTGATGATGATATTTATGAACAAACGATATTAAAGACCATTTCTAATTGTATTTCTAATGGTTTTGATTATAGCGATATATGTATTCTTGTTAGAAAGAAAAAAGATGGGATTACTATCGCAAACTACTTAACGCAACAGGCAGGTATCCCTATTATATCGTCCGAAACTTTGCTTATTTCAAATTCTGCCGAAGTTAATTTTATAGTTAACATTCTAAAATTCACACTTAAGCCTAAAGATAATGAGCTTAAAGTATTGTTGCTAAAATACTTAGCAAACCATAAGCTAGACATTGCAGACAAGCATCATTTCTATAGTAAATGTATAACTTTAGATATAGAGGCGTTTTTTGAGCACTTTAAACGTTTTGACTTTTATTTTAATTATAGCAATATAGCACATATGCCGATTTATGAAGCTGTGGAAACTATAATACAGTCTTTTAATTTAGTAAGCTCGTCTGATGCTTATGTTCAATTCTTTTTAGATTATGTTTTTGATTATTCACAAAAGCATTTAGTTAGCATATTAGACTTTATTGAAACATTTGAATCTAAAAAAGACAGACTTAGTATTGTGTCGCCCGAAGGCAAAAATGCAGTACAAATTATGACAATTCATAAATCGAAAGGCTTAGAGTTTCCTGTAGTTATTTTTCCTTATGCAGATTTACCAATTTACTTTGAACGTGAACCCAAAGCGTGGTTTCCTATTGATAAAAATAGCTACCATGGGTTTTCTTACGCATTTTTAGATTATTCTAAGACGTTTGAAGATTATGGTAATACAGGATTGACTATTTATAAAAAGCGGCAAGCAGAGTTGGAGCTCGACACAATTAATTTACTATACGTAACCTTAACACGAGCTATTGAGCAACTTTATATTATGACTAAAGCGCCATCAAAAGAAGATGATTTAAAATCGTGTTCAGGGTTATTTGTTAGCTATCTAAAAACTATTGGTGAGTGGGACTCCCAGAAAGTGTCATTTAGTTTTGGGACTCCCCAAAAAAAATCGAAGACTAAAAAAGGGTCAGATACAGTTATTTCTCAAACCGACTTTATTTCAACTTCAAAAGAAAGTCATTATATCAAAATTATAACTAATCCCACAAATTTATGGGATCAAAACAGGAAAGAGGCTATAGAAAAGGGTCATTTAATTCATGATATTATGTCTAAAATTAAATTTTACACCGATGTAGATAATGTTTTTAGTACCTTATTAAACTCTAACACTATACATACAGAACAGCTTAAAACGCTAAAGGACACAGTTATCAATATGACAACACATAAATTGTTGAAGCCCTATTTTGCTAACACTAATACAGTGTATAATGAAAAAGAAATTCTTACTAAAAACGGTATGCGCATTCGTCCAGACAGAGTTGTTGTTAATCAAGCCAACGAAGCCGTTATTATAGATTACAAAACAGGATTGGAAAACCCAAAGTATAACGAACAGCTGCAAACCTACCAAAATGCTCTTGAGGATATGGGCTTTGTGGTTTTAAAAAAAATACTTGTTTATATAAATAAGGTATTAGATATAAAAGAAGTTTAAATTTGCAAAAAAATAAATAATGTACGGTAATATAAAACAACACTTACAGGAAGAAATACAAAACATTAAGGATAATGGCTTGTATAAAGAAGAGCGTATCATAACCTCAGCCCAAGGAGCAGAAATTACATTAAGCACAGGACAAACAGTATTAAACTTTTGTGCCAACAACTACTTAGGCCTATCAGCACATCCAGAAGTTGTACAGGCTGCAAAAGATACTATGGATACACATGGTTTTGGGATGTCTTCTGTTAGATTTATTTGTGGCACACAAGACATTCATAAAACACTAGAAGAAAAAATAGCAACATTTTACGATACAGAAGATACCATTTTATATGCAGCAGCTTTTGATGCTAATGGTGGTGTTTTTGAACCTTTACTAACAGCACAAGATGCTATTATTTCAGATTCTTTAAACCACGCTTCAATAATTGATGGAGTTCGTTTATGCAAGGCTACCCGTTACCGTTATCAAAATGGAGACATGGAAGGCTTAGAAAAACAATTGCAAGACGCTAATGCAAAAGGGGCACGCTTTAAAATTATTGTTACAGATGGTGTGTTTTCTATGGATGGATTAGTTGCCCCGTTAGATCACATTTGCGATTTAGCAGACAAATACGATGCTTTAGTTTTAGTGGACGAGTGTCACGCAGCAGGGTTTATTGGCCGTACTGGTCGTGGTACGCTTGAGGAAAAGAATGTCATGAATCGCGTAGATATTATTACAGGAACCTTAGGTAAAGCACTCGGTGGTGCTATGGGGGGATATACTACAGGCAAAAAAGAAATTATCGATTTGTTGCGACAACGTTCTAGACCTTATTTGTTTTCAAACTCTTTAGCTCCAGCTATTGTAGGTGCTTCGATTAAAGTATTTGATTTGCTTAAAAACGATACCACGCTAAGAGACCAGTTAGAACAAAACACCAACTATTTTAAAGAAGGAATAAAAAAAGCAGGATTTGATATTGTCGATGGCGACTCCGCAATTGTCCCTGTAATGCTTTACGATGCAAAACTTTCTCAAACTATGGCAAATATGCTTTTGGAAGAAGGCATTTATGTTATCGGGTTCTTTTTTCCTGTTGTTCCTAAAGATAAAGCAAGAATTAGAGTGCAATTATCTGCAGCACATACAAAAGAACATTTAGACAAAGCCATTAGTAGTTTTGTTAATGTTGGAAAACGCTTAGAGATTATATAATTGCTTAAAAAATAAGCCGGATTAGAAAATACAACTGTTTAAAGTGCATTAAATACGTTTAAAAGCAAGATGCTTGGCGAAAAATAATTTTTATATTTTTTCGCAAACATTCTTTTTTATTAGTTTCTAATATGCAATTTAATATTAAGTTTAATTATTACTAACTGACTATCAGTATTTAAAAAAAATACTTTTGACTAATAATTTGTATAATCGAATAAAATATACTGGTCATTTTAGTCTTTATTTTAACAATTACTAACAAAAAGTTAATATTTTAGTGTATTTATCTTTGTTAATAAAGTTTAACAACTTACATTTGCTACAAATAACAATTAAAAATTAAAATTATAATATGAAAAATCTTAGCAAACTAGTGCTCGCTTTGTTTTTAGCATTTAGCTTTAGCACTGCAAATGCACAGGATGAAAACAATCCTTGGTTATTTAGCTTTGGAATTAATGCCGTAGACTTCTTTCCTACTGGTGAAGATGCTCCATTAGGAGAGTTTTTTGACGAATTTTTTAACGTAACTGACCATTTTAATGTTTTACCATTTTTGTCTACAGTATCTATAAACAGATATGTGAAGAACAATTTTTCTGTTGGTATTACAGGATCTGTAAATACAATAGATCAATTTGGAGAAGAAAGAGTTGATGACTTAGTTTACATTGCTGTAGATGGTATTCTTAAATACAGTTTCAAAAATTTAATAAGTTCAAAAAAATGGGATCCTTACTTAGGTATTGGTGCTGGTTATACTTGGTTAGACCAACCAGATGTAGGTAACGATGCAACAATAGCAGGGAATGGAAGTTTAAATGGAACTGCTGGTTTTGGATATGCATTCACTGAGCGCTTTGGGATTTTCGTACAAACAACATATAAAGAAACTTTTGATGGAAGTAACGTAGATTCACACTTCCAACACTCTCTTGGTCTTACGTTCAAGTTTGGAGGTAAAGATACAGACGGTGATGGTATTTATGACCAAAATGATGCTTGTCCAGAAGTTCCTGGTGTAGAAGAATTTAACGGTTGTCCAGACTCTGATAGTGATGGTATTGAAGATTCAAAAGACTCTTGTCCAAACGTAGCTGGTACTGCTGAGTTTAATGGCTGTCCAGATTCAGATGGCGATGGTGTAGCAGATAAAGATGATAACTGTCCAAACGTTGCTGGATTAAAATCATTAAGTGGTTGTCCAGATGCAGACGGCGATGGTGTAGCAGATGCTAGCGATAACTGTCCAAATGAAGCTGGTCCTTCTGGAAACAGCGGATGCCCTTGGCCAGATACTGACGGTGATGGTGTTTTAGATAAAGACGATCAATGTCCAAATGAAGCTGGTGTTGTAGCAAATAATGGTTGCCCTGAAGTTGTTGCTGTTGTAACCCCTACCAAAGAGGTTCAAAACAGATTAACAGAGTATGCTAAGACAATTAACTTTAATACAAGTAAATCATCTTTTAAAAACGATGCATACCCAACATTGCAAGCTATTACTGCTATTTTAAAAGAATACCCTCAAGCTAACTTTAGAGTAGAAGGACATACAGATAGTTCAGGAAGTGAAGCTTCTAACCAAAGATTATCTGACTCTAGAGCACAAGCTGTAGTAGATTACTTAGTAACAAATGGCGTTAGTCGTGCAAGATTAACTGCAAGAGGTTACGGAGAAAGCGCTCCTATCGCTCCAAATAATACTAGAGCTGGTAGAGCTGCTAACAGACGTGTAGATGTAAAATTAGTTAACTAATTTAAAACAACATAATAATATAAAAAAACGCCTCGATATTTCGAGGCGTTTTTTTATATTTATAAAATGATTAGTTTTATAAGTAAGGTTTTAAAAACGCTTCAAAGTAATAACGTTAACGTTTCAGAAGTTACCTTTATACTGCCAAGTAAGCGAGCAGGTAATTTTTTAAAACACGAATTATCTAAGCTTATATCAACAACCATTTTCGCTCCAGAAGTTCTGAGTATTGAGGAGTTTGTCGAAGTGTTATCACAACTTAAACCACTTACAAACACAGAGCTTATTTTTAAATTTTACGAAGTTTATACCGAAAATACTGCTAAAAATAATATTGAGAGTTTTGATGTTTTTTCAAAATGGGCACAAATTATATTACAGGATTTTAATGAAATAGATCGATATCTTATTCCACAAAGTAAAATTTTTGATTACCTAAGTGCTATTCAAGAAACAAATCACTGGTCGTTAGAAGAAAATAAAACTCAACTAATAAAAAATTATTTGTTTTTTTGGAAATCTCTTAAGCATTATTATAAAGCCTTGAGCACTTTACTTATTGCAGATGGTACTGCATATCAAGGCTTAATGTATAGAGAAGCTGCTAATAATATAAAAACATATATTAAAGCAAATACGAATAAACAATATGTGTTTATTGGCTTTAATGCCTTAAATACAGCGGAATCATATATTATAGAACAATTACTAAATAATAATTTAGCAAAAATTTATTGGGATATCGATGAGGTGTTTATGACTGCCAATACCCATAATGCTAATCTATTTATTAAACAATATCAAACCAAATGGGAGCATTATTTGCGGCATAACTTCAATTGGATATCAGATAATTATCGTAAACAAAAACAAATTTCTGTTATTGGTATTCCCAAAGTTATTGGACAAGCAAAATATATAGGTCAACTTTTAAGAAAGCTAAAAAAAACAAACACGACATTGCATAGTACAGCAGTTGTTTTGGGAGATGAAAATTTGCTGATTCCAGTATTAAATTCTATTCCAGAGGAGATAGATACTCTAAATATTACGATGGGTTTCCCTCTAAAATCTATCCCTTTAAGCGCGTTATTTCAGTTGCTGTTTCAATTACAACTTCATTACACTAAAACGTTATATTACAAAGATGTTATTGCTATTATTTCGCATCCATTTATACGTCCGTTAGTTACTAATAACACTACAGATTATGGTGCATCTGTTGTAGAGCATATACATAATAACAATATTTTATTTCTTACGCTAGAGCAACTAACCACACTTTTTAAATCCAATAAAAGGCTTATCACTATCTTGTTTAAAGATTGGGGAGATAACCCAACCTTAGCAATAAATTCTTGTTTGGAGTTACTGCTATTGATTAAAGAAAAATTAGAAAACAATAAGGACACCAATAAACTTAGTTTAGAATACCTCTATCGGTTTAACGAAGTGTTTACTACCTTAGATAACCTTAATGCTAATTATAAATATATTAATACTATAAAAACACTTCACAGTTTGTACAATGAGATTTTAAATTCTGAAACTCTAGATTTTAAAGGCGATCAATTCCAAGGACTACAAATTATGGGAATGTTAGAATCTCGAGTTTTAGATTTTGAAACTGTTATTATAGCGTCTGTTAATGAAGGCATTCTTCCTTCAGGAAAAAGTAACAATTCATTTATTCCTTTTGATGTAAAACTTGAAAACAAACTACCAACATACAAAGAAAAAGATGCTATTTATGCCTACCATTTTTATAGACTTTTACAGCGTGCTAAACATGTTTCTATTATTTACAACACAGAGCCAGATGGACTAAATGGAAATGAAAAAAGTAGATTTATTACCCAATTGGATATTGAAAACATACACCCTCTAGAACAAATTATTGTCTCAGCAAAAACGCCTAAAATAAAAGTTTATGAAGAAAGCATTACAAAAAATGAAGCTGTTATAAACCGATTACAAGATATTGCACAACAAGGGTTTTCGCCATCATCTTTAACAAATTATATAAGAAACCCTATAGATTTTTATAATCAAAAAATTTTAGGCGTTCGCGAAAATAATACAATAGAAGAAGTTGTTGAAGCCAACACTCTAGGGAGTGTTATACATAATACCTTAGAAGATTTTTATAAACCCTTAGAGGGGGCATTTTTATCTGAAGCTGAATTAAAAACAATGCATTCGCAAATCCATGAAACAGTAAGTTTACATTTTAAGACCATTTACAAGCAAGGCAACTTATCAGAAGGTAAAAATCTTATTATTTTTGAAATTGCAAAACGTTATATTTCAAATTTTTTAAATTCTGAAAAAGAACTTTTGAAAAACGGTAATGCCATTAAAATTATTGAAATTGAAGCAGACTTACGTGTGCCATTATATATAAAAGAACTTAACTACCCAGTTTACATTACAGGAAAAGTAGACCGTGTAGATGAGCTTAACGGCAAACGTCGTATTATTGATTATAAATCTGGTAAAGTGCTCCAAAATAAAGTTGAACTTATTGATTGGGCCGAAATAACTAGCGATTACGACAAATACAGTAAAAGTTTTCAAGTACTAATGTACGCTTATATGCTGCACCAAACAGCCCCACTAAACTTTCCTGTAGAAGCAGGAATTATCTCATTTAAAAACTTAAGTGCAGGAATTCTAAAATTTGCAAAAAAAGACAGCGCAGGAAGAGGAGCTAAAAAAGAGTATAACATTACTTTAGAAACCTTAGACGCATTTTATAACGAACTAAAAGTGCTTATTTTAGAAATATGTGATCCCAAAATACCCTTTAAAGAAAAACCACTATAAACTTACGTACCATACAAGAATTAAGTTAATACCTTTGCCTGCATGAAGCAGTTCCCCAAAAAACTCCAAGACAAACTTAACCAAAGAGCAACAATAAATGCTTTGCGTAAACTCGATACCCAAAGTAACTTAGTCGATTTTACATCTAACGATTACCTTGGCTTTTCAAAATCAAAACACATTTTTAACCAAGCGCATCAATCTTTAATAAACACTAATGCTATTAATAATGGAGCAACAGGGTCTAGACTATTAAGCGGCAACCATCCCTTATATGGAACAACAGAGCGTTTACTTAGCGAGTTTCATGATAGTGAGTCTGCATTGTTGTTTAACTCTGGATACGATGCTAATTTGGGTCTGCTTGCTGCTATTCCGCAAAAAGGAGATTATATTTTTTACGACGCATATAGTCACGCTTCTATTAGAGACGGAATTTTACTAAGTCATGCTAAAGCCTACAAATTTGAACACAACAACTTAGACGATTTACAACAAAAAATAAAACGTCTTAACCTTACAAATTCAAATCTTGATACAGCAATTTATATCGTTACCGAATCTGTTTTTTCTATGGATGGAGATTCCCCAAATTTAATTAAACTTTCTCATTTTTGTGCAAAAAACAATTACCATTTACTTGTTGATGAAGCCCATGCTATAGGTGTTTTTGGTAACGGAAAAGGACTTGTACAAGAGCTAAATATCCAAGATCAGTTGTTTGCTAGACTTATTACTTTTGGAAAAGCATTAGGGGCTCATGGTGCAGCTGTATTAGGATCAAAATTGTTAAAACAATATCTCATTAATTTTTCTAGACCCCTTATTTACACAACAGCACTCCCACCACATTCATTAAGCACTATAAACAGTGCTTACAAGGAATTAAAACAGACATCAGCATTAAAAACACTTCAAAATAATATTGAATTTTTTAAATTAGAATTAAAAAAACATCAGCTTAACTCCTACTTTATAGAAAGCAACTCCGCAATACATAGTTGTCTCATACCAGGAAACAATGCCGTAAAAGCTATAGCTCAAAAGCTTAAAAGCAAAGGAATTGATGTAAAGGCTATCTTGGCGCCAACAGTACCCCGAGGACAAGAACGTTTGCGATTTTGTTTGCATAGTTATAATTCTGAAGCAGAAATAACAAAAGTCTTAACTTGGTTAGCTACTTTTGTAGAGAAATAATTTTAATCTAAAATGACTACTTATTTTGTTACAGGAATTTCTACAGATGTAGGGAAAACCATAGTGTCTGCAATACTAACCGAAGCATTACAAGCCAATTACTGGAAACCTATACAAGCAGGCGAATTAAATAATACAGACACCCACAGCGTAAAACAATTAATTTCTAACACAATATCACAATTTCATGAGAGTGCTTATCGCTTAAAAAGCCCTATGAGCCCACATGCTGCAGCCAGTATTGACGGGCTAGAAATTGATTTAAAAAAAATAATAAGTCCAAAACCCAAAAATAACTTGATTATTGAAGGTGCTGGAGGCTTATTAGTCCCTTTGAACAATACACAAACTATTTTTGATATTATAAAGCCCAGCTATAAAATAATTGTTGTGTCTAGGCATTACTTGGGTAGTATTAACCATACTTTGCTGACACTAAAATACTTAACAGAAAGAGGTTTTGATGTGTCGCTTGTATACAACGGAAATGAAAATAAGCATACAGAAACTATTATTGAAAAAATGACAGCCACTCCTGTAATTGGACGTGTTGCTAACGAACCTTATTTTGACAAAAATGTAATTAAAGAATATGCCGAAATCTTTAAAGAAAAACTAACCTAAGCCCCTTGTATTTACAATACCCAGTTATGAGTCTAAAAACACGTGATAAAAAACATTTATGGCATCCCCTAACCCAGCATCAACTCCATCCAGAGCATATAGCAATTACTAGGGCAAAAGAAGCCTTGCTCTACGATGAGCAGGGCAACGAGTATATTGATGGCATTGCTTCGTGGTATACCTGTATGTATGGACACTGTAATAGTTATATTACAGACAAGGTGCACAAGCAAATGCAACAGTTAGATCATGTTGTATTTACTGGATTTACACACGAGCCTGCTGTAAAACTATCCGAAGCACTTATTGATATTTTACCAAGTAATCAAGAAAAATTGTTTTTTAGCGATAACGGCTCCACCGCTGTAGATGTAGCTATAAAAATGGCGTTACAGTACCATTTTAATAACAATAAAAAGCGCAGCAAAATAGTTGCTTTAGAAAATGGATTTCATGGTGATACTTTTGGAGCTATGAGCGTATCAGGCTTATCGGTTTACAATGGACCTTTCAAAGATTTTTCTTTAGATGTAGTACGTATTCCAGTGCCTAATAAACAAAACTTCGAAAAGGTAAAACAACAATATATAGCACTCCTAAAACACAATGATGTTGCTGCCTTTGTTTATGAGCCTTTGGTACAAGGTGCTGCCGCTATGCAAATGCATGAGGCAACATTACTACAAGAATTATTAAGCATTTCAAAACAGTACGATACGTTAAACATTGCCGACGAAGTGATGACAGGGTTTGGGAAAACAGGAAAGTATTTTGCGTCGCAATATCTAGATACGCTACCAGATATTATGTGTTTATCAAAGTCATTAACAGCAGGCATAGGCCCTATGGCGATAACCACAACAACACAAAAAGTATATGATGCTTTTTTAAGCAATGATATTGCAAAGGGTTTTTTTCATGGGCATACCTACTCTGCAAACCCTATAGTTTGTACTGCAGCTTTGGCTGCAATAGAGTTACTGAAATCTAATAAGATTCAAGATAATATAAAAACTATTATAGCATCGCACAAAGCATTTAACACTCGTATAAAAACACACCCTAAAGTATCGGAAACAAGGCAGCTAGGCGTTATTTTTGCTTTAGATGTAAACATAGTTATGGAACGTTATGGTAATTTAAGAAATCAACTTTTTAGTTTTTTTATGCAGCATGGAGTTTGTCTTAGACCCCTAGGCAATACTATTTATATTTTAGCGCCCTTTGTTATTACAAAAACACAATTACAAAAAATTTACAAAACCATTGAAGCTGCTTTAGATATGCTATAAGATAATTTTTTTTGTACTAAACAAAGGGCATCATGGTTAAACAAACATAATAATCTATAATAAATTAATACTTTTACTCATAAAACAAATCAATTTGCAGTCCCCAATTTCCATAATAGCAATTTCGTCTATATCACCTTTAGGGCACACCTTAGAGGAGGTTTGGAAACATTACAAAACACCTAATCATTATATTACCAAAAAGAACGGTCATTTTGTTTCCGAGCTATCGGAACGTTCAAAATTAGAAATAGAAACCCTTAAAATTTCAAATTCAAAGTACAAGTCCTTAGACAGCTCTGTACTGTTTGCTATTTATTGTGCTAGAAACGCAGTGGATAAGGCTAGATGGGCTAACTTAGATGATTTTGGTATTAACATTGGTTCTTCTAGAGGGGCAACAGGACTTTTTGAGCAGTACCACAAAGACTTTTTAGTGCATAATAAAACTAAACCTCTTAGCTCTCCAACCACAACATTAGGGAATATTTCGTCTTGGGTCGCTAACGACTTAATTACAAAAGGTCCAGAAATAAGCCATTCTATAACCTGCTCTACAGCGCTACATGCAATGCTTAACGGTATTGCTTGGTTGCGTTCGGGGATGTGCAATAGGTTTTTGGTTGGCGGTAGCGAAGCCCCTTTAACTCCGTTTACCATTGCACAAATGCAAGCGTTAAAAATCTATGCTAAACCTACCGAAACATTGTTTCCTTGCAAGGCATTAGACTTTAACAAAACAACAAACACAATGGTACTTGGCGAAGGTGCCGCTATGGCTTGTTTGGAAATTGGAAAATCCCCAAACGCTCTTGCCTATATTGAGGGAGTTGGTTACGCTACGGAGGTTTTGAAACACAATGTTTCATTATCTGCCAACGGTGATTGCTTTGTAAAATCGATGGCCATGGCACTAGGAAGTATTAGTCCTAACGATATCGATGTTATTGTAACACATACACCAGGAACAATAAAAGGAGATTTAGCAGAATACAACGCTATAAAAAAAGTGTTTTCAAATCATATTCCTGCATTAACCACTAATAAATTAAAAATAGGACACAGTCTAGGCGCCTCCGGATTATTAAGTGTCGAAATGGCTATACTTATGCTTAAGCATCAATATACTATAAGTATTCCCCATCTAAGCCAAACGCTTCCAAAAACGATATCAAAAATTATGGTAAACGCAGTAGGTTTTGGTGGTAACGCCGTATCTATATTGCTGTCAAAATACTAAGGGTTGCTTTGACAGGTAAACCAACAAGATTATATTTAGAGTAAAACATAAAAAAGCCCAACATATAATATTTATGTTAAACTTTTTGTGGTACCTCCAATGCTAAAGTATTGTTTCATTTTGAAGCGTATTTAATGACGACCGCTAATATGTCAGTTAATAGTGTAGATTATGTAGGCAATAGCAGATATGTATTTAATATTAAAGGAAACGATTATAGATTAATAGCTGTAATTTCTTTTAATGCTCAAAAAGTACATGTCCATTTTATTGGTACGCACGCAAAATATGATAAAATTAACGATATTAAAAACAGTTAGTTATGATACAAATAGAACAACAATATAAAGCCATTTTTGAGCGTATAGAGAAGCTCTTAAAAGATTCTAACAACACAGAGAATCAAAACGCAAAAGGTTACGTAGAACTTAATATTTTGTCTGATTTAGTTGCTGACTATGAAGGACAAAATTATCCAATTACAAAGCCATCATTAACAGAAGTTATTAAAATGCGAATGACTGAATTAGGTTTAAACCAAAAACGCCTTTCAGAACTTTATGGGGTTAGCACCTCAAGAGTTAGCGAGTATTTAAAAGGCAAAAGTAAGCCTACTTTAAAAGTAGCAGGAGAAATAAGTAAAAAATTAAGTATTGAGCATCTATTGTACTTGGGGTATAATTTTTAATAATCTTAACTGTTAGATTAAGTGCAGTTTTAGAGCCTCTAAGACAATTTTTGTCTTGAATTTTGAAGTGAATTTTCTCCGTGTCATACCAGTAAATTTAATACTTTTTTTTCAACTTAACTTACTGTCCTAAATTGAGGGGGTCACTCTCGAGCAATCATTAAAACCAAAAAACCTGCAACATTCTATAAAATAGGAAGTTACAGGTTAAAATGGTGGTACCTCCAGTACTACTTTGTAAAATATTCTGAAATTGAATGAAACAAAAAACCTGTCACAAATATAGTATTATATACTGATTTACAATTATTAAGATGTTATTTATATTTTATAGAATTTCATAGAATATTTATTTTTTATGTCCCTTTAACCTCATAATATTATCTTTGATTAAATTATTTGTATGGCAAATTCAAGAAGAAATAAGGGCAAGGATGCTAGTTTTAGATTAAAAGAATCACCAAATGAAGAAAAAACTATACGATTGGATTATTCCTATGGAAACGTTTTAGATATTCTATTGGTTATTCTGTAAAGCCTATATATTGGGACTCGGCTAAACAACAAGTTAAGCAGGTAAAAGCAGTTCCTAATGCTGTCGAAATAAATAAGATAATTAGAGAATTAAAAAGTGAATTATTAAAATTTGTTGCTGAATGTGACTCTAAACAGATTTTAATTTCAAATCAATTACTCAAAAGCCATTTAGATAGTTTTACAAAGAGAAATGTACAAGCCCCAGTAATTGAAGAAAAAGCAACCACTTTCTTTCCTTTCGTTGAAAAGTTTATTAAACTGAAAGAAAAACAATTACCAAAAGGTAAGAACGGAAGAAAAAATGCAACTGTTAAATGTTACGAACAAACATATAAGCATTTAAAAGAGTTTCAATCTGACACGGGCTTTGTAGTTACTTTTAAAGCTATTGATAATGAGTTCTATTCTGAATTTATTGAATATATGAATCATAAGACTTGGGGCAAGAATAACAAGAATTACGCTTTAAATTCGATTGGTAAGCATATAAAAAACTTGAAATCATTTATGAATGCATCTATTTATGAAGATTTACACACTAATCTAAAGTACAAAAAGTTTAAGATTTTAGTTGAAGTTACAACTGCGGTCTTTTTGGAATTAGAAGAGCTTAAAAAATTATATGAATTAGATTTAAAAGATAAGCCTCACTATGAATTAGCAAGAGATATATTTATAATTGGTTGTGAAATTGGTCAAAGAATAAGCGATTATCATAATCTTAAACAATACACAATCATTGATTATTCTGGAGAGAAATACATAAAAATAAAACAAGAAAAAACTCAAAAAGAAGTTTTATGCAAAATTACTCCAGTAATTAGCAGAATAATGAAAGATAGATACAATGATAGCCTACCTCCTAAAATTACAGAGCAAAAACTAAATAGCTACATAAAGATAATAGGTAAAATGGCGGAAATCAATACGCAAATAAAAAATGAAATAACAAGAGGAGGCAGTAAAGTAATTGAATATAAACCAAAGTATGATTTTATAATGGGTCATTCAGCAAGAAGGACTTTTTGCACATTAAAATATAAAGCAGGTATGCAAGTACATTCTATTATGGAATTAAGCGGACACACCACAGTTAAAGAGTTTATGAAATACATAAGGAATCCTAAAGAAGAACGTGTATCTCAAATAACAGAAACAAATGCTTTTAAAAACTCTTGTATTTCAATTTAAATAATTTTGTTTTACGATATATTATTTTGAATAATAAAATATTTAGCATTATCTTTGCTACCATAAATTTATAAATGCGAATAGTTACCTTTAAACGAATACAAGAATTTGCTTTAATACACGCTGATGCAGAAACGCCTTTAAATGTTTGGTATCATACAACAAGTGCAAAAAGTTGGAAGAATTTAGCAGATATAAAGCAAACCTTTAATAGTGTTGATTATGTAGGCAATAATAGGTATGTGTTTAATATTAAAGGAAACGATTATAGATTAGTTGCCATCATCTCGTTTAATGCTCAAAAAGTATATATTCGTTTTATTGGCACACACGCAGAATATGATAAGATTAACAATATTAAAAACATTTAGTTATGATACAGACAGAACAGCAATATAAAGCCATTTTAGAGCGTATAGAGGAACTTTTGCAAGTTACTGATAACATCGAGAACCAAAATGCAAAAGGTTACGTAGAACTCAATGTTTTGTCCGACCTTGTTGTTGCTTATGAAGAAGCCAATTATCCAGTTGGCAAACCACCATTAACTGAAGTTATAAAAATGCGTATGGCAGAAAAAGGCTTAAACCAAAAACGCCTTTCAGAATTGCTTGGTATTAGCACCTCAAGAGTTAGTGAATATTTAACAGGAAAGAGTGAGCCTACTTTAAAAGTAGCAAGAGAAATAAGTAAAAAATTAAGTATTGAACCCTCAATAGTATTAGGCGTTTAATACTAAAAAATAAAATAGCTACAAGCATAACATCTTCTTATGATTTGTTATATTTGTAGCAGACATATCGAATAATAAAGCGTTAGCTTTTATTCTGTTAATAAGAAATCTGAACATTTCAATTACAGTACAGAGTAAATAGACTATCGCTCACGTTTAGGCGTGGGTTGATGCTATTTCATACTGTATAGGTTGTTTAGAGCCTCTTATTAGTGGAATGTGCTGAAATTCCACGCTTTGTGCATTATACAAACTTTCACTTTAGGAATTTGAGTGAGTAAAACTTAAATTCTTTTCTAATGAAAAAACTTTTTTTCACTTTTAGTATTTGCTTATTAATACTATGTTCTTGCTCATCTTCTGATGATGACAATTCAAATAACAATCCTTCTTCTATTAATCCACCAACCTGGATTCAAGGCACTTGGTTAGCAGAAACAATTTCTGGAAGTGATTTAGGTTTTGAGTTTACTGCTGATGATTTTTGTTTTATAAATGGAACAATAACTACTTGCTACAAATCTCAAATTGAACAGTTTAATAATGCAGGACAAAATACTATTGTAAATGAAACAATAACAGAAACCGAATATAGTATAGAAATAAATTACAGTAGTCAGCAAGTAAATTATGAATTTGAAAAAATATCTAATACTGAAATTGAATGGATTAACGACCCATTAGGAGATTTAAGTCAAACTATTTTTATTAAACAATAAAAGAAATGGGTGTAATATTAGATATTATTATGTGGGCTTTTCTGATTATTGTTGGTTTAGCAATCTTCGTCCCGATAATAATTAATATCGTGAACAAGGTTAATGAAACTCAAGAAATAAATGTACCTAAAAAACAATACTCAAACCAAACCCAAAATGTGTTTGCTAAAAAAAATGAAAGGCAATATTCAAAGACTGAATATGAAATGGAAAAATATATAGCAAATGCAAAACCTGTAAGTTTATTAAGTCCGTATGACCAAAAGCTATATGAAGAACGAATTGAAAAATCTTTTAATGATTCAGTTTTAAGAGCGTTAGACCAAATAGAAACAGATTTTAACACCAATGAGATTAATCAGCTTACAGTAAACGTAATTTTGATACATGTGTCCGATACCTATAAATTTTTTATTGAAGATGAAGATTTTTATAAATTAATACATAAGGATTTACATGTTAAGACAGTTAAAAAAATACGTGATAAAGTTTTAGATAAATTAGGAATTAAGCTATAAGAAATGGGATTTTTTAAGAAACTTATCGGTCAAGAGCCATTAATGAAAACAATACTTGGCGAATATGATTTTATAACAACAAATATTAAATCGAACATAAACGATTTAAAATTAACAGATATTTCTTACGTAAAACAAACTCAAGTAATCCTGCATACAGTTAGTGAAAATTCGTTCCGAGTAGAACTAAAATCATTAGATAAGTCTACTATTTTACAAGGAATGGCAATTCCAGAAGACGTCAATGATTATACTTGTTTTCAGCTTTTAGATTTTGATGGTACTGGACAGTATTTGTTAGAATTATCTGATAACGACTTAAAACTTCATTCTCATAGCAAAAAGACTACTTTAAGATATGTAAATGTCGATATACAAGAAATCGGCATTAAAAAAGAAAAATTAAAGGAAATAAAAAACAGGAGTGTAGAAAAGAAACAATTTGTTAGTAAAATATTTTCAAGAACTAATTCTAAAAACTTAATAAAACTTGAAAAAGAATTAATACAGTTTTTAAAGGAAATTGATGGAGCAAACTTATATGGAGATATATATGATATTCTTCCTAAATATGTTTGTTTTGATTTTGAAAGAGATTGGTATAATAAGTTTACTGATAAATATTCTCAAGATGAAAACCTCTTGCTTTATATTTTAAAAGGTTATCAAGAGAAAATTAATCATATCCCTAAAGCAGAAATTGAAGCCTTTTTACACCTACACGAGAAATTTGTAACGGTACGTTTATTAAAAGGAGCAGTTGATGAAAATCAAAATAGTCTATATGACTTATTGTGTAAAATCAGAGCCGAAGAAGTAAAAGAGAGTTTCAGGTCTATTATCATTAGAAATGAACACTTAATTCCATTTTCAATAGCTTATGAAAAATTTGCTGATAATCAAGAAGATTTCTTTGAATTAAATGAAAAAATTGAGGAACTAAACGAAGATGATAGTTATCTTTCTTTCAAAATTTATAACAAAATAGAATCGTTATTAAACTTCTTTTATATAAGTCCGAATATTACACTTGTTGAAATGAAAGATGTATTTTTAACAGATTTTCAGCTTTTAAAAGCTGAAGTTAATAATTTCAAAAATATTGAAGCAAAAGATATTTTCTTAAATTATATGATTGGTATTGAGGGTTTTATTGAGCAATATTCCTAATGAAAAAAATCTTTATGAAATCATCTATTATAAAAATAACTCTAGCCATCCTTTTATTCCTTTGCGTATTCAATATGCCTTATGGTTATTACCAATTTGTTAGGTTTTTGAGTATGGTTGGCTTTGGTATTTTAGCCTATAAAGCAAATGAAAACAATAATAGTACAGAAATGATAGTTTACATAGCATTGGCTATTTTGTTTCAACCATTATTTAAAATTGCTTTAGGTCGCACTCTATGGAATATTGTAGATGTTATAGTCGCTATTGGCTTATTAGTAAGTTTAAAGAAAAATAACGCAAATAGCTAATGCAAAAATTTATAATACCAGTACTAATAACGGTTTTTGTCGCTTGTGGTATTTATGCCATTACAGATAGTTTGTTTAGTTCTAAACCAAAAGAAAAATCTACATCTTCTGTAAAATACGATAATCATTTAAAAGAAGTTAGGCAAGAATCCAAAGAAAATTTACAAGCTGTAAAAGAACTGCCTTATGATTATAAGGTTATAGACGATAAGACTGTTTTCTTACCTACTTGGAACAATATTTTTAATACTGTTACTATGCCTCAAGATTTGCTAGAGCAACTTATGGATACCTATAATTATAACTATGACTATAAGACTAAAAATAATTCTTGGTCTAAAAGCATTGGCAATACCATATTGAGAATAAACAGAGAAGAAGAAGGCAGTTTACTACTAACTTGGAAAAACATTGAATTAGACACAAAAGCACTAGAACAGCAATTACAAGAAATGCAATTAATTCAAAAAACCGATGCTTTAAAAACTTATGAATACAAGAGTAATAATAAAACCATAAGAGTAAGCATAAGCCATAATGGAACGTCTCATTTTGTAGCTTTTAATATTATCAAAAATTAATTTATGGACACTCTTTTTGATATTTGTGTACGCATCTTACAAATCATAGGCAACGTTACAGGATTAGGATATAAAGCTGCTAATATTTGGATTTTCGTTATTATACACCCACTTTTAACGCTATATTTTTACTATTTGTACCGTAAGTATAAAAAGCGTTTTAAAAACTTAAAAAAACCTTAAAGAGAACTAATAACTCCTTTTAACTCTGTCACAATATTTATTATCATATTATTTTTAATATTCTATTACAAATTAAAGAAAAGGGTAAAATGTTAGCTATATTAGTAATAACAATTTACCCTTCGCCTTAACTGATAAATAGAGTTAAGCTACTGCTTTATAATTGTTAATTTGTAAATCTTGCACATTGCAATTCATAAGCTGTGCAAATTTATTCATAAGACTGTTTTTTATTTCCGCCTTTGTTTTAACCATATTATACTCTAAAAGTATGTTTTCAAACTTCTTTTTAAAACGGTCTTTACGCTTATAGGTTTTAGTTTTAAAATACCCTTTCCAATGATTAGGGTTTATGCCATTTTTAAAAACTTCAAAATCTGTACTACAATCTGGATTCACTAAAAACAAACTATCAACAATAAGTAAATCGTTAAACTTGTTTAAAAGATCCTTAAATAACATTTTAAAGCGTAATCTGTCTATATCAGATAAATTAAAAATCTCAAAATGTTTTTCTAAATATCTACTTCTTTTAATCTTCAATTCCACCCGTAAAATATATTTGTCTCTTATTTTAAATGGTTTAGACTTATTATATATTTTAATGTTGTAATCTGTTCGTTCAAACTCTAAATAATCGCCATCAAATTTTGTATCTCGGTTCGGTGCTTTATAGTCATACATCAAAACAAAGTAATCTATTAAATCTTGAGGATTAATAGAGGTTTCAATATTTAATCCAAACTCTAAAAATGTCGGTTTCGCATTAAACTTGTTTACACTTAAATCGTTACAAAATTGGTCTAAAGTTTCTTGAAAATCACAATACGAAAAGTCATTATAATTATGTTTTTCATCTTCTGCATACATATTAAACAACTGATGAAAACTGCCTCCTAAATATGAGAAATTCTTGGTAATTTTTACATCAAAATTGTAGTATTTACCTTTTCTATTTTCACTTATAAAATCAGTATCAGTAATTCTTTTGCTATGGAATAAATCTATTACATTAGTGTTTTTAATATGCGATAAAACACTATTTCTATCTGTTTTTATTCTTGTAAAATCTATCATAGCGAGTTGGTTTTTAAGAAATTAAACACTTCGCTTTTAGAGTAATAGACTTTTCTGCCAATCTTTGTTTTTGGTTTTAAAATACCAGTTACAGTATTATAACGCCATAAAGTGCTGGCAGATACCTTTAGAGTTTTACAAACCTCTTTAGGTGTCATTAAATCAGTTTCAGTATTGTCGCCATCTTCTTTAGCGGCTTCAATAGTTTTAACTGGTGGAGTTGGAATTACAGATTTTACTGCTTCTTTAATCATTCCTTTTAAATCATCCATAGATAGATGAAAGCATTGGACAAATTGCTGTCCTTGTTGTTGTTGTTGTTGTTGTTGTTCTAAAGTCATTTTAAATTGTTTTAATTATTAGCAAATAAGCGTACCCTACTGCTTTACAAAGCGCAAGAAACCACTATATTAAATGCTTCCAATAAAAACGGACTTCACAGACTTTTGAAAAATTAAAGGAATATAACCTGTATTTATGTTTATAGATAAATCATAAAGTTTTCTTAACGGACTTAAAACGGACTAAATAATGTCTAAAAAATTAAATTGACCAACATTACCTTCATTTTGTTTCAATCGCTTTTTTCTTGATTCATCTATGGTAGTTCCTTTCTTAAAATCATAAAGCTCTCGCATATAATTAATCCCTTTTCTGTTATTTTTATAAGCTCTATTAATCAAACCTTTTTCTTCACAATAATTATAGAACCTAACCAAATCAGCAGATTCTTTCAGCCATTTATTTCTATCTTCCGATAGGAATCCCAAAGATTCCAATTTATATTCATAGCTATAAAATTTCTCTTCAAACTCTTTGTTTATAAGGCTTCCAATAATTTTGTCTTTTGTACGTCCTTTTTTAGTTTTGAAAACATCAAGAAAATCAGCTTTAAAATACTCGCTTATACCTTTTAACATAATTTCATCAAAACGCTTAAAAATTTCAATTACTGCTTTCTGAATATCGTTTAATGGTATATCAGTATGCCAACCATATTTAATATTTTCTAATGCGTTTTGACTTCTCTTTAACGCTTTGATTATTTTTTTAATTCTTAAACTCATTGCCCTACCGTCTCCAGTTTCTTCAATCCATTTTATTGCATTTGGTAAAAAAGCCTTGTCATAATGAAAATTTATTAGCCATTCATCGCTATACCAACTTTGAAATTCGTCTAACGGAAAATTCTCTTGAAAATCTTCATAATTTAATTGATTCTCCGTAAACACTCATAATTGGTAAAATAGTTGTAAATTGCTTAAAAATACTATTATGAATATTTTCAGTTTTACGGCACATTTTGATAGTGAAGAAGCCTGTCGCAAGCATTTTAAATCAGAACGTGATAAAATAGGAGTTGTATGTCACAACTGTTCTCATACAGAACATTATTGGATAAAGAGTCGCTGGAGTTATGAGTGTAAAAAATGTAGGTCTTGCACTTCTTTACGAAGTGGCACCATCATGCAGAGTTCCAATCTTTCTTTTCTTATTTGGTACAAAGCCATGTTTTTGATGAGT
>CALLUG010000048.1 GCA_938011315.1 uncultured Flavobacteriaceae bacterium
AGTGTTAAAGATTTAGCAGATCACGTTATAGAAGTTCCTGAAACATTAGAACCCCTAACACCATTACTTACAACAATACCTTTACAATTACTCTCTTACCATATTGCTGTAATGCTAAACAAAAATGTAGATCAACCTAGAAACTTAGCAAAATCAGTTACCGTAGAGTAATTGCAGGCAAAGTTTACTAATAGATACATAGAATTAAGTCGAATTTTAATACGAAAAAACAGAGTACCCTTTTATAGGGCTTAATTGTTTAGTTTTAAAATACAAATCAATTTGATTAAAACTTATGATTTGATGTTGCAAGCTATTTCTTTGTTGAATTTTTTAGTTATATTTGAAAAATTTTTAAGCATACTTAAAAATTAATTAAAGCAACTAAAAATGTCTATAGCTGTAGAAAACTTTGTAAAAGCTGTTTACAACAACAATACGAATGACGGTAATGATACCAAACCTGGTAGCATTGCTAAAAAATTAGGTATTTCTAGTGCTGCCGCAACAGATATGGCAAAAAAGTTAGCTCTTAAAGACTTATTGCATTATCAAAAATATCAAAAATTAGAACTTACCGAAAAAGGTGAAAAAATGGCTTTGAGCGTAATTCGGAAACATCGCTTATGGGAAGCATTTTTATTTAAAATGTTTGACATGTCTATGCACGAAATACACCGTGAGGCAGAATTGTTAGAGCACCAAACCTCAGAGTTTTTAACTCAAAAAATTAGCAACTATCTAGGCAATCCAAAATTTGACCCACATGGAGATCCTATACCCAATGCTAATGGCGAAATCACAACCAAAGACACCTCTATAGCCTTATCTAAAACCAAAGAAGGACAATCTTATATCATTTCAAGACTACTAAGCAACGACAAAGAATTCTTTGATTTTTGTGCAGAAAATGGATTAAAATACGGAAATACTATAAAAGTATCAAAGCAACTTAGCTCTAATAAAATGACACAGGTAATTGTCAATAACAATACCATTTTACTAAACCAAGATTTTACAAACATTATTTATGTCAATAACATTAACTAAATATCTCAAAACGATAATCTTATGCTTTCTATTTGCGCTCCCTTTACTTAGCAAAGCACAGCATAAAGCCACACCTTTAGAAACCCTAGTGACCGATAGACCAGATGCTACAGAATCTCCAAACACTGTACATAAAGGTTATATTCAGTTTGAAACAGGGGGATTATACGAATCTTTTGAAACCAATGGCTTTAAAACAGAATCTTATGTCTATAACACAACCTTAGTGCGTTATGGCTTATTAGACAATTTGGAGCTACGCTTAGGCTGGGATTTGCTAGAAACACAAGTAACTAGCAACCAAACTAGAGTAAGTAGTAATGGCTTAAATCCATTACTACTAGGAGTAAAAGTTGCTATTAGCGAAGAACACGCATGGCTTCCCAAAGTAGGACTTATAGGTCATTTGTTTTTACCTTTTATAGCAAGTAACGATTTTAAACCAGAAACAACAGGAATAGATTTTAGATTTGCATTTTCGCATACCCTTAGTGATACTTCAAACTTATCTTATAATATAGGAGCTCAAGTTGGAGATGACTCCTCAGAATTGAGCTATGTATACACCATTGCTTATGGCTATAGTGTAACAAATAAGTTTGGAGCCTATGTAGAACTGTATGGTGATTTACCAGAAAACAGCAATCCCAATCATCTTTGGGATGCAGGTGTAACTTACCTTATTCCCGATAACTTCCAGTTAGACGCTACAGTAGGGACAAGTATAACAGAAGGACAAGATATATTACTAAGCGCAGGAATTAGTTTTAGACTTCCAATTAACAAATAAATATCATTATGAAAATAAAAGCAATTGTATTATTTAGTCTATTACTAACGTTTAGTTGCAAAAAAAATAATCAAGAAACTGATGGCAAACTAAAAGTAGTTACCACAACCTCTATGATTACCGATTTGGTAAAACATATTGGGCAAGATCATATTTCACTTCAAGGCTTAATGGGTAGTGGTGTCGATCCACATTTGTATAAAGCTAGTGAGGGAGATGTTTCCAAACTAGCTAATGCAGATTTAATTTTTTATAATGGAATCCATTTAGAAGGAAAATTGGTTGAGGTCTTCGAAAAAATGAAACAACAAAATAGCAATACCCAAGCAATAGCAAGTGCGATAGATCATAATACATTAATAAGCTCTGCTGCGTTTCAAGGTAACTATGATCCTCATATTTGGTTTGATATTACGTATTGGAAACAAGCCACACGATTTGTAGTATCAAAACTATCCGAAGCTATTCCGCAGCAAAAGGAAAGCTTTGAAGCTAATGGAAAAATGTATATTGAAGCATTATCTCAATTAGAATTAGAGATAACATCTATTATAGCCACACTCCCAAAAGAGAAGCGTATTTTAGTAACAGCACATGATGCTTTTAATTACTTTGGTCGTGCTTATGGTTTTGAAGTTGTTGGTTTGCAAGGGCTATCTACAGCTACAGAGGCAGGCGTAAAAGATGTACAACGCTTAGCCGCTTTTATTATCGAAAAAAATATTAAAGCCGTATTTGTAGAGAGTTCAGTTCCAAGACGAACTATAGAAGCCCTACAAGCAGCAGTAAATGCTAAAGGAAATAAGGTCAATATTGGAGGGGTTTTATATTCCGATGCTTTAGGAGATTTTGGTACTATTGAAGGGACTTATATTGGAATGTTTAAGTACAATATCACTACCATTGTAAATGCACTTAAGTAGTGTTGTTTTTAAAAATCACTAAATGACGGAGAACCACCACCATCAAATAAAACAAAGTAGCTCAACCAAAAGAATTGCAGTAAAGGTAGATGACTTAACGGTTGCCTACAATTACAAACCTGTACTTTGGGATATTGATTTAGAAATTCCAGAAGGGGTGCTAATGGCAATTGTAGGGCCTAATGGCGCAGGCAAATCTACTCTTATAAAATCTATTTTAGGGATTTTAAAACCCCTAGCAGGAAGTATCCGTATTTACAATAAACCCTATAGTAAACAACGAGCATTGGTAGCCTACGTTCCACAAAAAGGAAGTGTAGACTGGGATTTTCCAACAACAGCCTTAGATGTGGTTACTATGGGAACTTACGGGAGTTTAGGATGGATAAAACGTCCGAGGCAACGACATAAAAAAGCAGCCCTAGAGGCTTTAGAAAAAGTAGGAATGCTGCCTTTCAAAAATCGACAAATTAGTCAGCTCTCGGGAGGACAACAACAACGTATCTTTTTGGCAAGAGCTTTAGTACAAAACGCTTCTATTTATTTTATGGACGAACCTTTTCAAGGTGTAGATGCTACTACAGAAATTGCCATTATTAATATTTTAAAAGAATTAAGAAAAGCAAACAAAACGGTTATTGTAGTACATCATGACTTACAAACAGTCCCCGAGTATTTTGATTGGGTTACTTTTTTAAACGTTAAAAAAATTGCAACTGGCCCTGTTAAAGATATTTTTAATGATGACAATTTAACAAAAACATACGGAATTAATTACAAAGTAAGTGTACAAGAATAGTAAAGATGAATTTACAAGACTATTTTTCATTAGTTTTTAGCGACTACACGTTACGTAACATTACGCTTGGCACAGCAATATTAGGAGCTGTTTGTGGTATGTTAGGGAGCTTTGCAGTGCTAAGGAAACAAAGCTTATTGGGCGATGCGATATCACATGCAGCACTGCCTGGTATTGCAGTTGCGTTTTTAGTTACAGGGGCAAAAGACAGTAACATCTTGCTATTAGGCGCATTGGTTAGTGGGTTAATTGGTGCATTTTGGATTCGAGCTATTGTAACTAAAACTCATTTAAAATCGGATACCGCTTTGGGTTTAATTTTGTCTTTATTTTTTGGCTTCGGTATGCTACTCCTTACGTTTATACAAAAACAACCTAACGCCAATCAGGCGGGTTTAGATAAATATTTATTTGGGCAAGCTGCAACTTTAATTGAAGCTGATGTTTGGCTTATGGTTATTGTCGCTACAGCTTGTTTAAGTATATTATTAATATTCTGGAAAGAATTTAAACTCCTTTTATTTGATGTTAATTATGCCAAAACACTAGGGTTTAATACAAAATTTATAGATAGCCTTATGACTAGCTTTATAGTTGTAGCCATTGTTATAGGCTTACAAACAGTAGGAGTTGTATTAATGAGCGCTATGTTATTGGCTCCTGCAGCGGCAGCAAGGCAATGGACAAATAGCCTTGCCAAAATGGTGTGTTTAGCCGCTGTATTTGGCGCATTTTCTGGAGTGCTTGGCACTGCTGTTAGCGCTAGTCAAAATAACTTATCTACAGGGCCAGTTATTGTTATTATTGCTGGGGTTTTTGTGTTGTTCTCTTTTATATTTTCTCCAAAACGAGGGTTGTTGTTTAAAAGACTTCGATTTATAAAAAACAGACGTGATTTAGAATTACACAAAACATTAGCGTTTATGCATGGTATTGCAGAAACACACAGTAATACTTCTCATCCTCATACAGTAAAGATTTTAAACAACTTTCAGGGTTATACTAAAAAAACATTAAAAAAGTTGGCTGATAAAGATTATGTGTCTCTTCAAGGAAATATGTGGAGTTTGACCGATAAAGGGTTTGAAGCCGCTTCTAACTTATATAACCAATTAACTAAGTCTAATAATGAGTAGCGCACAACTAGAAATACAAATTATTGCAAGTCTTGTGGCTATAGCTTGTGCTATTCCTGGTACATTTTTGGTACTCCGAAAAATGGCAATGATTAGCGATGCGATTAGTCACTCTATTTTGCCGGGAATTGTTGTAGGCTTTTTTATAACACAAGATCTAAACTCGCCTTTACTCATTTTATTGGCTGCAGTTACAGGAGTTATTACTGTGGTTTTGGTGGAGTATATCCAAAAAACGGGCTTGGTAAAGGAGGATACAGCTATTGGTTTAGTTTTTCCTATTTTGTTCAGTATAGGGGTTATTTTAATTGCGAAAAACGCTAACGATGTACATCTGGATATAGATGCCGTATTATTAGGCGAATTAGCCTTTTCACCTTTTAATAGATTTGTAATTACAGGGGTAGATTTAGGGCCAAAATCGCTATGGGTTATTGGAACTATAGTTTTAATTACTGTAGGGTTATTAATTGCTTTTTTTAAAGAATTAAAAGTTAGTACCTTCGATGCAGGTTTGGCTGCGTCATTAGGCTTTTCGCCTATGCTATTGCATTATGGGTTAATGACGGTATCCTCTGTTACAACTGTTGGTAGTTTTGATGCCGTAGGAGCTATCTTGGTAGTCGCCTTAATGATTGCCCCTGCTGCAACAGCTTATCTATTAACCACCAACTTAAAAAAAATGCTAATTTATGCAGTATGTTTTGGTGTTTTTAGCGCTATTTCTGGGTACTGGTTAGCTCATGGCCTAGATGCTTCTATTTCTGGCTCAATTACAACGGTGTTGGGATTTGTATTTTTGCTAGTTTATTTAATTGCACCACACAGGGGTATTATTGCTGTTCTATATAGAGAAAAACAACAAAGGATAGAGGTGTCATTACTTGTTTTTTTATTGCATCTTAGTAATCATAATGAAAAAGAAGAACGGCATGTCAAACATTTAAATGAGCATATTAATTGGCAAAAAGTACAGTCAAAAACAGTGTTAGATTTGGCTCTTAAAAATAATATGATTGAAATTAACGAGCATATTGTTAGTCTTACCAAAAAAGGAGAAGCATTTACGAAACAAGCTATTAGTTATATCGTGACTAATGAGGACTCTGAAATTGAGCACATTAAAGAGGACTTCTTCTTGTTTAGAGGTTAAGTTTTAGCTTTATAACATCTTTAGCAAAATAGCTTGCTATAATATTAGCTCCAGCTCGCTTAAAAGCAATGATACTCTCTAGCATAACCTCATCGTGATTTAACCACCCTTTTTGTGCTGCTGCTTTTATCATTGCATACTCACCAGAAACTTGATAAACGGCAATTGGCAGGTCAAATTCATTTTTTATATCACGAACAATGTCTAGATAAGCCATTCCTGGTTTTACCATAACGATGTCCGCACCTTCGTTAACATCCATTTGGGTTTCCCGAATTGCTTCTAGTCGATTTGCACTATCCATTTGGTAGGTTTTTTTATCTTTAGGAATTGCATTCATAGTAACAGGTGCAGAATCTAAAGCAGTTCTAAAAGGGCCATAAAATGCAGAGGCATATTTTGCAGAATAACTCATAATACCCGTGTTTGTAAAACCGTGTTTTTCTAAGGTTTCTCTAATTAATAATACACGCCCATCCATCATATCGCTTGGTGCAACAACATCGGCACCTGCTTGTGCGTGCGATAAACTCATTTGTGCTAAAAAATTGGCAGTAGTATCGTTTATAACACGCCCATTATCAATAATTCCGTCATGACCATACATAGAGTAGGGATCTAAAGCAACGTCAGTCATAACTAACATATCGGGGTATTTGTTTTTAATGTATTTTATGGCGCGTTGCATTAAGCCTTCTGGGTTTAAAGCCTCTGTTCCGGCATTGTCTTTTAAAACCTCGGGGACTTTTACGAAGAGTAATACAGATTTTAAACCTAAATCATATAATTCGTTTAACTCGTCTTCTAGCATATCTAAGCTATAACGATAGTAGTTTGGCATTGAGGTAATTTCTTCTTTAATTCCTTTTCCTTCAACTATAAAGAGCGGAACTAAAAAATCGTATGCCGTGATTTGTGTTTCACTTACTAAGTGTCGTATGGTATTATTGGTTCTTAATCGCCTAGGTCTATTTAATGGGAACATTGTTATACGTATATGCAATAGTTAATATTAGGATGCTTTTTTCAAAAAAAAAATGGACTAATTTTTACAATTTGTTAGACAACCCATTGTTTGGGTTGTTTTAATATGCTTAGTAGTTTTGCTTCTTCACTGCCTTTTTTTGGAGTATGATTATATGTCCATTGCACATGTGGAGGCAAACTCATTAAAATACTTTCAATACGTCCATTTGTTTTTAAGCCAAAAAGTGTTCCTTTGTCATGCACTAGGTTAAATTCCACATAGCGCCCACGCCTTATTTCTTGCCAATTTCTATGAGCTTGTGTGTAGGCTATTGCTTTTCTTTTTTCAATTATTGGAAGATAGCTTTCTAGAAAACTATTACCAATTTCGGTTGTAAAGTCGTACCAATGCGCCATTGTCATTTTTTCTGAAGTTTTACAATAGTCAAAAAATAACCCTCCTATGCCACGAGCTTCATTGCGATGCGTGTTCCAGAAATAGTTGTCGCATTTTTCTTTAAATTTTGGATAAAAAGTTAAATCGTGTTTGTCGCACGCTGTTTTGCATACACTATGAAAATGAATAGCATCCTCCTCAAACAAATAGTAAGGGGTTAAATCTTGCCCACCTCCAAACCAACTGTCTACCAAATGTCCTTGCGAGTTATACATTTCAAAATACCGCCAATTGGCATGTACCGTCGGGAGCATTGGGCTTTTAGGATGCAGCACTAAACTTAGCCCACAAGCATAAAAATCGGCATCTTCTACTCCAAAATACTGCTGCATAGTATCGGGAAGTTTACCATATACCGAAGAGGTGTTTACACCACCTTTTTCAAACACAGCACCTTTTTCAATAACGCGTGTTCTTCCACCACCGCCTTCTGGACGTTTCCATAAATCTTCTTTAAATTTGGCTTTAGTATCTACAGCTTCTAAGCTAGTAGTAATTGTATCTTGCAGATTTTGTAGGTATGCGTAAAACTTGTCTTTCAAAAGAAAATAATATTTATGACTGTTCTGTTTTGGTTAAGTGATTTAGATTAAAATCTATGCTATTAGTACTATGTTGTAATAATTGAACTGTTTTAATAGAGGCGGCAGTTACAGATAGTGGTAGTACAATAATAACGCCCACAATAGGAATCAATAGAAATAGCATGAAGACAACACCGTTTCCTATAGCTGTTCCGCGATTGGCTTGTACAAACCTTATACTTTCTTTATAACTAAAGTGCCGTTCTAAGGTATAATCCATATTGCCAAAACCTGCATAATAAGCTTGTACTGTAAACAGGAGTAAACTTGAAATGAGATTACCAACAAGTGGAATAATAAACCCAGCTACAATAATACATATAGATACAAAAAGTTCTTTAAAGAGATTTCTTATGTTTATTTTAAACCCTCTAATGAGCTGTTGTGCAAAAGATGTTTGCCTATGCTTATTTGTAATCGTATAGCCTATAAGGTATTTTTCAATTTTTTCTGAAACGGGACTCATAAATGGTGCCGATACTGCCATTATAATATGCTTGTAAGAGATTACTCCAACACTAATAATGAGAGCGTAACTTACAACTGTACTAATGGTGCTAAAAGTGCTTCTGCCCCAATCCCATTGCCAAATTTTAGAAATCCAAGCCGCTAAATTGTCTGAAAAACTGTATGAAGCAATAAAAATACTTGCAAAAGTAATCAAGCTAATTGCTATAGGAACAATAAAATATGACCAAAGTTTGAGTCTATTTATTAACCCAAAAGCTTTAGTGTAAACAGCTATTCCTTCTGTTATTTGTTTAAGCATTGTATTCTTTTACAGCATCGATAAACGCTTTGGCATTGTCGACAGGTATATTAGGTAAAATTCCATGCCCTAAATTTACAATATATTTATCTTTTCCAAAATCAGTAATCATTTGGGTTACCATTTTCTTTATTTCTGAAGGTGGCGATAATAATCGCGAGGGATCAAAATTACCTTGTAGGGTTATGTTTCCGCCACTTAAGTACCTTGCGTTTCTTGCCGATACAGTCCAGTCTATACCTAATGCTGCAGCATTACTTTTAGACATTTCATTGAGTGCAAACCAGCAACCTTTACCAAAGGCAATTACTGGAGCATCGTCTTTTAATGCTTCTATAATTTGATTAATATATTGCCATGAAAACTCTTGGTAATCTGTGGGTGATAACATGCCGCCCCAAGAGTCGAAAATTTGAACTGCATCTACGCCAGCTCTTACCTTTGCTTTTAGGTAAGCAATGGTGGTATCTGTTATTTTTTGAAGTAGCCTGTGCGCTGCTTCGGGTTGGGTAAAACAAAACCCTTTTGCTTTATCAAAATTTTTACTTCCTTGTCCTTGCACAACATAGCACAAAATAGTCCATGGTGACCCTGCAAAGCCTATTAATGGAATAGCATTGTTTAGTAGTATTTTGGTTGCTTTTATGGCTTGCATAACATAGTCTAACTCTATATTAACGTCAGGAACGATAACGCGGTCGACATCTTTTTGATGACGTACAGGGTTGGGGAGATAAGGACCAAAATTAGGTTTCATTTCGACCTCAATATTCATTGCTTGAGGGATTACTAAAATATCGCAAAATAATATCGCTGCATCCATACCGTAGCGGCGTATGGGCTGTACTGTAATTTCGCTGGCTAACTCTGGAGTGCGACAGCGTGTAAAAAAATCATATTTTTCGCGTATAGCTATAAATTCGGGTAAGTAACGCCCTGCTTGGCGCATCATCCAAACTGGAGGACGCTCTACGGTTTCACCTTTTAATGCTCTTAAGTATAAATCGTTTTTTATAGCCATTTTTATATTTTTGCTAGTGCCTAAGTGTGCTTAGGCTTCTTATTCTATTTATTAATTTTTTTTATAATGCAAATTAACTAAATCTATGACACTTTCTACTGTAGGGATTTTTGCAATTCTAACGTCTTTAAAGTGTTTTTTAGCTTCTTTGGCGGTGGTTTCTCCTATACAAAATGCAATTGCTTTAGTGGGATTGGTTTTTATAAAGCTTTGTACTGTGGAGGGGCTATAAAACATAATGCCTTGGACAGCTGTGTCAACTGTTTTGCTGTCTAGCTTTGTAGTATAAGCATCAATTTGATTAACTTTAATATGATTTTTGTTGAGCATATTAGGGAGTTCGTCTAGTCGTAAGTTACTACAAAAGTAAGTGAGCTCGGTTCCTTCTATATAATCTACTAAATATTCTGCAAGTTTTTTTGCATTTTTTTCATGATGCGCCACGGGGCCTATTTTTTTTTCTATTAGGCGCTTAGTTCGTCTTCCTACGCAATAAATATTTTTAAATTGAAGCTCCTCTGCAGCATAATTTGTTGTTAATGCTTCTACGGCATTTTGACTTGTAATGACTACATTTTTAATTTCAGATTTTAGTACTTGTGGCTTAATCCGATTAAAACTAATTTTAATAAAATCGTCGCTTTCTACTTTAATTTTACTGTCAAATAAGTTTTTCTGGTTATTGGATAGTTTTTTAGTAGAAAAGACATGGGTTAACTGGTTTTTGGTCGTCATGGCATCCATTAGACGTTTGCCTCCACGTTCTATAACAAAGTTAGAGCAGTAGTTAGCAATATCGTGGTGATGTCCTAATTTTTCGTTGCGTTTTACTTCTATTTTTTTATGCCCGTCGGGACTTAATAAGACACCATGAAATAGCACCTCGCCTTTACTCTTATCTTCACTATTTTCTTTGTCTCTTTTAATATATGCAATGGCGCCTATAGGAGCTGTACAGCCTCCTTCTAAAAGGTTTAAAAACTTGCGCTCTATACTGGTGCAAATTTCGGTATCACTATCGTTAATTTGGGCGCAAATGGCTTGTGTATTCTTGTCGTTTTCTAACGCTGCAATCATAACAGCACCTTGCCCAGGAGCTGGTACCATCCAATCTAAGTTAATGGCTTTTTCTGGGCGTAAATTAAGCCTGCCTAAGCCTGCTGCTGCAAATATTGCAGCATTCCACGTATGGTTTTGGAGCTTTTGTAGGCGTAAATTTACATTACCTCGAATGTCTGTAATACTATGTGTAGGGTATCTATTAAGCCACTGTGCTTTACGTCGCAAACTACTTGTAGCAACAATAGCATGGCGTGAGGCTAAAAATTCTTCATTGTTTTTATACACAAGTGTGTCTTTAACATTTCCTCGTTTTAATACTGCCGCTTGTATAATACCTTTTGGGAGTACTGTAGGGACATCTTTTAGGGAGTGTACTGCTATATCAATATCGCCGTTAAGCATAGCGGTATCTAGTGCTTTAGTGAAAATACCTGTTATTCCTAATTCATAAAGGGGTTTGTTTAGCACAATGTCGCCAGTAGATTTTACAGGAACTATAAGCGTTTTATGTCCTAGCTGCTCTAACATGTGTTGTACTGTTTTTGCTTGCCATAATGCTAGCTTACTGTCGCGAGTCCCTATTCGTAGTGTTTTAGACATTTTTTATAGTTTCTTCTAACTGAAAGACTTTTTGGATAAGTTCAAGACTGTTTTCTGCAGGCATCGTATTGTCCCTTAAGTGCTGGGCAAAATGGTTGGTTATTTTTTGAATAATATTATTGCTAACCAGTTCTGCTTGTGCTTCATTAAAATTAGGTGTTTTTTTTCGTTGAGTTTCTAACTCTACTTTTTTTAAATCTAAGAGTTTATGTTTTAATGCTTTAATTGTGGGAGCAAATTTTCTAGTTTCTAACCAAGCATTAAATTCTGCATTAATTTCTTTAATTATTGTTTTGGCTATAGGGATATGTGCTTTTCGTTTTTCTAAAGTTTCGTCAGTAATTTGCGATAAATGATCTAGGTGGATCAAAGTAACGTGTTGTAATGTTTTTATATCATCACTAACATTTTTTGGAACCGATAGGTCTAATATTAGTAATGGTTTTTTGCTAGTTATAAGCGCTTTGTGTACTGTAGGGGTTTGTGCTCCTGTAGCTACAATTAAAATATCTGTAGCGTTTATTTCTTCTTGTAGATTGGAATAGTCTTTTACGATAAGATTAAATTTTCCTGCTATTTTTTCTGCTTTATTTTTAGTTCTATTAATTAGAGTAATTTGCTGATTGTTGGTGTGCTTTACCAAGTTTTCACAAGTATTTCTTCCAATTTTTCCTGTACCGAAAAGTAACACATTTTTATTAGAAACATCTACTGTGTTTTTTAAAATGTATTGCACGGAAGCATAGGATACAGAAGTGGCGCCAGAGGATATTTCTGTTTCTGTTTTAATGCGTTTACTTGCTTGGATAACAGCATTTATTAAACGTTCTAAAAAACAATTTAGTAAACCGTATTTTTTGGCTTGTTTTGTACTTAATTTTAGCTGATTTATAATCTCAAAGTCTCCTAGAATTTGACTATCTAGACCAGAACCGACATTAAATATATGCGATATAGCGTCTTGATTTTTGTGAACATAAGATACTTTTTCGAATTCTTCAAGCGTGCCTTTGGTATTGTCACAAAGCAATTTAATGAGTTGTTGTGCGTGCTTTGCAAAACCATAAATTTCAGTACGATTGCAGGTCGATGTTATAAGCAAACCCTCTATACCGATAGCTTTAGCTTGTTTATAAATAGCTGCTGTACTATTTTTATCCAAGCTAAAATGTCCTCTTACCTCTACATCGGCTTTTTTATAGCTTAGACCTACTGCATAAAAAGAATTATTGTTTGATTTTTGGTACACTCTCATTTATTAAGTTGCAATTGCATCGGCAAATGTAAAAGGGATGTTTGCGAAAAAATAACGATAAAAGAACTTTTAATATCGTTTGTGGTTTTTTGAATACACATAGGCATTAAAATACTAATAAATACCTTATTTTTGTAATGTTTATAATATGTTTCAAATTATTTGTTTAGAATGAATCTAAATAATAAAAATAAAGAAAATAGTCCAGTAAATTTAAAAAATGTCGCTAAAGGGGTTTTTGACGAAACTAAAATCGATGAGGGGTTTTATATTTTAATACATAATAATCAAAGTCATAAACCTCGACAAGTGCAACGACATATGGATAACACTTTTATTCAGTTTCATTTTTGTATAAAGGGGTCTAGTCAATTTATATTTAACCAAGGGCGATATGCTTTAAGTATTAAACAAGAAAAATCATTATTACTTTACAACCCACAACGTGAGTTACCGATTGACTTAACAGTGAATTCTAGTTCTTGTATTATTTCAATGTTAATTTCTATCAAAAAATTTCACGGATTGTTTTCTCAAGAGGCAGATTATATTACATTTTTAAGCAACGAGAATAGAGATAAAAAGTATTATACCGATGATGCTATTTCGCCATCAATGTCTATTGTGCTCAATCAGCTTATTAATTATAGCCTAAACGAGTCGATAAAACCGTTATACTTCAAAGGAAAAGCATACGAGTTATTGAGTTTGTACTTTAATAGAAATGAAGACGCCGATATTGAACGCTGTCCTTTTTTGGTAGATGAGGTTAATGTTATAAAAATAAAAAAAGCAAAAGATATTGTGATTTCTAGAATGTCTGAGCCTCCTAGTTTACAAGAATTAGCAGATGAAATAGCACTCAGTTTAAAAAAACTCAAAGAAGGTTTTAAACAAATTTATGGCGATTCGGTTTATAGTTTTTTACTTGATTACAAAATGGAAGTAGCGCGTAAGCTGCTAGAGTCTGGGACCCATAATGTTAATGAGGTAGGTCTAAAAGTTGGCTATAGTACCTCGAGTCACTTTATAGCAGCTTTCAAAAAAAAATACGGTATTACGCCAAAAAAATACATACAATCAACATAATAGTCATACAAAAATGAAAGGAGTTTTATTAGTAAACCTCGGTTCGCCTGATAGTCCAGAGCCAAAAGATGTAAAAAAGTATTTAGGAGAGTTTTTAATGGATGAGCGTGTTATTGACTTACCATTATTAGCGAGAACATTACTTGTCAAAGGGATCATCCTTAACACACGTCCTAAAGCCTCTGCCAAAGCTTATAAAAAAATATGGTGGGAGGAAGGCTCACCTCTTATTGTACTTTCGGAGCGTTTACAGAATAAAGTACAAGCACAAACAAAACTGCCCATAGCTCTAGCAATGCGTTATGGGAGTATGAGTATGCAAAAAGGATTTCAAGAACTTGTAGATAATGGAGTTACAGAAGTTTTGTTGTTTCCGTTATACCCACAGTTTGCAATGGCTACTACAGAAACAATTACAGTTTTAGCACAAGATATTAAAAATAAATATTTTCCTAATTTAGAGATAACCTCTGTTCCTGCTTTTTATAACAAAGCAGATTATATTGAAGTATTGGCCAATTCAATTAAAAAACATTTAGAAGGAAAAACTTATGAGCATGTACTATTTTCTTATCATGGTGTTCCAGAGCGACATATCAGAAAAAGTGATGTTACAAAATCGCACTGTAAAATAGATGGTAGCTGCTGCGCAACGGCCTCAAAAGCTCATGAATTTTGTTATCGTCACCAGTGCAAAGAAGTTACTCGATTGGTTGCCAGTAGCTTAGGATTTAAGGAAGGGGCTTTTTCTACATCATTTCAATCGCGCTTAGGCTTTGACCCTTGGTTACAGCCTTATACCGACAGAACTATAGAGCGCTTAGGAAAAGAAGGGCTTAAGCATATGGCTATAATAACCCCTGCCTTTGTGAGTGACTGTTTAGAAACCCTTGAAGAAATTGCTATGGAAGGCGAGGAGATTTTTCATGAAGTTGGAGGAAAAACATTTACAACGGTTCCTTGTTTAAATGATGATGCAGAGTGGGTTGCATTGCTTGCAAAATGGATTAATACTTGGGCGGAAACAAAAACGATTAATGGCTAATACCAATGATGGCTCAAAATAAGCGATATCATTCGTTTCTATTGCGTCTATATGCCACTATAAAACCTAAACGTAGCTAAGGCTATATTTAGGTTTTCCATGTCGTTTAAACACGGTAATTCCAGATTATTTATAACTCATTTAAATAACAATTGGTATAAATATCTTGGTCTGTAGTTAATGCTATTGACTTGTTTTAGCTGGAATTTTAAACCTAAAAATAGCTTCAAATTCAAACAAAAAACTAGCTTCAATATCTGGGTTAAGTTGTTTGCGATTATCGCCAATATCAAGTCCAGGGAGTCTTAGCCCTATTCGTTCTCCTTGTGTATATGCTTCATAGTTATTACTAGCAAAACCCCATTTAGCCCTCAGTAGTACATTTTTGTTTAGCACTTTGGTTTGTATGTAACTTGTGGCTTTCAGTGATCCTTGATCGGCGTATAGATTAGCCTCATTGTCGTTAATATTGTAGCTTCTACCAATACCTATATAGTCAAAACCAAGAGAGAATTTGTTAAAAGCATAATTTATGTCTATAGATATAGGAAGGAGTATATCCATAGAAAATCGTTTATTTTTACTTAAATAATACCAGCCAAAAAAAGGAGTGCTTACAAAACCAAAAGCTTCGGTAGAGCCATAAACACCAAACTTGTAAATAAAATTTTCCGATTTTTTATAATTAAAAATAGCAATACCCCCGTATTGAACATCCTTAGAAGAAATAAATCTGTAATCAGACGCTAACTTTGGAAGAAATAGAATATTACTTGTGAATTTTTCCGAATGATTAATCGCTAAACCAATTTTAAGCAACGTACTGTAAACCGTAACAGGGTTTGTATTAGGAAACAAAGCAAACCTATTTTTGTTAAATGTAACTCCAGACAAAATAGTGTACCTGCCTTTATTTACAACAAAGGGCAATAATAAATCGACCTCTAAGGCTTTTATGGAAGTGCTTGCTGTAGTGTTTTCAAAATCATTCTCAAAAGACTCCCCATAACCAAAACTAAACAAGTCTACATAATCTTGTGCCCTAACAAAAAAAGGGAATGTAAAAATAATAAGAAATAGTTTTTTCAAAAAAAAAATATTAAAAAAGTAAAGGGACGAAGATACAAATTTAAGATTCTATACAGAATTATCTAAATCGAATTTAAGGTTATAGTTTTTTTAAAAAGAAAACACCTTTATTTTTTGCCATTACGAGGAAGCGTTTAACTTTGCTTTTATAAACTCAAATTTTTTTAGAGATGAGCAAACACAGTAAACGACGTGAGGCGCTAGTGTATCATGCCAAACCAACTCCAGGAAAAATAAAAGTAATTCCCACCAAAAAATATGCAACACAAAGAGATTTATCTTTAGCCTATTCTCCAGGGGTAGCAGAGCCGTGCCTAGAAATTGAGAAAGACAAAAATAACGCCTATAAGTACACTGCCAAAGGAAACTTAGTTGCAGTAATTTCTAACGGGACAGCCGTTTTAGGACTAGGTAATATTGGGCCAGAAGCCTCCAAGCCTGTTATGGAAGGCAAAGGGCTTTTGTTTAAAATATTTGCAGATATCGACGTTTTTGATATTGAGGTAGATACAGAAAATATTGAAGAATTTATACAGACAGTAAAAAATATAGCACCAACATTTGGAGGGATTAATTTAGAAGATATTAAAGCCCCCGAAGCTTTTGAAATAGAAAGACGCCTTAAAGACGAGTTAGACATTCCTGTAATGCATGATGACCAACACGGAACAGCCATTATTTCTGCCGCCGCATTATTAAACGCTTTGGAGCTTTCAGAAAAAAAGATAGAAAACGTTACCATTGTTATAAGTGGAGCAGGAGCAGCTGCAATATCATGTACACGCTTGTACCAAGCTTTTGGAGCTAAACGAGAGCATATTATAATGCTAGACAGCAAAGGAGTAATTAGAAATGATAGAGAAAACTTAACCCCCGAAAAAGCAGAATTTGCAACACACAAACAAATAGATAGCTTGGACGATGCCATGCAAAATGCCGACGTATTTATAGGTCTCTCTAAAGCCGATATTGTAACTCCCGAGATGCTAAAATCTATGGCAAAAAACCCTATTGTTTTTGCTATGGCAAATCCAAATCCAGAAATAAAATACCAATTAGCCATAGATACACGTAAAGATATTATTATGGCAACAGGTAGGAGTGACCACCCTAACCAAGTAAATAATGTGTTGGGGTTTCCTTTTATTTTTAGAGGCGCTCTGGACGTTAGAGCAACAAAGATAAACGAGCCTATGAAAATGGCAGCTGTAAAAGCACTTGCAGACTTGGCAAAACAGCCTGTACCAGAGCAAGTAAACATTGCTTATGGCGAAACAAGCCTAACCTTTGGTAAAGACTATATTATTCCTAAGCCTTTCGATCCTCGGCTTATAGGCGTTGTGCCTCCTGCAATTGCAAAAGCAGCCATTAAGAGTGGAGTTGCAAAAAAAACTATTGAAGACTGGCAGAAATACGAAAACGATTTGTTAGAAAGACTTGGAGGCGATAATAAGCTAGTAAGATTACTACATAGCCGTGCGAAACTAAATCCCAAACGAGTCGTATTTGCAGAGGCAGACCAATTAGCAGTTTTAAAAGCAGCACAAATTGTGTATGATGAGGGTATTGCGAAACCTATTTTATTAGGTCGACGAGAAAAAATAGAAGCCCTAAAAACCGACATAGGTTTTGATGCAGAAATACCAATAATAGATCCCAAAAGTGATACAGAAGAAATGCGTAAAGATGCTTATGCAGAAACGTATTGGAAAAAAAGTGAACGAAAAGGCATTACCCTAATTACAGCAAAAAAACTAATGCGAGAGCGTAATTATTATGCAGCAATGATGGTTAATCAAGGCGATGCGGATGCCTTAATTTCTGGATATTCTAGAAACTACCCTACTGTAGTAAAACCAATGTTAGAGCTAATAGGATTAGATAAAGGGGCAACGCGTATTGCAACAACCAATTTATTAATGACAAGTAAAGGGCCATTATTTTTAAGTGACACCTCCATAAATATTAATCCCAATTCAAAGGATTTAGCGAAAATTGCACAAATGACAGCAACAACAGTAAAAATGTTTGGACTAGAACCTGTTATGGCAATGATTTCATTCTCTAATTTTGGATCATCTACTAGCGATAAAGCTTCAAAAGTAAAAGATGCCGTAAACTACTTGCATCGTTTCTATCCAAACTTAATTGTAGATGGTGAGTTGCAAACAGATTTTGCTTTAAACAATAAAATGCGTTGCGCAGCATTTCCATTTTCTAAACTAGGCAATAAAAAAGTAAATACACTTATTTTTCCAAACCTAGACTCAGCAAATATTACTTATAAATTATTAAAAGAATTAAATAATGCAGAAAACATAGGGCCTATAATGATGGGGATGAGGAAACCAGTACACATCCTTCAGTTAGATGCCAGTGTAGACGAAATTGTAAATATGGCTGCTATTGCCGTTATTGATGCTCAAAAAAAGCAAAAAAGAATAGACATGCAGTAATGTTATGAATATTTACTACTTTTGGAAGCTAATCAAAAAGTGATTATGATTACTCATTTACAAGGGAAACTTGTTGAAAAAAACCCTACAAATGTTGTTGTAGAGTGTAGCGGTGTTGGTTATTTGCTAAATATTTCTTTACACACTTATTCACAGCTGCCAAGCCAAGATAATATAAAATTATTAACACACCTTCAAGTTAAAGAAGACTCGCATACACTATATGGCTTCTTTTCTTTAGCAGAACGCGAAATATTTAGACTTTTAATATCAGTAAGTGGTATAGGTGCTAATACAGCACGTACGATGTTATCGTCTTTAACACCAAAACAAATAAGAGAGGGAATAGCCACAGAAGATGTTGCTTTAATCCAATCGATTAAAGGCATTGGATTGAAAACAGCACAGCGCGTTGTTATAGAATTGAAGGATAAAGTTTTAAAAATTTATGATATTGACGAAAGTTTAGCTCATCAAAACAATACTAATAAAGATGAAACGTTATCTGCTCTAGAGGTTCTTGGTTACTCCAAAAAGCAAGCAGAACGTGTTGTCGATAAAGTAATTGCAGCGCAGCCTGATGCTACTGTAGAAACCTTAATAAAAGCAGCCTTAAAAAACTTGTAGCATATTTTGATTACTTTTACCACAATAAGAAATATATTTGCTAAAACAGTAGTATTATCAATAATATTAATGTTAAGCTTTAGTCTATCTCACGCACAGCAATCTCCAGCAAACAAACAGCCAGATTCTACTAAAACAACCTTTTCTTTTAAAGATTTAACGTTGCCAAACCCTAATAGTATCGTTTCCAAGTATACTTACGATCCTATTACAGATCGTTATATCTATACCGAAAAAGTAGGTGGTTTTAATATAAAATACCCTTTAATTTTAACCCCAAAAGAATTTCAAAAACTAATAGCCACCGAGGGACAAAAAAATTATTATAAAGAAAAAATAGATGCTTTTGAAGGGAAAAAAGAAGGAGCTAAAGAGAACCAGAAAAATTTAATTCCAGACTTTTACGTCAATTCCGATTTTTTTTCATCAATATTTGGGAGCGACACTATTTCAATACGACCACAAGGATCTGTAGATTTAGATATAGGCTTGCTATTTACAAGGCAAGATAATCCTGCCTTTTCGCCACGAAATAGAAGTAATCTTTCGTTCGACTTTGACCAACGTATTCAATTAAGTTTATTAGGTAAAGTAGGAACCCGACTGCAAGTTACTGCCGATTTTAATACAGAAGCCTCTTTTGATTTTCAGAACCTAGTAAAATTGGAATACACCCCAAGCGAGGATGATATCATTAAAAAAATTGAAGTTGGTAATGTGAGTTTACCCCTAAATAGCTCCTTAATAACAGGAGCACAAAGTCTTTTTGGTGTAAAAACAGAATTGCAGTTTGGAAAAACAACAGTAACAGGTCTATTTTCAGAACAACGCTCGGAGTCTAGATCAGTAGCTGTTCAAGGTGGTGGTGCCCTACAAGAATTTGACTTTTTTGGATTAGATTATGACGAAAATAGACATTACTTTTTAGCGCAGTTTTTTAGAAATAACTACGATCGAGCCTTAGAGACTTACCCCTATATTAATTCACAAGTACAAATTACAAGAATAGAAGTTTGGGTAACCAACAGAGGTAACAGAACAGATAACATACGAAATATTGTTGCTCTTCAGGATTTAGGCGAGACATCAATTTTAGGGTCGGCTGTTACCATAAACGCAGGGCCAAATGCATTTCCAGATAATTCAAACAACAATTACGACCCCACAAATATAGGAGGGGCAGGGTCTCAACTAACAGAAGATATTAGAGACTTAACACGAACAGAGCAAGCAATTTTAGTACCAGGAGTAAATGAAGGTTTTGATTTTAGTCGTCTAGAAAATGCACGACAGCTTACCAATGGAGTAGATTTTACCTTAGAAACACAATTAGGATACATTTCCCTAAACCAAACTCTGCAAAATGATGAGGTTTTAGCAGTAGCCTATCAATTTACCGTAAACGACCAAATATTTCAAGTAGGGGAATTTGCCAACGATGGCGTAGACGCAACAACAGTAGATGATCCCATAGGCGATCAAGACCCTATCATTAATAACCGTGCCTTAGTACTTAAAACATTAAAAAGTTCAATAATAGATGTCGAAGAGCCTGTATGGGATCTAATGATGAAAAATATTTACGATACAGGAGCTTTTGAATTAAACCAAGACGACTTTAGCTTAAATATATTTTATGTAGACCCCTCTCCCTTAAACTTTATTACACCTGTAGATGGAACAGCGTTTCCAGTTCCAAGCACAGGACAAGACCCCATACAGGAAACACCACTATTAAGATTATTTAATTTAGATAAACTAAACTTCAATAATGACCCTCAAGTCAATGGTGATGGTTTTTTTGATTATGTAGAAGGAATAACTGTAATAAGCCGAAACGGAAAAATTATATTCACAAATGTCGAGCCTTTTGGAGAATTTCTTTTTGATGTTTTAGATTTAGAAAGTGCACCAGCAGATTATAACAACCCTTCAACCTTTAATCCCAACCAAGAGCTTTATGTATACGATAGGCTCTATAGCTCCACAAAAATAGCAGCTTTGGAAGACAGTGAAAAAAATAAATTCCAAATTCGAGGACGATACAAATCCGAAGGTGCTTCTGGAATTCAAATAGGCTTTAATGTTCCTCGTGGGTCTGTTACCGTTACAGCAGGGGGGAGAGTTTTAGTAGAAGGTGTAGATTATACTATAAATTACCAATTTGGGAGGTTGCAACTTTTGGATCCAACCTTAGAAAACTCAAACATACCCATAGAAATATCTTTTGAAGATAATGCTGTTTTTGGACAGCAAACCAAACGTTTTTCAGGCGTAAATGTAGAACATGAATTTCATGATAACTTTGTAGTAGGCGGAACCGTAATTAGACTAAACGAACGCCCTATAACACAAAAAGCGAATTTAGATAGTGAACCTATTAATAATACTATTTTTGGTTTTAATGGTAATTTCTCTACAGAACTTCCTGTATTAACGCGCTTAGTTAATAAGTTACCCAATATAGATACCGACGCACCTTCCAACTTTTCAGCAAGAGGCGAGTTTGCATACCTGCTACCAGGGTCGCCTAGAGGCATAGACCTTAATGGAGAAGCAACATCCTATGTAGACGATTTTGAAGGCTCACAAAATGCTATCGATTTATTAGCCGCAGGCCCATGGACACTTTCTAGTAGGCCAAGGGAACTAGGTCAAGTATATGCAGAAGGAGGCGAAGATGATAATGGTGTGCAAAACGGATTTGATAGAGGGCGACTAAACTGGTACTCAATAGATCAAATATTTTATAGCAATCAGCGCCCAGATGGTATTACAGACGATGATATTTCAGACGTGTTTACAAGGCAAGTTCGTATCTCGGAGTTATTTCCTCAGGTAGATCTTGTACAGGGGCAAAACTCTGTGATTAATACCCTAGATTTAGCATTTTTTCCTAACGAAAGAGGTGCATATAATATGGATCCAAATGCTACAAACGACATTTTAGACACACCAACAGATAGCTGGGGAGGGATTACAAGGCAACTATCTGCAACAAATTTTGAACAATCTAACGTTGAGTTTATAGAGTTTTGGGTGCAGGATCCTTTTTCAAATAACCCTACAAATCCCGGAGGAACATTAAACTTTAATTTAGGAAATATTTCAGAAGATATTTTAAGAGATGGAAGAAAACAGTACGAAAATGGGCTCCCAGAAAATGGCGATATCTCTGGCTTAACGCCAACAGACTGGGGGTCGGTAGTACCACAAGAACAATCTTTAGTGTACGCATTTTCTACCCAAGGACAAGAACGAACAAATCAAGATGTAGGGCTTGATGGTTATGACGACGCCGAAGAAGCTGCTGCTTTCCCTGCCTTTTCGGGGTCTGATGACCCTACAAAGGATAATTATAGATTTTTTCTAAATAGAGACGGTGGCATTATTGAGCGATATAGTGAGTTTAACGGTCTTCAGGGTAATACCCCAGACCAATTCTCTAACGATAACCGTGGGTCTACAACACAGCCCGATGTGGAAGATGTTAACCTTGATAATACCTTAAATACCATTGATAGTTATTTTGAATACCAAATAGATATTACACCAACAACACTATCAGACCCTAATAATGCATTGATTAACGATACACGAGTTGTAGACGTTACACTTCCTAATGGAAATGTTGAAACGATACGTTGGTATCAATTTAGAATTCCATTAACAGAAGCCACAAGAGCTATTGGCGGTATATCAGATTTTAGATCCATACGATTTATGCGTATGTATCTAAACAATTTTTCAGAAAGTACCATTTTTCGTTTTGGTTCTTTAGATTTAGTTCGAAGCGATTGGAGACGCTTTAACTTAACTTTAGATGACGAACCAAATAATGATAATGATAATACAGCGTTTAATGTTAGCAACCTCGGTGTTGAACAAAATGATGGACGTTACGTCGTGCCTCCAGGAATACGAAGAGAAGAGGTTAATAACAACAATACTATAGTTAGGTTAAACGAGCAATCTTTAGTTTTGGATGCCTGTAACCTAGAGTCCGAAGACTCTAGAGCCGTATTTAAAAACATAAATGTAGATATGCGTCGGTTTGAGCGATTACGAATGTTTATGCATGCAGAACCAGGAGCTAATGGTCGAAACGTAAACGATGGCGAAACTATTGGATTCATTCGTATGGGTAACGACTTTACAGAAAATTACTACCAAATAGAAGTGCCTTTACAAGTTACTCCAGATGGTAATATTACCCCAGAAATTGTATGGCCTAATGTAAATGAAATTAACCTCCCTATAGAAATTTTGGCGCAAATTAAGGCCTTAGGAATTTCTAATAATACCTTAGGGAATGAAGACGCCACATTCTATGATGTTATTAACGATCAATTAATTGATACACCAGTAGCGGAATTCTCACCATACCAAATAGGGCAACAACGTGTTGCTATAAAAGGAAATCCTAGCTTTGGAGATATACGAACACTTATGTTAGGAATTAAAAACTCTAGAACAGACAATATAAGTATCTGCTCACAAGTGTGGTACAATGAGTTGCGCCTATCAGGGATAGACAATGAAGGAGGCTGGGCTGCAGTTGCATCTGTAGATGCCAATATAGCCGATTTCTTAACTTTTAGTGCCACAGGAAGACGTAGCACAACAGGATTTGGCTCTATAGAACAAGGTCCTAATGAAAGAAGTCGAGAAGACTTGCTACAATATGATTTTGTAACCAATATTAAATTAGGACAGCTACTACCAAAAAAATGGGGCTTAAACATTCCTCTCAATTATGGGCTGGGAGAAACGTTAATCACACCAGAATACGACCAACAATTTAAAGACATAAGGTTAAGAGACCGCTTACGCGCAGCACAAAGTTCTAGAGAAAGAGAGCTCATAAGGGAGCAATCTGAAGATTATACCAAACGGACCAGTATTAACTTAATAGGAGTTAATAAAAGCAGAGGCGGAGACAAAACACCAAGATTTTATGATGTTGAAAACCTTACGTTTAATTTTTCTTATAACGAAACAGAGCATCGAGATTTCGAAATTGAAGATGCTTTAGATCAAAATGTAAGAGCTGGAGCTAATTATAACTTTACATTTAACCCCATAAAAATAGCACCATTCAAAAAAAACGACTCCTTATTAAGGAGTAAATATTTAAAATTAATAAAAGATTTTAATTTTAACTTACTTCCTACAAGTTTATCTATTAATTCAGAATATTCGAGACAGTTCAGTACGCAACAATTTAGAGAATTAGATTTAGGAGGCGATAATATAGGTATTGAAGCTTTGTTTAAAAGAAATTACCTTTTTGATTTTAATTATACCCTAAATTGGGACATAAGTGAGGCTTTAAAAGTAACACTCTCTGCAAGAAATAGTAACATTGTACGCAATTACTTTATTGACGATAACCTAGATGGCGAACAAGACCCAACACTAAATATTTGGGATGGCTTTTTTGATTTTGGAGACCCTAATAGCCAATTTCAAACCGTTACAGCAAGCTATAAGCTACCGCTAGACAAAATTCCATTCTTAAGTTTCGTAAATGCAAATTATAATTATACTGGTGACTACCAGTGGCAAAAAGGGTCTGACTTATTTAGAAATTTAGAAATTAATGGAGACACTTTCGACTTAGGAAATACGGTTCAAAACTCCAATAGCCACGAACTAAGAGCCTCCTTGGACTTGCCAAAACTATACAAATCTTTAGGACTTGTAAAACGCAAATCAAAACCGGAAACCAATAGTCAAAATAACACTAACGACGCTGATGGAAAAAAGAAATTAAAGCAAAAAAAGCATGCAAATAAAACCTTTAATACTGCTATAGGGATACTAACCAGCTTAAAGCGTTTACAAATTAACTATAGAGAAACAAATGGTACTTTTTTACCAGGATTTTTAGATACTCCAAACTTTTTTGGAAGCACTAGTCCAACCTTAGGATTTACTTTTGGTAGCCAAAGAGACGTAAGGTCGAGAGCTGCTAGAAATGGACTCCTAACTGTTTTTCCTGAATTTAACCAACAATATTTAGAAAATAAAACTAGAAACCTAGATTATACGGGTACCTTAGAACTTTCTAAAGATTTAAAAATAGATATTACAGGGGGTCGTACTTACTCTAGAGACTTAACCGAAAACTTTAATGCTTTTGATACAAATAATGATGGTTTTAGTAATGAGTTTAATTCCTTAATCCAAAATACTTTTGGAAGATTTAATATTTCTACATCCACTATAAAAACAGCCTTTAGCAGGAGTAACGAATCGGGCTCACGTCCTTTCGAAACATTTAGAGAAAATAGATTGCCTATAGCGAGACGCCTAGCACAAAGCGCAGGAGTTGACCTAAGTAACCCCGCAAATTTTGAAAACGGCGATGTAAATAGCTTTCCTCTAGGATTTGGGCGTTCTAACCAAGCTGTGCTAATTCCAGCATTTCTATCGGCATATACAGGAACGAATCCCGATAGAGTTAGCACAAGAGCTTTTAGGGATTTCCCAATCCCGAATTGGAATTTAAAATACAGTGGACTTACAAAATTAAAATGGTTTAAAAATAAGTTTAAACGTTTTTCACTAACACATGGTTACAACTCTACATATACCATCGACCAGTTTAGGTCTAATCTAGACTTTGTAGCTCCTTTGCCAGATGTTGAATTTGCGGCACAACCCGAAGCAGCGATAGATCAAGCAGGGAATTTTAGAAACGAAACCTTGTTTAGTAGTATTAATCTATTTGAAAGCTTTAGTCCCTTAGTGCGTTTAGACTTAGAATTAAAAAACTCACTCAAAATCTTGGCACAAGTGCGTAAAGACCGTTTATTATCTTTGAGTTTTGATAATAACCTATTAACAGAAATGCAAACCAACGAGTATACACTAGGTTTAGGGTATCGCATAAAAGATGTTAAACTGAAATCACAATATGCTAGTGGCGCCAATAAAATCATAAAAAGCGACTTAGACATGACTTTAGATGTGTCCGTTAGAGATAACCTCACAATTATTAGATTTCTAGACCTTGATAACAATCAAGTAACCACAGGTCAAACCGTATGGAATATTAATTATAATGCACAGTATGCTTTTAGTAAAAACTTTACAGGAATATTCTTTTTTGATTATTCCTTTTCAGAATTTGCAATTTCTACAGCATTTCCACAAACAACCATACGCTCTGGCTTAACATTACGCTATAATTTTTCAAACTAAAATAACAACAAATACAAATTATATTATGAACATTCCATCAAATTTAAAATACACAAAAGACCATGAGTGGGTAAAGGTTGACGGCGATACAGTTACCGTTGGTATTACAGATTTTGCGCAAAGTGAACTCGGCGATATTGTTTATGTAGAAGTAGAAACTCTTGATGAAACCTTAGAAGCAGATGAGGTTTTTGGAACAGTAGAAGCCGTAAAAACAGTTTCAGATTTATTTTTGCCAGTTTCTGGAGAGATTGTAGCGTTTAATGAAGCTCTTGAGGATGAACCCGAAAAAGTGAATACAGATCCTTACGGAGAAGGCTGGATGATTAAGATTAAAGTTTCTGACCCTAATGATATAAACGAGCTTATGTCAGATACAGATTATAAAACCTTAATAGGTGTCTAATAAAAGAAGCTTAGTTATAGCAATAGGATATACTTTAGCTTTACTAGTTGTAAGTCTTTTAAAATTTGATGCTTTAGGACATTTAGGGCCTTCATATAAGGACAAAATATTTCATTTCTTAGCCTATGCGCTGTTAACTTTAGTATGGTATAATGTATTAGTACTGAGACAGAAAAATAGTAATGTGTTACTTATCGCTGCAGTTCTTTCTGTTAGTATTGGCATAGTTATTGAGGTATTACAAGGAATAACAGGCTATAGAGATACCAGTGTTATGGATGCTTTAGCAAACACACTAGGCGTAATGCTTATGTCTGTAATTTTAATAATGAAACAAAAAACGTTAAAAAAAGACAAGTCCTTGTTTTTTTAGTAAAAAAAATAGTACTTTACAAACCTTAGAAAATTTTAATATTATGAATCCAAAGAAAAATCCAAAAGCAGATGTTAGCAGGAATGGATCGATATACTTTGCGGTAGGTCTAGCACTAATGCTATTTGTAACTCACTTTTCTATTAATTACAAAACCTATGATAAAGACGCAGTCGATATCGGACAGTTAGAAAGAGATGACGACTTAGATGAAGAAGAGATTGTGATACAGCAAATAGTAACACCGCCACCACCACCACCGCCACCACCGCCAC
>CALLUG010000049.1 GCA_938011315.1 uncultured Flavobacteriaceae bacterium
ACTCAATAGAAGATAATTTCATTCAAACTTGATTTTGTAAAAAAAATTCACGAAATTAGCTTAGTACTTTATAACGTGCCAACGTTTTGAGAGTGTAACTCTCCACGATAACAGCGATAAAGTACTGCTATCAAATCCTTATTGCAAAGCATTTGTATCTATATCTATTGAGTTAAAGTAAAACTCCATAAACCTTTACAGGCAACTCCGTAAAACTGATCACATCGAATTTGGGCTATTGCACACAACGTCCCAATGTATGGTTTGTTGCGTGTCTTGGTTGCTAATATAGTAAATAAATCACGAACGTTGAAATCCGATAGGATTTCAAAAGTGAGCTAAGACCTAGCAATAAACTATACATAATGTTAGCTTCTGTACCGACACGCCATATTTGGACATTATTTTTTAGTTTTTTAATTTTTTTATTGCGTCTGAGTAAAGTCAGATACAGATTACACTTAGTTATCAAAATCCGACCGAGTAACGTGTCAAATTTTATTTTTAGCAATCACTTATTTCGTCAAACAGGTTCAAAGTCAGAGTAACATTTCGCTTGTTTTTTTATTACGCATCAGGCTTAAATTCTGATTGAGTGTTATCCGATTTGGGCAACTAATTTATGCGTTTTCATTTAACTTTTATACGCTCCGTTTTTCATTTTTCTTTTCCGCAATATATGGGAGGTATGGAAGCTAACATCTGTATATAGTTACTAGTAACTATATATACAATATAGTTGCTAATATAATAAATCTTTTATACTTACAAAATTATTTGTGCTAACATGAGTGTATATTTCAGTTGTTTTGGTAGAGTTATGCCCTAGCAGCAGCTGTATATAACGTATATCTACACCATTTTTTAAAAGATGCGTAGCAAAGCTATGTCTTAGCATATGTGGACTAACACTTTGCACAATACCTGCTTTTTTGGCAGCCTGTGTTACAATTTTTAAAACACTAGAGCTGCTATATGTTTTGCCCGGAATATTACTTTCAAACAAATAAACTTTAGGTCTGTATTGTTTGTAGTACAGCCTTAACAAATCTAAAACCTTTTTGTTAAGCACCGTATATCTGTCTTTGTTACCCTTAGCCTGTTCTACTTTTATAAGCATACGTTTACTGTTAATATCTGTAAGTTTTAAGTGTATTAACTCATTTCGTCGTAGCCCAGCTGAGTATAATAGACTCACGATACACTTGTGTTTTATATTGTTTGTATGCGCTATAATAGAGAAAATCTCTTCTTTAGATAGCACTTTCGGAAGTTTAAATGTTTTTCTAGGGCGTTCTATTGCATAAAATCTATTGGGCATTTCTAACACAACTTCATAATAAAACTTAATCGCATTAATAGCTATATTTATGTACGAGTTAGAGCGATTTTCTTTAATCAAATGCTCAAGATACAGCCGTATATCGTTTTCATTAAGCTGTATCAATTCCGTGTTTTTATAATAATTTATAAATCTCTCAAAACTATTAACATAGAGTTTTACCGTGTTATTAGCATATTTTTTTAATTCTAACTTTTGCAAGTAAGCCTTAGGGCATGTTTTAAAATTTTGTTTGTCAGGACGATTCTTAAACCAGTTAACATCTATTGTAACATTAGTTTTACCTAAAGGTTTTTCCCTAAAAAAATAATGACAATTTATCCATGCCACACCCCTAAAGGATTTAAATATTAAGTTTACATTCTGCTTTGTGTTTAAAATATACACCATATTAAACGCCTTACTCCATTTAGGGTGGGGGAGTTGCTTTATTAAAGCGTGAATTACCTTATCGGAATTAAATTGCAGACCAATACAGGGTTTATCGTTAATTAAAAGATGTTTTAAAGTAAGATGCTTTTTAATAATTGTACTTTTTTATCAAAAATAGGAGTAATAAGTATTTTAGTCGTACATTAAGCGCATAGTATTCGAATAATATACAACTAATGTCTGACAATGTATGCTTATCTTGCCAAAAGAAATTGCAAGGACGATCCGATAAAAAATTTTGTGATGTACATTGCAAAAGTGCTTATCATTACAAAAAAGCTGTAAACGAAGCCCCTCGCTTTTATAATAAAGTAGATAACCAGCTAAAACAAAATCGAAAAATATTAAAACAATTCAATAAAGCAGGTAAGGCAACCGTTAGATGCGATGTACTACTAGCAGAAGGCTTTGACCCCAATTTTTTTACCCATTTCTGGAAAAACAAAAAAAATGACGTGTATTTATTTGTGTACGAATACGGTTTTTTAAAGCTAAAAGAACAGGCTAACGAAAAATATGTTTTGATAACTTGGCAACAGTATATGGCTAATAAGAAGCACTAAAATAAATAACTAAGTTTTCAAAAACAACTCAGTACATTAGGTTGGTAAGCAAAACATTATTCCTCTATAGTATCGGGGTACAAAAAATGATTATAAGGAAATCTTGTAACGTGTATATTGCGAACCTCTTGGTACACTCGTTTTTTGAAATGGTTAATGTTTTTTTTGTTTAATGCCGAAATAAAAAGAGCGTTATTACCAATTTTAGCCATCCAAGTGCTTTTCCATTCGGCAAGCGTATAGTGTGCTCCTGTTCGTTTTGCAATTAAGTCTGTATCATCAAAAGGTTCTGGTTGGTAAGCATCAATTTTATTAAATACCATAATGGTGGGCTTATCATTACTTTTTATAGCACTTAAAGTCGCGTTTACCGAAGCAATATGTTCTTCAAAATTGGCATGCGATAAATCTACTACATGTAGTAATAAATCGGCCTCTCTTACTTCGTCTAAAGTGCTTTTAAAAGATTCTACTAACTGTGTGGGTAGTTTCCTAATAAAGCCAACCGTATCACTCATTAAAAACGGTAAGTTTTGTATTACTACTTTGCGTACCGTAGTGTCTAGGGTTGCAAACAATTTATTTTCTGCAAATACTTCCGATTTGCTAATAACATTCATTAATGTAGATTTGCCAACATTAGTATAGCCTACTAGTGCAACACGAACCATTTTTCCTCGATTGCCACGCTGCACTGCCATTTGCTTATCAATAGTTTTAATTTTGTGTTTTAGTAACGAAATTTTATCGCGCACAATACGTCTATCGGTTTCAATTTCGGTTTCTCCAGGACCACGCATACCAATACCTCCTTTTTGCCGTTCTAGGTGCGTCCACATTCCCTTTAGTCGTGGTAGTAAATATTGACACTGCGCTAACTCTACTTGCGTACGAGCATAGCTTGTTTGGGCACGCTGTGCAAAAATATCAAGAATTAGGTTTGTTCGATCTAGCACTTTACACTCAAGAATTTTACTAATATTACGCTCCTGAGCAGGCGATAATTCGTCATCAAAAATAGCAGTGCTTATAGCGTGTTCTTTTATAAACTCTTGTACATCTGCCATTTTGCCTGTTCCTATAAAGGTTTTAGGATTAGGCATTTCCATTTTTTGGGTAAAACGCTTTATAACCTCGCCTCCTGCAGTATAGGTTAAAAATGCTAACTCATCGAGGTACTCTCGAGACTGACTCTCATCTTGATCTTGGGTAATAATACCAATAAGCACCGTTTTTTCTAGAGTAATTTCTGTTCTCTCTACCATAAAACTATATATAAAGCGTAAAGGTACAAATTGAAAACAGATTTGTTTTTAGTATTGGCTATAATCCTTGTAAATATAATTTAATACCAATTGTTATTTAAAATGAACTATAAGTAATTTGGCATATATTGTGTTTAGATGACATAGAAAACCTAAACACAACCTTAGTTACGTTTAGATTTTATCGTGAATATATAGCGCAATAGAAACGAATGATATAGCTTATTTTGAGTTATAATTAGCGTAACACTAAAGTGCCTGTTGTTGTAGTTTTTTTGTAGGGACTAATTGCTTTAAGTTCGGTAAAAAAAACATTAATCTATAGCCTATATTATTTATTAAGAAAATCCACAAATGCGCTATATTGTAAGGAAATGTTATCTTTGTAATGATATCATTAAGAAAAAAATGTTAGATACATGTCAAAATTTGGAGAACTTATAAATGTTAATGTTCCTGTTTTATTAGCTTTTTTTGTAGAGTGGAACGAGCAATCAACGCTAATGCACGCTGTATTAAGAGATGTCGCTGCTGCACTAGGCGATAAGGCTAAGGTTATAAAAATAGATGTCGATAAAAATAAAGAATTGGCAAACGCCCTCCGTATTAAAGGATTACCAACTCTAATTATCTACAAAAATGAAGAAATGAAATGGCGCAAAAGTGGCGAGCAAGACGCTAATACGCTTATCAATATTACTCAGGAATACTGCTAAACTGATACCCCTTGCTTGTAAAAAAAGCTAATACTTTTGGCAATGTATATTGCATATTCACGGCGGCTTTTATGCTATCGTGAAATACAATAATATGACCAGGTGCTGCATTACTAATAACGTTGCTTAGGCAAGTTTCTTTTTTTGTTTTCTTATCCCAATCTACAGACAAAATACTCCACATAATAATACGATACCCCTTGTTTAATAACGGCTTGATTTGTTGTGGTTTTATTTGCCCATAAGGCGGTCTAAACAGTCTTGTGTTATTATTATACTCATTAAAAATAGCCTTTGTTTTGTCTATATCATTAATATAAGTATCTGTTTTTGTACGCCAACCTTTTAAGTGTTGGTAAGTATGGTTTCCAACGCTGTGACCTTCGGCAATAATACGTTTAAAAAGCTGTGGTTCTGCCACTACATTTTTGCCAATACAAAAAAAAGTAGCTTTTGCATTGTATTGTTTCAATAGGTCTAAGGTCCAGTCTGTAACATTTGCTGTTGGTCCATCGTCAAAGGTGAGATAAAGTGTTTTGTGCTTAGGCGCATAATCCCAAACTAAGCTTGGGATTATTTTTTTTATAATGTTCCATGTTTTTACAGGAGTTAAATTCACCCTTAGTAGCCCTATTAATTATGATTTATACTTAAAGAGTCGCTGTCGTCCAATTGTGTTGGTGAGCTGGTTTGCTCTAAGTTATTATCATTGCCAAAAAAGTGTTCAAATCGCGATATAAACTCGTTATAGGTTTTCATTTCTGAAGTTACAAATGTTTCATTATCGTAAGTCCTAGTAATATCTACTAAGTTTTTGTAAAGTCTAATATCTCTATAAATATCAGAAAAATAATCTTCTTGTTTATCTATAGGTAAAGTACTGTAGTAGTGCAAGGTTTCTTTATATTTTTGAGAAACATCTCGGTATAGTTTTCTGCCCTTATCTTTGGCACCTACCTCGTAGTAAGATCCTACATAGGGCTCTAGTAATGTGTAAAAACCAAAAGCATCTACAGGGGTATGTTTTAGAGTAAGGTCTATAATCTCTTCGGCTTTGTCGTTTTTACCTTCTATAATTAAGGCTTCTATTAGTCGAGCAAGGTTGCTTCTATCTGTAATACCATTTTGTCGTGTTTGGATATCGTGGTAAATGTCTCCACCGCTATTACCCCAGTCCCATTGTTTTACGAGTTTGTACATAAGCTCAGTATCTACCCGTCCCATATTGTAAGGGTTGGCTCGATCTACAGGAGTTTTTATAGGTACAAGCTTGTAGCACAGTCCGTCTAGCTGCAAGTAATCTTTCATCCAGATATAATCATCGTCCCCAAAGGAACCTCCTGTAAAGTAGATAGGGCGCTCCCAGTTATTGTTGGCTATAATATCGAGCATTAATAAGCGATTTTTAAGAATACCACCAGTTATTTTAAAGTTTAGGGTATCTACAATGCTATCGGCATCTTTTTGTTTTACAATACCATTTTTAAGAACAATCTCTTTGTTTACAGGAACCGTAATGTGCTCTGTAGGGAAATAAAATTGATTAAGTTGATTTGATGTAAATTGTTTCAAATCTAGATTATCTTGCTCATAAATAAATTTCATTTTATTAGCATCGTCATCACTAGCTATAAAATTAATAAGCGCTTTTATAGAGATGGTATCTTTTTTTATGAGGTTTCTTACAACAGCATTATCGGCTTGGTTAAAAATGTAGTCTCTAGTACCAAATTTATACTTATCGTGCGTGAGTTGCGACGGAATTGGGTCGCTAGTATAAGCCTTGCGTTTCATTTGGTCAATATACCAGTCGGTTTGAAATAGGCTTGTGTTAACCACACGAACATCCCTACGAACCCCCTCAATTTCTTGAAGGTACCAAAGCGGAAAAGAATCGTTGTCGCCAATAGTGAATAGTATAGCATTGGGCGCACAAGATTCTAAGTATTTTCTAGCATTTGCATTTGCTGTCCTTTTTCCTGAACGGTCGTGGTCGTCCCAGTTGTTGGCCGCCAAAATGCCTGGTACTAATATTAGGCAAATAAGGGTTATTAGAGGGCTTACTAGGCTGTGTTTAGAAAATGCCTTTAGTTTTGTTTGCAAGGCGTAAGCTCCAAAACCTATCCAAATAGCAAAAACGTAAAAAGACCCTACTACAGAGTAATCCCGCTCGCGAGGTTCAAACGGACGGATATTGGTATATACCTGTATAGCAATGCCCGTAAATAGGAAAAAAACCAGCATAGTCCAAAATAGTTTCTTATTTGTATTATACAAAAAGAAAAACCCTATTACCCCCAGTAAAAAAGGTAGAAAGTAGTAGGTGTTTCTAGCTTTATTATTAATAACGTCGCTTGGTAAGTTACGCTGCGAAACACCTAAGTGCAGCTCATCGATAAGGCGTATGCCACTAATCCAGTTGCCATGCGTATCGTAACGCCCCTGTATATCATCTTGGCGTCCTGTAAAATTCCACATAAAATAACGCCAGTACATATATCCCAATTGAAACTGAATCATGTACTTAAAGTTGTCTGCAAAAGAAGGCTTTTCTACATTTAGTATCGATGTATTTTGTTTCAAAAAATTATGATAATCTTCATAATCTACATTACCCTTATTAACCTCTTGTATAAAATCGGATATTTTTTTTCTAATTTGGTTTACCTGTGCATTGGCACGTAATCCTGCCTCTTCTTCTTCAAACCCAGCATTTCTATAATTACTATATATACTAGAAGCTAACTCTGGCTTTATTGTAAAATTTAGATAGCCTGTAAATTGCATATACCCCTGAGCATGTTCAGTACTATGCATTCTAGGCAATAGCGAGGCATGTTCGGCATTGTAATTTTGTTTGGCTTTTTTGTAATCGTTTACAATAATGTACTTTCCTGATTTTACATCTTTTTCATATTTAGGCTTATCATCAACAAAGGGTTGCTTGTCGTCTAATCCAGAATATTGGTCTGTAAATTGAGGCCCATAAAACAAGTGTGTTTTAGGATACTGTTCTAAATTGTAATAAGCTAATAGCTCTCTAGCACTAGAGGGGTTGTTTTCGTTAATAATAACATTGGCATTTGCACGAATGGGAAGCATCATCCATGACGAGAAGCCTACAAAAATAAAAAGCAAACAAAGCACAAGCGTATTAATAAGTTGCTGTTGTTTTTTGTGAGTGTATCGCAATGCAACATAAAACGCGGCAATAACAATAAGACCAGCAATAATAGACCCCGAATTGAAAGGGAGTCCTAAATTATTGACAAAAAATAACTCCAAAACACTAAAAAACTTAAGAGAATACGGCAGTAAAAGTTTGAATATAAAAAGTAAAATAGCAACTACCACAGTATTGGCAATAATAAAGTTCTTTACAGTAACGGTTTTGTAGTTTTTAAAAAAATAAATTAGTCCAATTGCAGGTATAGTAAGTAATCCCATAAAGTGAACCCCAAAAGATAGCCCTGTAATAAAGGCAATAAGAATAAGCCATTTATGACCTCTCGGCGTATGCATATCCTGTTCCCAGCGCAATGCTAAGTAAAACATTACAGACATAATTAGTATAGCCATAGCATACACTTCGGTCTCTACGGCATTAAACCAAAATGAATCTGTAAACGTAAATGCCAAACTCCCTACCAGGGCACTTCCCAAAATCGCTTGCCCTTTTTGTTGCGACAGCTCATGTGCTACTGTACCAGACATTTTTTGCAATAAAATACTAATCGACCAAAACATAAACAGAATCGTAAATGCACTAGACACAGCACTCATCATGTTAATCATAAGTCCTATTTGAGTAGGGTCTGTAGCAAATATCGAGAAAAAAGCCCCTAGCATTTGAAAAAGTGGTGCCCCTGGCGGATGCCCAACCTGTAGTTTTGATGAAGTTAAAATATACTCTCCAGCATCCCAAAAACTCACGGTAGGCTCTACCGTTAAGCTATATGTAACTAAAGCAATTAAAAAGGCAAACCAGCCCAAAATACGGTTCCATTTTTTAAAGTCGTACTGTATCATAATTATTCAATATTACCGTTGGCGAATTTAATAATAATTATACAAGACAAAGCCCTTTTTATGCAAAGGTTACTCGGTAGAGATTATTTTTTTGAAAAATATTTGCATAACTAAAACTTTGTAGTAAATTTGCACACTCATTTAAGGAATGGTCCATGGTGTAACTGGCAACACGTCTGTTTTTGGTATAGAAGAGTCTAGGTTCGAGCCCTAGTGGACCAACTAAAGTAAATCCTAACTTGATACGTTAGGATTTATTGTTTGCAATAAACAAGAAAGCTTGTGTTTTTTTAAAACCAAAATTATATTGTATGTTTGCATCACTGTGAGTAAAATGAATGAAAAATGAGGGGACTAAAGTCCCCTCTTTTTATACTGAAAAATGTTTAAAAACACTGTAAAAACACTTTTAGAAACTTGTTTGAAAGAACGAGAAGACCTATTTTTAATTAATTTTGAAGTTACAGAGGCTAACGCAATTAAAATTATTATAGATGGCGACAATGGTGTTTTGGTCGAAGATTGTATGTTAGTAAGTCGCGCCATAGAGCATAACCTAGACAGAGAAGTGCAAGATTTCTCCTTAGAAGTAGCCTCGGCAGGAGCATCTTTACCACTAAAACAACATAGACAATACAAAAAAAATTTGGGCAGAACCTTAGAAGTAAAAACAGTACATAATACAGCATTTGAAGCCAAGTTGGTTTCAGCAAATAGCGATGGCATTACCTTACAATGGAAAGCTAGAGAAGCAAAACCAATAGGAAAAGGTAAGATTACAGTACAAAAAGAACAAATGTTATTGTATAAAGACATCGTAGAAGCAAAAGTTAAAATAAAATTTTAATCCAAAATAAGTATGGAAAATATTGCGTTAATTGAGTCATTTTCAGAATTTAAGGACGATAAACTAATTGATCGTGTGACCTTAATGGCAATCCTAGAAGATGTATTTAGAAATGCATTAAAAAAGAAATTTGGAGACGATGACAATTTTGATATTATTATAAACCCAGACAAAGGAGATTTAGAAATTTGGAGAAATAGAATTGTTGTTGCAGATGGCGAGGTAGAAGAACCAAACCAAGAAATTTCCCTTAGTGAAGCTCGCAAAATTGAGCCCGATTTTGAAGTTGGCGAAGACGTTTCTCAAGAAGTAAAACTTATAGACCTTGGCAGACGCTCAATTTTAGCATTACGCCAAAACCTAATATCAAAAATTAACGAGCACGACAGTACCAATATCTATAAGCAGTTTAAAGATCTAATAGGCGAAATATATACTGCAGAAGTACACCATATTAGGCACAGAGCAATTATTTTGCTAGACGATGAAGGGAATGAAATTATACTGCCAAAAGAAAAACAAATCCCTTCCGATTTTTTTAGAAAAGGCGATAATGTTCGTGGTGTTATAGAAAGTGTAGAACTTAAAGGCAGTAAACCCGCAATTATTTTATCACGTACTGCACCAAGCTTTCTAGAAAAATTATTTGAACAAGAAATACCCGAAGTTTTTGACGGCTTAATTACCGTAAAAAATGTTGTGAGAATCCCAGGAGAGAAAGCAAAAGTTGCGGTAGACTCTTATGATGATAGGATAGACCCTGTAGGAGCATGTGTAGGGATGAAAGGCTCCAGAATACACGGAATTGTACGTGAGTTAGGAAATGAAAATATAGATGTCATAAACTATACCAATAATCTTAATTTGTACATTACACGAGCATTAAGCCCTGCAAGGGTAGTCTCTGTAAAAATAAATGAAGACGCCAAACGTGCTGAGGTTATGCTAAAACCAGAAGAAGTAAGCAAAGCCATTGGACGTGGAGGTCATAATATTCGTTTAGCAGGACAATTAACAGGCTATGAAATTGATGTCTTTAGAGAAGGTGTAGAAGAAGATGTAGAACTCTCTGAATTTTCCGACGAAATTGAAGGGTGGATTATAGAAGAATTAGCAAAAGTAGGTTTAGACACCGCCAAGAGTGTACTAGAGCAAGATGTCGATGATTTAGTAAAACGTACAGACTTAGAAGAAGAAACAATTAATGATGTAGTTCGAATCCTAAAAGAAGAATTTGAATAAAACATAATATTTGATTATATAAAGGCAATTTATGGCTGAAACAATTAGATTAAATAAAGTATTGCGAGAATTAAACATTTCTCTAGATCGTGCTGTGGAATACCTAGACTCCAAAGGAGTAGAGGTAGAAAAACGCCCTACCACAAAAATATCTGAAGAAACTTATAAAATTCTTTCAGACGAATTTCAAACCGATGCTAGTAAAAAAGTAGCCTCTAAAGAAGTGAGTGAAGCAAAGCAAAAAGAAAAAGAAGCTATTAGAGAGCAGCGCGAACGTGAAATTGAACAAAAAACACAGCAAAAAGAGGACCGTACAGCATCAGAAATTGTTAAGGCAAAAACAGTCTTAAAAGGACCAGTTCAAATTGGTAAAATTGATTTGGAAAAAGATAAAAAAGAAGTCCCTAAAGCTAAAATATCTGAAAAACCTGAGCCAACGTCGAAGCCTATTAACACCAAAACGGATGACAATAGTGTTATTGAAAAGCAAGCTTCTAAAACTAAAGACACGAAAGCTGATGTCCCAAAACCCGCTAAAATAGAAGAAAAAGCACCAGCCGAAAAAACACCAGCCGAAAAAGCGCCTAAAGTTAAAGCTCCCCCAGTAAGTTTAACAAAAAAAGACATAAAAATATCCAAACCCAGCTTAGAAGAACCTAAAGTTCAACCAAAAATAATACAACCAAAAGAAGACACAAAGGATGTCCCTGCGGCTGCCGCCAAAGCCGAGATAAACCCAGAAGAAGCCGAAAAAGTAACTACACAATATCAAAAATTAACAGGCCCAAAATCTACTGGCGAAAAAATAGACCTATCAAAGTTTAACAAACCCAAAAAGAAAGTAGATCATAAAAAAACAGCAAGCGGCACAGGAGCCGATGCTAAAAAGAAACGTCGCCGTATTAGTAAAAGCCCTTCTGGACAAGGCGCTAACAATAACCAAAGTAGAGGTGCTAATGCAGGAGGATACAAAGGACGAGGGTCACAACAAAGGCGAGCACAAACTACTAAAGAAGAGCCAAGTGCAGAGGAAGTACAAAAACAAGTACGTGAAACTTTAGAAAAGCTTCAAGGAAAATCAAACAAAGGCAAAGGCGCTAAATATCGTAAAGATAAAAGAGATCAGCATCGTCAACAAACCGAAAAAGATCTTGAACAACAACAAGCCGAAAACAAAACTCTAAAAGTAACCGAATTTGTTACTGCAAATGAAGTTGCTACAATGATGGATGTCTCTGTAACACAAATTATATCGGCATGTATGTCCTTAGGAATGATGGTTACTATGAACCAACGCTTGGATGCCGAAACCCTAAGTATCGTAGCAGAAGAGTTTGGTTACGAAGTAGAATTTGTAACAGCAGACATAGAGGAATCGATAGAAGACGTTGCAGATAACCCAGAAGATTTAAAATCTCGTGCGCCAATTGTAACCGTAATGGGACACGTAGATCACGGAAAAACATCACTCCTAGACTACATTCGTAAAGAAAATGTAATTGCAGGAGAGTCTGGAGGCATTACACAGCATATTGGAGCTTATGGCGTACAGCTAGAAGGAGGACAAAGAATAGCATTTTTAGATACCCCCGGACACGAGGCATTTACCGCAATGCGTGCTCGTGGTGCACAAGTTACAGACTTAGCTATTATTGTAATTGCTGCAGACGATGATATTATGCCACAAACAAAAGAAGCCATTGCACACGCCCAAGCAGCAAATGTCCCTATTGTTTTTGCAATTAATAAAATAGATAGACCTACAGCAAACCCAGAAAAAATTAAAGAAAGCTTAGCACAAATGAACTTGCTGGTTGAAGACTGGGGTGGTAAAATACAATCGCACGATATTTCTGCCAAAACAGGTCTTGGTGTTAAAGAATTATTAGAAAAAGTATTGCTAGAAGCCGAACTACTAGAGCTTCAAGCAAACCCAAACAAATCCGCATCAGGAACAGTTGTAGAAGCCTTTTTGGATAAAGGACGAGGCTATGTGTCTACAATCTTAGTACAAGCAGGAACCTTAAAAATAGGAGACTATGTCCTAGCAGGAAAAAATAGTGGTAAAGTTAAAGCAATGCACGACGAACGTGGACATGATGTAACAGCAGCAGGACCATCAACGCCAGTATCTATTTTAGGTCTAGATGGCGCACCACAAGCAGGAGACAAATTTAATGTCTTTGCAGACGAGCGAGAAGCAAAACAAATAGCAGTAAAACGAACACAATTACAGCGAGAGCAGTCTGTACGCACACAACGTCATATTACACTCGACGAGATAGGAAGACGTATCGCACTAGGAGACTTTAAAGAGCTAAATATTATCCTAAAAGGAGACGTAGATGGTTCTGTTGAAGCACTAACAGATTCGTTCCAAAAATTATCCACAGAAGAAATTCAGGTAAATATTATCCACAAAGGTGTTGGCGCAATTACAGAAAGTGATGTCTTACTAGCATCTGCTTCAGATGCCATAATAATTGGATTTAATGTTAGACCAATGGGCAATGCACGTCAAATTGCAGATAAGGAAGAAATCGATATCCGTATGTACTCTATTATTTATGATGCCATTAACGACCTTAAAGATGCTATGGAAGGAATGCTATCGCCAGTGTTTAAGGAAGAAATTACAGGATCTGCAGAAATTAGAGAAATATTTAAAGTATCTAAAGTAGGAAGCATTGCAGGTTGTATGGTAACTAACGGTAAAATATTTAGATCCTCTAGTATACGCCTAATTCGGGAAAGTGTTGTAATCTATACAGGAGAACTCGCATCTCTAAAACGATTTAAAGACGATGCCAAAGAAGTTTCTAAAGGTTATGACTGCGGAATGCAAATTAAAAACTATAACGATATTAAAGAAAACGATGTTATAGAAGCATTTCAGCAAGTTGAAGTTAAAAAGAAGCTTAAGTAAATAGTACAGCAATCTTATTAAAGACCCGTACTAAGACTAAAATTATGCTTATGAAAAAAGTAATTATTATAAGCATAATTTTTCTGCTTACCTCTTGTGGCAAAAATAGTGGTCGTCAAAACAATAATTCGACAACAATAACAATCGATATTGATAAGCCATCACTCAATTCCAAAATATTTAACAATTTGGAAATGATAAAAATACAAGGTGGTCCTGTTGGAAAGATAAGAAAACTTTATCCGATAAACGACGACTATGTTTTTAGTGTAGCTTCCGGTAAGGACAGAGCATATTTATTTAAACCCAGTAACGATTCGTTAATTCCTTTAATTGCAAAAGGCGACGGTCCTGAGGAAGTTGTAGATGTTACGAGCCTGTATGTTGATGCCTTAAATCATATTAACATACAAGATATGATTAGAAAAAAACTGTACATAATAGATGCAACCTCTTTGAGTAAAGAGGAAGTGGTATTGCCAGATTTTTTCGATGAAATTACTTCATTAAACTCCAGCACTTTTGTTGGGTATAAAAAAGTACCTTACAATGAAAAAGACTATAAAATAACAACCTTTCAAAAAGATGACAACGGAAATTTTAAAACTATTTTTGAAAACTTTACTATTTCCAATCACTTAGAAGAAAGAGATTTTGCGCAGCAAAAAGCAATTTATAATTATAAAGATAGTATTAGGTTTACCCAGCCATTTTCAGATACCATATACACTATTAACAGTAATACTGTTTCAGCTAAATATATTATTGATTTTTTGGACAAAGAACTTCCGTACAAGCTGTATAATAACAAAAATTTAGATCTAATGCAGTTTGTTCAAAAACTAAGGAAAAATAATTACATCTGGAATATAAGCTCTGTATTAGAAAATAAAGCCTATGTGTTTTTGTCCTACCGATATGGAGCGGAGCCTGATCCTTATTTTTCCATATACAACAAGCTAACAACACAAACAACAACTTTTAAAAATCTTAACTTGCAAGATATGATTGCTATTAAGCCATCAGGCTTTAATGAAGATTTTTATCCAGTACATATGGATGATGACGCCTTTTATGTTATAGCAGAACCTTATTTTTTGATCGAAAACAACATAACTTCTTATAAAGAACATAGCATATCTTATGAGGATAATCCTTTTATACTGAAACTATCTTTTGCTAATGATGATAATCAATAATTTTAGTTTTTTGTTCAAAGCAAAAAGAAAATAATACAGCGCATAGTTTGCTACAAAATCAAAAAAAACTAATTTTTTTAATTCCCCAAAGCCTTTTTTGATTTATATTATATCAATAATCAAACAATTGTAGGGAATATGGATAATCTCGCTTTAAAAATGGCTAGCTTAAATTTTTATAATCCTGTAACAGATGAGTTTTACAAAAAAGTGGAATTTAATTCAAAATTGACAAACCCTAAACAAAACGATTTAGATTACACACAAAAAGTTTATAATGGAGTATATGCAAATATATTGAGGTACCATCCTCAAAAAAGCAAATTAGTTTCTGCAATGAGTTCTGTAGATAGAATAAACATTTTCAATACCGATGGCAGTACGGATTACACTATAAATAATGATGAAAGACAAATGAAAGACGTACTATACGATGCAAACTCTAATAACAATAAGTTTTATAATATTGATTTAACACTAACGGATAACTATATTTATGCTCTTTATGCTGGTGTGTCAAAAACTAACTATTATGAAGCTAACTACACCACAAAAATTAAGATTTACGATTGGGATTACAATCTAAAATATGTAATAACCTGAGTTCGATTATTAAAACAGGCAAATTTGGTTAGTATTTTGTGATTGAAATTTAATTGATGGTTTTTTAGGTAAGAAGCAGTATGCAATAAGTCCAGAGATTAAATTGGTTAAGAAATTACCAAGACTTCTATG
>CALLUG010000050.1 GCA_938011315.1 uncultured Flavobacteriaceae bacterium
ACAAAATAAGTTCGTAATTTTAGAGTAACAATACATAGGCAGTTTTTTAGATTAATAAATTGAATTTCAATGCCTTAATTTACTAAAAATCTGCCTTTTTTCCAATAAAAATCTGTCTAATTATTAATCGAACTCAGGTTATTAGTAAACTTTGCTTGCAATTACTCTACGGTAACTGATTTTGCTAAGTTTCTGGGTTGGTCTACATTTTTGTTTAGCATTACAGCAATATGGTAAGAGAGTAATTGCAAAGGTATTGTTGTAAGTAATGGTGTTAGGGGTTCTAATGTTTCAGGAACTTCTATAACGTGATCTGCTAAATCTTTAACACTAGTATCGCCTTCGGTAACAATACCTATTATTTTTCCTTTTCTAGATTTTATTTCCTGTATATTACTTACTACTTTTTCGTAATGTCCCTTTTTTGTAGCGATAACTACAATAGGCATATTTTCATCTATTAGTGCAATGGGCCCGTGTTTCATTTCTGCAGCAGGATAACCTTCTGCATGTATATAAGAGATTTCTTTAAGCTTTAGAGCTCCTTCTAAGGCTACAGGGAAATTATATCCTCGACCTAAATATAACACGTTTTTAGAGTCTTTATAGATTTCAGAAACTACTTTTATATAAGCATCGCTTTGTAATGCTTTTTTTACTTTTTCTGGGATGAGTTCCAGTTCTATTAGATGATGCCTAAAGTCTGTACTAGAGATTGTGCCTTTGGCTCTAGCTAATCTTAAGGCAATTAATGTGAGTACTGTGATTTGGGTTGTAAAGGCTTTTGTAGAAGCAACGCCAATTTCTGGACCAGCATGTGTGTAAGCACCAGCATGAGCTTCTCGCGCAATAGAAGAGCCAACAACATTACAAACACCAAAAACAAAAGCACCTTTGGCTTTTGCCAATTTTATAGCAGCTAGTGTATCGGCTGTTTCTCCAGATTGCGATATGGCAATTACAATATCGTCTTCATTAATCACTGGGTTTCTGTACCTAAACTCTGAAGCATATTCAACTTCTACGGGGGTTCTTGTTAAGTTCTCAAACGTGTATTCAGAAACAAGTCCCGCATGCCAAGATGTACCACAAGCAACAATAATAATTCTTTTTGCATTGAGAAACTTTTTCATATTATCCTCAATTCCAGCCATTTTTATAATCGCATCTTTGGAGAGTAGTCTGCCCCTAAAAGTGTCTAGAATCGCATTGGGTTGCTCATAAATTTCTTTTAGCATAAAGTGGTCGTAGCCCCCTTTTTCAATCTGTTCTAGGTTTATTTGTAATTGCTGGATGTAGGGCGCAACAATACTATCATTTTTTATTTTCCTTATTTTTATGTCTTTTCCTCTTCTAATAATAGCCATTTCTTCATCTTCTAGATAGATAGCATTATTAGTGTATTCTATAAAAGGGGAGGCATCGCTAGCAATAAAAAATTCATTATCTCCAATCCCTATAGCAAGAGGGCTACCTAGTTTTGCTGTAACAATTTCGTTAGGCTTTTTTTTGTCAAAAACGGCTATTGCATAAGCTCCTATGACTTGGTTTAGGGCAATTTGAACAGCTTTTCCTAGCTTTGTATTTTGATTTTTTTGTACATCCTCAATTAAATTAACTAAAACTTCTGTATCTGTATCTGATGCAAAGTTATAACCTCTTTTTATTAGTTCTTTTTTTAAGGATTCGTAATTTTCTATTATACCATTATGGATAATTACTAAATTTCCTGAGTTAGACACATGAGGATGCGAGTTCGTATCGTTAGGAACACCGTGAGTTGCCCATCTGGTGTGCCCAATGCCTATTGTACCTTTGGTAGCGATTTGTGTTTTAACTTTAGTTTCTAGAGCCTCTACTTTGCCTTTGGTTTTGCATAAGTTAATCGTATTGCCATCGTATAGTGCTACACCAGCACTATCATAGCCTCTATACTCTAGACGCTTCAATCCTTTTAATATAATTGGGTAAGCTTCTCTATGGCCTATATAACCTACAATTCCGCACATAAATATAAATTTAGTTAGTTGTTGTTCTCGTCTGGTTCTGTAAAAAATACTCTAAACCGAACCCGTCTTGCATCGTCTGTTGTGTTGTTTCCTATTAGGACGGTACCTCTAGGAGATAAAATTGAAGTTATAGGGACATTACTAACATTTAAAGCATTATTTTGAGCTTGAATGTCACGATTCAAAACAGATGTAGTATTGAGATCTGAGGCTACAACTAGGCCTAGTTTTACATTTGTAGAGTCTCTAAGAATTAAATTATTTATATGTTCGGTAATTCGTATTCTGTAGGTTTGCCCTTTTCCGTTAGTGCTATTGTTTTCTCTAACTAATGGTCTTAAATGATTGTTTCTAACTTGTGAACCATTAGTTGCTGTTGACTGATCTAGGAAAAAATCGACCAAAGGGATATTATTTTCTATATCGTAAACATAAATCCTGTTAGGCTCTTGGTTTCCGTTTACTTGAGTTTGATCTACAGTAAACTCAATAAATGCTTCGTTTACAACACGTTTAAGGGTGTCGTTTTGGATAAAATCATTTTTGAAAGTTTCAAATTCAGGAGAGTTTCCATTTTCATCTCCATTAAAAAGATTTATAATTGCCATAGACCCTTCACCTCCTTTTAAAAATAATTGCTCATCTCCAGTATCGCTGTTACCTTGAGGAAGTGATAGATTAAAATTATTTTCAAAAATATTCATACTATTTCCAGAGAACATGAGGGTAAAACTCCCAGTTTCTCTTTCTGGATCATTAATATTAGTTGGCGGTGAGGAGAAAAACAAGGTTACATTGGAGGCTTGTAAGCTAATGTCGAACATAAATAAGCTTCCGTCTGAGTTTATAATTGTAGGTTCTGCTTTAATATAAAGTCCTCTAAAATGATTATTAAAGTTATTGGCGTTACTGAGTTCAAATTCTCCTTGTTTTTCAAAAATTAAATCTTCCCAAAAACTTCCGCCTGGATTATCTAACTTTAATCTTAGGGCTGGTGCTAATCGCTGAGATAATATAGTGTCTTGCGTGAAACTTTGATTATTAAATCTTATTTCGGTAAGATTAATTTCATCCAGGTTAGGAGTAAGTGTAGTATCTACCAATAAGAGATTTTCTAATTGTGATTGTGGTATAAAATTTGACGATGACGTAGAGGCATTAGAAAAATAATTCTGAACACCATCGGAATCTGGATTGGGGTCAAAGTCTCTCAAAAAAAAGTTGTTTTGGAATACAGACAAACGAATAGGTGAGTTCCCAAAAATAGAATCTATTTCGTAAGTCGTATTTCCTAGCTCGTCTACAGATATCGCTCTGCTAAAATAGGGAAGTGTTAATATTACGGAGTCGAGCCTAAGATTGCCGGGGAATTCTGGATCAAACTGCGCAGGTGCCATTTGAGACAAAAAACTAACGGAGGTCCCACCATAAGTAGGGTCATTAAAATGACCTAGTAAATAACTTGGTAGGTTGTTGGTTTGTACAGGTGGCAAAGGCTGGTTATATGTAGTTATAGCGTAGGACTCACTCGATCCACTAAAATTATCCCCACCAACAATATCGGATCCGACAGGAGCGAAATCATTTTCGCAAGAAATTGCTGCTATTATTAAAAATGAGAGTAATAAAATGTTTTTTGTAGTTTTCATGTTACAATACTTAACTTTAGGGTATTTTTAAAGTTGGTTCGTATAAAAATTAGTATAAGCTTCTGCAAAAGTATCTTGGTCATGAAACTCTAGTACTGGCTTATTACAGTTATCTAAATATTGTTTTAAATCCTCAGAAACTTCCTTAGACCCAATAATTAGCCCGTCTGAATAATCTATAGCAACTTTCATAATATTTGTATATGTAGGATTTTCTAAAGTCTTAACAGAAGTCCCTTCGATATTGTCAAAGCCTATTTTGTTAAGCATTTCTTTATTTAATGAGTTGTCAAAACTCTGCTTATAGATAGAAGTAACAACCTTACTCTCACTAAATAAAGGTTCGTCTTTATAATATTCTTTCAAATAAAGTGGCAATAACGATGCTAACCAGCCGTGTACGTGAATAATATCTGGCGACCAATTTAGTTTTTTCACTGTTTCAATAACGCCTTTGGCAAAAAATATAGCACGTTCATCATTATCAGAAAACAAGTTGCCTTTTTCATCAGTTAATGTTGCTTTTCTTTTAAAATACTCTTCATTGTCTATAAAATAAACCTGAATCCTTTCTTTTGGGATAGAGGCGACTTTAATAATTAGTGGCATATCTACATCATTAATAACAAGATTAATGCCAGATAGTCTAATAACTTCATGTAGCTGATGGCGTCTTTCATTAATATTACCATATTTAGGCATAAATATCCGTATTTGCCCGCCCTGTTTATTAATCATTTTTGGGGCTTCAAAAGCCATTGAAGAGATTTCGGTTTCGGGTAAGTAAGGTATCACTTCAGACGATACATATAATATTTTTTTCTCTTTCATAAACAATATAGTGCTATTATAGTATTAAAATAAAAAACACGCAAAATTACAAAAATTATGTAGATTAGAGGTATTATATTAATTTTGCGATATAATTATTTTGTAAGCGTGAAGATATTTAATTCAAAAATACAAATAAGCCAAACAATTGTTAATTTAAAATTAAAAGGCTATACTATTGGTTTTGTGCCTACTATGGGCGCTTTACACCAAGGACATTTAGCATTGGTATCTCAAGCCCTAAGACAGAACCAAGTGGTCATTGTAAGTGTTTTTGTAAATCCCACTCAGTTTGATAAAAAACAGGATTTAATTAAGTATCCACGAAACATAAACACCGATGTCGCATTACTGAAAACCGTTTCTGAGGACAATATTTTAGTCTTTGCTCCTAGTGTTGATGAAATTTATGGGCACAATGTAAGTTCAAGTTGTTTTGATTTTGATGGTTTAGAACACGAAATGGAGGGGCGTTTTAGGGATGGACATTTTAATGGTGTTGGGACAATTATTAAACGTTTTTTTGAGATTCTTAAACCAAATAATGCTTACTTTGGGGAAAAAGATTTTCAGCAATTGCAGATTATAAAAAAATTGACAGAAAAAGAGAAACTGCCAGTCAATATAATAGGTTGCGAAATTTATAGAGAGCCAAGTGGCTTAGCCATGAGTTCACGAAATCAACGCCTCACTAAGCACCAACAAACTGATGCAGCGTTTATTTATAAAACATTAAAAGATGTCAAAATGATGTTCGCCACAAAAAGTATAAATGATATTACACAATGGGTTAGCGATGCGTTTAAAAAACAACCATTATTACATCTAGAATATTTTACAATTGCAGACATAAACACCTTAAAACCAGCACAAACAAAATCCAGCAGAATAACATACCGCGCATTTATTGCGGTTTTTATAAAAGACATTCGATTAATAGATAATATAGCACTTTAATTAATTACCTTTACCCTATGCAAATTCAAGTTGTAAAATCTAAAATTCACCGCGTAAAAGTTACCGGTGCAGACCTTAATTATATTGGCAGTATTACTATTGACGAAGATTTAATGGAGGCTGCAAATATTATACAAGGAGAAAGAGTTCAAATTGTAAACAATAACAATGGAGAACGCTTAGAAACTTATGCAATACCTGGCCCCAGAAACTCGGGAGAAATTACTCTTAATGGTGCTGCATCTAGGCGAGTTGCAGTAGGCGATGTTTTGATACTAATTACTTACGCAATTATGGATATAGAGGTTGCCAAAACATTTAAGCCCTCTTTAGTGTTTCCTAACGAAGAAAACAACTTATTAAGTTAATACCCGTTTTGAGTATAGCAACCAAAAAAGCCCTTAAAATAATAGTTCCGTTTTTATTGGCTATTGCACTAGGTTGGTACACGTTTTCAAAAACTCCTATAACCAAAATTGTTCCCTATTTTAAATCGGCAAAATACTTATGGATAAGTCTTGGTTTAGTCTTTGGTTTGTTAAGTCATTTATCTAGAGCATATCGTTGGAGGTTTTTGTTAATGCCTATGGGATACAAGCCCAAGTTTCTTAACAGTTTTATGGCGGTAATGACAGCTTATCTTTCAAACTACGGTATTCCTAGATCGGGGGAAGTTCTTAGAGCGGCAGTGTTAACCAACTATGACGATATTCCTTTTGAAAAAAGTTTTGGAACCATTGTTGCAGAGCGAGTTTCGGATGTTATTATCTTGCTTATCATTATTGGAATTACGCTAGTTATAGAATTCGATTTTATATTTCAATATCTAGAGAAGATGCTTAACCTTCAAAAGTTAATTGCCTTGGCAGTATTAAGCTTTGTATTATTGGCATTAGGTTACTTTTTTATAACAAAAAGCAGCTCTAAATTTGCCCTAAAAATCAAGCATTTTTTTAAAGGATTACTAGAGGGGATTTTCAGTATTTTTAAAATGAAACATAAATGGGCATTTATATTTCACACCTTTTTTATATGGTCTATGTATATCGCAATGTTTTTTGTAACAACATTTGCTATACCTGAACTAAGCAAGGTATCTATAGGAGCTATTTTAATTGCGTTTATAGCGGCATCGTTTACTATAGCTGCCACAAACGGTGGTATTATTGCTTATCCAATTGCAGTGCAAGCGGCTTTTTCAATATTTAATTTTGAAGCAACACCAAGTTTGGCTTTTGGCTGGATTATGTGGAGTTCGCAAACTGTAATGATATTGGTTTTAGGCGTGTTGTCTTTTATTTTTTTGCCAATTTATAATAAGTCTCACAAACTAAAGTCTGTACCATAAATTGTTTTTTAAAATAAATGAATATCTTTAATCGTTTTTTACAAGCATTAAATTCGAACCTACAAATTATTATTTAACGTATTAAACGTTTTTTTTAAACTAATATCATGAAAAAAATATTAAAAATTACAGGAATAAGCATACTCATTGTACTTATACTACTAATCGCTGCGCCATTTGTGTTTAAATCGCAAATTAATGATTTGGTAAAAAAAGGCATTAACAGTACTATTAATGCTAAGGTTGAATTTAGCTCTATTGGGTTAAGCTTTTTAAGTAGTTTTCCTAAGGCAAAAGTTAATATTAACGATTTACAAATTACGACACTTGCGCCGTTTGAAAATCAAAACTTAGCAACTATAAAATCTATCGCTTTTACAATGCCTATAAAAGAGCTATTTAAGGATACAAGTAAGTCTCCAATGGCAATAAGCTCAATACATGTTAACGAAGCCAAAGTTAATTTGCAAACCGACAAGCAAGGAAATGTGAACTACGATATTGGCAAAACTAGCGAGCAAGCGAGTACAGAAAGTACAACAAAGAGCCCTAGCACATTTTCTATAGATATTAAAGACTACAGTGTTAGTAACAGTGATTTTACTTATGTAGATGCACTCTCAAAAACTACATTTTATATTACGGAATTAAACCATTCGGGTAAAGGGCTTTTTTCTGGAACACAATCGGAGCTCGATACGCATACAGATGCCAATGTCAGTTTTAGTTCAGATAGCACAAACTATCTAGACCACAACCCAATAACCTTAGATGCTCGCATTGGTTTAGATTTAGACCATAACAAGTATATTTTTAAAAACAATACGGCATTTATTAATCAATTGCCTTTACACTTTGAGGGAGCCGTGCAGTTACTTGACAACGGACAAGATATCGATATTACATTTGAAAACCCAGAGTCGTCTTTTAAAGATTTTTTAGCCTTAATCCCTAAAACCTATTCTAAAGACCTTGCAGGGGTAGAAACTTCTGGCGATTTTAAAGTAAAAGGCAGTGTAAAAGGGCTATCCTCAGACCAAACAATTCCTAATATAGATATTAGTATTGTGTCTAACAATGCTGCATTTAAGTACCCTGATTTGCCCAAAGGTGTTAAAGACATTTCGATTAACACCTCTATAATAAATACTACAGGCAATGTAGACCAAACTTATGTAGAAATTAAAACTCTAAATTTTAAAATAGATCAAGATGTCTTTAAATCTTCTGCAGTTTTAAAAAACCTAACCAGCAACATGCAGGTTAATAGTACTATTGATGGTACTCTTAACTTAGCTAATATTACTAAGGCCTACCCTATTAGCTTAGACAAGGAGCTTAGTGGTATCTTAAAAGCAAATGTAAGGTCTAATTTTGACCTAAATGCAATTGAAACCAACGCTTACAATCGTATTAAAAACGAAGGTAACTTAACGATAAACAATTTTTCTTTTTCGTCTAAAGAGCTACCAAACACAATTAATATTGATAACGCCGATATTGATTTTAACCCCAGTACTGTGTTATTAAATAACCTTAGTGCAAAAACAGGGGACAGCGATTTTAAAGCAACTGGAGAACTCACAAATTTATTAGGCTTTTTACTGAGTGACAAAACGTTACAAGGCGATTTTAATCTTAAATCAGACCACTTTGTATTAAGCGATTTTATGGTGCAAGAACAAACGGATGAAAACACAGAAAGCACAAGTACGACTAACACTGAAGCGTTAAAAATCCCTTCATTTTTAGACTGCAATATTAATGCCGAAATAAACACTGTAGTTTACGACAATTTGAATTTAAAAAACCTTAAAGGACGCTTAAACATAAAGGACCAGCAAGCCACACTTAGTAATCTTACAACAAACGTATTTGATGGCAAACTAGCAATTAATGGAAGTGTTGCTACAAGCACAGATACGCCGCTATTTGATTTGGCTTTAGATGTTAGCAAATTTGACATTTCAAAATCTTTTAAAGGCTTAGAAATGCTTCAAAAAATAGCTCCTATTGCTAGTATTTTAGACGGTAAACTAAACACAATCATTAGCCTGTCTGGAGCACTTACGCCAGAGCTTACTCCAGACTTAAATACTTTATCAGGAAAATCATCTGCCGAAATTTTAACTTCAACTATTAGTGCGGTAGATACGGAATTGCTTAGCACACTAGGAAGTTCCCTGAATTTTATAGATTTTAATAAATTACAACTTAAAGACTTAAAAACACGCTTAGCCTTTGATAATGGTACCGTACAAGTAAAACCTTTTAAACTTAAGTACGACGACATTCCTATAGAAGTTTCTGGTTCGCATGGTTTTGACAAATCTTTAGCCTACACAATTACTTTTGATGTCCCAACAAAATATTTAGGCTCTGAGGTCAATAAGCTTATTAGCAATATAAACGATAGCGATATTAAGCAACTTAGTGTCCCTGTAACTGCTAGTATTGGGGGAAGCTACACTAAACCTAGTATAAAAACAGATTTAAAAACGGCTATCGGTAACTTAACGCAGCAACTTGTTGAGATAAAAAAACAACAACTTTTAAACAAAGGAAAAGCTAAAGTTACAGACCTAATAGGCAATGCATTGGGAGGTAAAAAAACAGATTCAACAAAAACCAAAGCAACAGACGCCTTAAAAGATCCTATTAAAGATGGAGCTAAAAACTTGCTTAACAACTTATTTAATAAGAAAAAGAAGAAGCGCAATAATAAACAATAAGCATACACTAAGCTTTTCGTTTTTTGCTTTCAAATTATTTGTAAGTTTGACCTTGTTATTTACACAAAACCAAGAATGATTATAATTTATTTTATAGTAGGACTTTTAGCTGCCATTGTTGGCGCTTTACCTCTTGGAGCTTCCAATATTGCAGTTATTAATACAACCTTAAAACAAAATGCAAAGCAAGCCTTTAAGATTGCTTTTGCAGCTGGTGTTGCAGAAGTCCTTTTGTCGTTTTATGCCTTACATTGCAATATGGTTGCTCGCGATTTTTTTAACGAGCATTTATGGATTCAAATTGTAATTTCAGTTTTGTTAATTAGTATTGGGTTGGTTTTATTTTTTAAAAAACAGCAAACACAAGAAAAGACAAGAAAAAATAAACTCGCAAAATCTAAATACGCCACAGGATTCTTAACTGGGATTTTAAATCCTCCTGTTTTAATTTATTGGGTTGTAGCCTTTAGCATTATTAATAATAACGATATTATGCTCTCGCTAGAGTCCTCACTCTCTGTATTATTTTTATTTTTCTTTGGGGTGTATTTAGGGAAATTACTAACCCTATACTTATACAGCAAGTTTAGTATCTTAATTAAGCATAAATTTCAAAATATTAATTTGATTATTAATAAAGTTACTGGTGTGCTACTAATCGTTATAGGCTTGGTGCAAGCTATAAAACTCTATGCTTTTAACAACTAAAATTAGCCACGCCTTCTACTGCGATTATCCCTAAATTCTTTCATTTTTTTTAATAGTGTTTTTTGATACGCTTTTTTGGTAATTTCAGTTCCTTTTTTAGGGGCTTTAATCGCTATTTTTTCGGTTGGGTTTATCACAACTTTAGAGCAAAGCATCGTTGTACTACCTGCATTAATTTCAAGAATTAATCCTGGTAAGCCCCAATATTCGGACGGGCCATGACTAACAGGTATTTGCGAAGTGTACCACGCTTCTACATTAGTCATTTTAACTTCTACTGGCGTAGTTGTTAGCGTGTCTGTTGTACTGTTATTTCTTAAACTACTCCAAGAAAACGAATACCAAGCCAAATCGCTAGACGGAATTGATGCTGTAGCTCTAAAACAAGTGTACTGCCCTATTTGCTTTGTTTCGCCATTAATTTTCCAATTTATTGATTGCAATTTGTCTTTAACCAAAAATTTTTTTCCATAAAACTCCTGTTGCTGTATTTGTGTATTTGTTTTAACATTTTTATACTGGTCGCCAGCAGAAAAATTAGCACCCCAGGAATCTGTAGCGCCAGAAATAGCATCTAGTTTTTCGTTTTCTATAAACATAGATTCCTCTTTATTGAAAGTTAGCACATAGGTTTTTTCTAGTCTATTTTTTAGCCGTGCTTGTATTTGCTTTTTTTGTGCTTGGCTCATCCTTTCTCCAAAACGTCCTAAATCCATTTTTGATTTGGAAATATAAATGGCTTCGCCTTGAAAATCTTGATTTTTTTCATAGGCCACACTACTTTTAATGTTAGTGTTAATTAACAATAATATTGCAAACAATAACATATTAACTTTAAAAATAATAGATTTCATTAGAGTTTTTATTAAAATATATGTAACAAAGATACACTTTTTTAAAATTTCAAAAGCGCATTAGTATACAGTGCGTACTAAACTTATGGCTTTCAATAAGGTTTCGTGTTTAAATATTAATGCAAACAATAACTGTTAGCTGTTTATTAACCAAAGCCTTTTTCGTTATAATATTTTATATTTCACTAGGATTGTGCTTTCAGTATCTATAGAGTCGATACTTTTATTAATTTTTAATTCTATCTCACGATTTTTAAGTTGCTTTACAAACTCTGATGCATTGGAAATAGTTGAAATAAAACTTTTTTCGTCCTGCGTTTTTCCTTTAGGCGAGGTTAAATGCTGGTATAAAAAATCGTCCTCTAAGTCAAAATGTGTAACTACTGTTTTTTTCTTTTTTAAATAAAAACCAAGTTTAGGGTAATTGGTTCTTTTTTTTGGGGTTTCTGTATTGCTTTGATTGTAACAAAAAACAAGAGCTTCGTCGTTTTCTTCGTATTGGTTTCTCAAAAAAGAGAGTTGTCCTCTTTGTATTTTATTAAAAAAAGTTTCGTGCTTATAAATATTGTCTTCATCCCATTGGGCATTGCCAAAATTAAAATTATACTTCAGTTCGATCTTATCTTCGGGGGAAATTTGATAAATTCTTGACGATGTTGCATCGCTATACAAAAAGCTGTCCTTATACCCCGTAATATGCCCTGTAAAAGCTGCTTTCATTAAATCTTCGCTGTTATTTTTAGGGAATTGAAATAGATTGTTAACAACTGTGTTGTCCTTATCCAAAATTTTTAAGTTGTAAAAATCATCACTAAAGTACCCTACAAAGCAGCCTTTGTAACCAGACTTTAATTCGTACAGCCTATAAGTAGGAAAGTCGTAGTTGTAATAGTTTACAAAATTACCATCTAAGTCATAACTAATTAAGCGGCTTCGTTCAATATCCAGAGCTTTAATACGTTTTGAATTGTAATCGAAAACAATGTCGCTTACATCTTTATATTCACTTGGCCCACCTCCAATAGTACCAATAGATCGTATAAAGTTGCCTTTGCTACTAAATACTAAAATTTTTTCTAGCCTGTCATCAAAAATATAATACGCATTATTGTAGGTAAAAACCCTATCAACTCTTGACAAAAAGCTTTCTTGGGTATTTTCTAAAACAATAAACTCTATCGTTTTAGCTATAGAACTAAAAGGGATAGTGTTATCGTTATCTTTCAATACAATTTCTATGGGTTTGGAACTGTCCTCTAACGGGGGACTGTGTTTTTTACATTTAATGAATAAAACACTTATTAAAATGATATAACAATATTTCATTGCGTTAATAATTACTTTCTGCATTATCTATTAAATTTATACGTCACCATAGGAACATCGTCTAATCCAGTAGTAGCATAGATTATTTGATCTTGTTCGTCTATTGTAAAATCTACTGTGGGTTGGCTTAGGGTATATTTTTTTATAGGATTCCCGTTGTAGTCAAATTCATGTATCTCATTAAAAAAACCAGGTTCACTTTCACTTGCCGCTCCCGAATACAGTACATAAAAACTATTTTTACCCATATATGGATTGGTTCTAAAATGTTTTATGTGTCCAGAAACCCTGTAAAGTTTATTGCTTATCGGTTTTTTTTCCTTATTGCCATAATATATAACTTTTTCTAGATTTAGATTTGCATCTAGAATATGCATCCTGTTTAACAAAACATAAGCTGCTATAAACTTCTGTTGTGATGTTGAAAACCCTAAGTATGAACGTCTAAAGTTATCTAAGTCACTAGGATCTACAGTTTTTAAAAATGAAGTTTCAACAAACTCACCTTTAGGGATTACTGAATCCAAATTGTTTTTGTTTGACAAAAAATATTTATAATCATAACTTTCAGAAATAGATTCTCCAAATAGCTTATTGCCATCCCAATACATATTGTCGGAAGGAATAACTTCAGACTTTAAAAACGCTTTTGAGATAATTTCGGAATCATCGCCAATTAGGCTATCGACACTATTTTTAGCTTTAAACAATACTTTGTTTAAGTCTACTTCATACAGTTTACCATAATTAAACTCTGTAAGCATAATCGTTTTGCGCTCTCCATCACTAAACATTTGGCAATTGCAATCAGGATTAATAAACTCGCTAGGACCATTGCCTCTATAACCATAAACTCCTATTTTTTTGTAGGTGTTTTTGTTGTAAAAATGAAATGCAGGATTTTGTTCAAAATCTTTAACCATAATAATACTATCAAAAACACATATTTTTTGGGGTAAAAGTTGATCTATTGCACTAAGCGCTTTCGCTGTTAATTGTTCACTTTTAGGGAAGTCTAAATCAAAATAAATTTCCGAATGACTTTTTGGTTTACTACAAGAACTTTGAACAAGTGCTATTAGTAGTACACAAAGTATCAAGGTGTGTGTTTTTGTGGTATTCATACAAATTAAATTTTATTCTCAAATATACAATTATCAAAAACAAAAATCATTATTTGTTAAACTCTCAAATTCAATCCATATCCTCCGTCAAACCTAGTTATAGGCTAAAGCCTTGTAACGTTATATACTGCAAATAACATCGGCAGCTTGCTTAAGAGTGTCGTCCGTTTTTGCAAAACAAAACCGAAGCACCTTATAGTCTATACCATTGGTATTGAATACCGATAAGGGTACGGAAGCAATACCTTTGTGTATGGTGAGTTGTTTTGCGTAATCTACATCGTAAGCTTCCGTAATATTAGCGTAGTCCAGCACTTGGAAGTAGCTGCCTTTTGCTGGAGTAAATTTAAAGCGAGACTCCTTAATAAGACTTAAAAACAAATCGCGTTTATTTTGATAAAATTCCGACAGCTCTTGGTAACGACTTGAGACTTGCAAATAGGTTGCCAGCGCTTTTTGCGTTGGGTGATGCACACAAAAAACGTTAAATTGATGCACCTTTCTAAACTCATCCATAAGTGATTTTGGTGCACAGCAATACCCAACTTTCCATCCTGTATTATGAAAAGTTTTTCCAAAAGAAGCTACAATAAAGGCTCTAGATTTTAATTCTGGAAATAGACAAGCACTTTGGTGCTGAGCGCCATCAAACACAATATGCTCATAAACCTCATCGCTTAGTACAATAATATCTGTGCCTTTGAGCAATTTTTCTAGTTGCTGCATATCGTTCTTACTCAATAGCGTCCCTATTGGATTTTGAGGCGTATTAATAATAATCATTTTTGTATTGCTAGTAATGGCTTGTTTTACCGTATCCCAATTAACCTCATAGTTAGGAGCTTCCAACTGTATTTCTATTGGTTTTCCACCATTAATTTGAATTGCGGGTTCGTAACAATCGTATGCTGGCTTTAGCACAATAACCTCATCATTAGGTTTTATAAAGGTAGATATAATTGTGTATATTCCCTGTGTAGCCCCTGCAACTACAGTAACTTCGGACTCGGGGTTGTAACTTGTATTGTATAATAGTTCAAACTTAGCTGCTATAGCCTCTCTTAGACCTAAGTCTCCTGGCATTGGTGCGTATTGGTTGTGCCCTAATTGCATGGCTTTATACACCAAATCGTTGAGCAAGGGATCGCTCTGAAAATTTGGAAATCCTTGCGATAGGTTAATGGCGTTATGTTGTGTTGCCAAAGCTCCCATAACTGAAAATATATTAGTTCCTACGCTTGGAAGTTTAGATTTGTGTTTCATAATGTGTGTCTTAAACAATTTGCATTTTTTTTAATAAAAAAGACGCATTCATATTTTGACAAATCCCTTGTTTTAGGGTGTAATCAAACTGTAATTCGTCATCGTTAATCGTGGCATCAAAGTAATAATTTTTTACATTAGTTAGGCTTTTGGTAATCTCACACAAACTGAGGTCGTGAGTAGCGATAATTCCTGTGGCTTTAGAGGCAACAAGTTTTTCTACAAATTTGCGCGACCCGATAGCCTTGTCTGTACTGTTGGTCCCTTTTAAAATTTCATCCAAAATAATAAAATGAGGGCCCTGCTTAATGGTATCTACAATAAACTTGAGCCGTGTTAACTCCGAAAAGAAATAGGAGCTATCATCGGCTAGAGAGTCTGAACTCCGCATGCTAGTAATTAGTTTTACGGGTCTGTATTGACTGCTATTAGCACACACAGGAAGCCCTGCATTTGCCATAACAATATGCAAGGAAATACTACGCAAAAAAGTACTCTTTCCTGCCATATTAGCGCCTGTAACGATAAAAAATTGTTCATTATTAATAAGCACATCACTATCTACGCGTTTAGCACTATCCAAAAGTGGATGTCCTAATTCCCTTGCAGAGATAATTGCTCCTTGTGTTTTGATTTCAGGGAATACAAATTTTGGATGGTTAAAAGCATAGTTCCCTAAGGTATTGTAGGCGTCAAAAAATGAAATTACATCAAACCAATCGCTTACTTTGTTTTTATGTTGGGCTATCCAGGATTCTACACGATAACTATTTTTAATATCTGTAAGAAAAAATCCGTTACCAAAAAAGATAACAAACAAATTGTTTCGGTTATCTAAGGCTGCTAGTGCCTTGGATAAATCTTTAAAAATTGCAGATGCTTTTTTTGTGTCAGATTTAATTTTAAGCTGTTGTGCTTTTAACATTTGTGATGCAAAGGGTTTTGCTTCTATCTTATCCAATAGCATGGCATACTGCTTAAACGTGTTTTTTAGCGTATTGGTGTTAGTTGCTAAGTTGTTAACTTTTTTTACATACAAGCCTGTAATAATTAATCCTATTACAAACCAAAATATAGTAACCGAAAAATTAACATAGCCTAAACTAGAAAGTGTTATAAGTAATACAGAAACACTCCTAAATACGGTAGGAATCCAACGCATTATTTTTGGCAAAAATAGCTTGTAGCCTTTAAGCCAACGAATACTAATTTTGGCTGATGTTTCTGGACTTGCAAGACTAGCTATAGCGCAAAACTCCTGTCGCCATTGCATCTGTTCTTTTAGTTCCTTAACAGCCTCTTGTTTTTGTGTTATATTAGTAATACTATTGGAGGTCAAACTGTCTACAAGGACTTGGCGTCCTTCGTTAATGACCGTTCTATTCATAAACTGAAAAAATGAACCTCTGCCAAACAAATCGATGTCTAAGCTATAATCGTGTTTAGGGTTTTGAAACTCCAGCCCTTCACTCCTATCATAAAAATCGCCTGAAGCAATCTTGATTTCATCTTTGTTAATTTGTACCAATGCTTTTTTAAAATCTCGATTTGCTTTTATATTAGTATATTTTGAGAGTAAACCCAAAAAACTTAGTACGCCCACGACTGCTATAGCAACAGCTATTTGCCAAGTTGTAAAAAAAAGATAAATGGCAAAAGCAAATCCTAAAAACAAGACTACTCGTGCTATACTAAGATTAACTAAAGTTTTGTTAAGCTGCTTTAATTCTAAGCTATATTTTTTGAGCTGGTTGTCGTAAACTATTTTAGGCTGTATCATTATCGGTTAGTATAAGAAACTTAGAGCAGGAGATAAGCGCTATCGTTTCGGTTTATATTTAACAAACTTTGTAAGTATTCACATAACTTTCAGTTAAGCTATACATGCCCTGTATTTTTTATACATTTCAAGAATAATTTCTCCACTATTATTCTTCCTCAGAGTTCTTGTTAGATGATTACTTTTATCGGTCTAATATATGAAAAGTAGAGCAAGTAATAAGCACTTATTTTCGGATTTATACTGAGCCACATTTTTTGTTTTACTTTTAACTTTTTACTAAAATACAAATTAAAAATGTAGCGTACTTTGCAAAAAAGCACAAGCCTTTGATTTAGCATTTTTTGCCCTGTTTATTACATACATTTGTTGTGCGTTGGCTTTTCATTTTTTTTTATGGTAACATCCAGAATTTCAGTCCGCCCCAGTATTCTCTATAACTCTTTCGAAATGTTTTGAATTCTGATGATTTTGGCAATCCATTATTTTTTGCAAACAAATTATATTCACTTTCAGAGTCAAAAAATACGATTTCGTTTTTCGACAAGTTCCAACTAAAAAAAGGTTTAGGCTTATCAACTGGACTTACTTCTGTTTTTCCTGTCAGATATCTGTCAGATATTGTAAAACTATGAACCATCATTACTCCGTAAGGATAATTTTCAGGTTCGATATAAGCATCTATTCCATTTGTGATCATCCCCCCATATTTTAGACAGTTTTTGTATTACATTAAGTTCAGATTACTATTCATTTAAGCTACTTTTTGTTGTTTAATCAAATCCCTTTTAAAAAGTATTTGATTATCAATTCCTTGGTGTCTTCTTTTGTGATTATATAGGCGTTCTTCTGTTAAGTTCAGCTTCGCTTTTCTTTGAAGTTTTAAGCTTTAAAAAAGCGGTCTCCGCTTCACTAAGAAACTCTCGCTTCCATAGATTTATTTGTCTTGAATTTTGAAGTGGATTTTCTCCGTGTGATATCAGTAAATTTAATACTTTTTTTGAACTTACTTACTGTCCTAAATTGGGAGGTGATTAATTAAATAACAATTTGGTATAAGCTAATTACATTTAATCCCAACCTAAATGAGTAACCTTACTTAATTATTTTAAATCTACCAATAGCTATTTTTTTATCTTAAAGATGATACTTATATCTTTGCGCCAAGAAAAACAATACAATGAGTCACAATGTTAGAGTGCGTTTTGCACCAAGTCCTACAGGTCCTTTACATATTGGTGGTGTGCGTACGGCCTTATTTAACTATTTGTTTGCCAAAAAACATAATGGCACTTTTATTCTTCGCATAGAGGATACAGATCAAAATAGATTTGTAAAAGGAGCAGAGCAATACATTATTAATGCACTACAGTGGTGCGGTATAAAAATTGACGAGGGGCCAAATATTAATGAGCAATTTGGACCATACAAACAAAGTGAGCGCAAAGATTTATACAAGCGTTATGCTGAACAACTCATTGCATCTGGACATGCTTATTATGCTTTTGACACCAATGAAGCTATAGAAAAACATAGAAAAGAACACGAAGCTAACGGAAAAACATTTATATACAATTGGCATAACCGATTAAAACTACAAAATGCTCTCACTCTAAGTCCCAAAGAAGTGGAAGAAAAACTAAACCGTAACGAAGCTTATGTCGTTAGGTTTAAAACGCCCCAAAACGAAACCCTGCACTTAACAGATTTAGTTAGAGGTCATATTACTATTGACACTAATACCCTAGACGATAAAGTTTTATTTAAAAGCGATGGGATGCCAACTTATCACTTAGCAAATATTGTAGACGACCATTTAATGCAAATTAGTCATGTTATACGAGGCGAAGAGTGGTTGCCGTCTTTAGCACTACACCAACAGCTTTATAATGCTTTTGGTTGGCAAACCCCAAAATTTGCACATTTACCTTTATTATTAAAGCCAACAGGAAAAGGGAAGCTAAGCAAACGAGATGGCGACAAATTAGGATTTCCTGTATTTCCTTTGGAATGGACAGACCCAAGTACGCAAAGCATATCTTGTGGTTATAAAGAGGAAGGCTATTTTCCAGAAGCCTTGATTAATTTTTTAGCTTTTTTGGGATGGAACCCTGGTACCGAACAAGAATTTTTTAGTTTAGAAGACTTAATACAACATTTTAGTTTAGATAATATTAATAAATCTGGAGCACGATTTGACCCAAACAAAATAAAATGGTTTAATCAGCATTATATGCAAAAGCAAGATAACAACTATTTAGCAGAAATTTTTAAACCTACCGTACTTAAACATACAAATAAAGATATAGACAACACCTATATTGCTAAGGTCATTAGCTTAGTAAAAGAACGAGCTAGTTTTCCTTCCGACCTATGGGAACTAAGCCATTACTTTTTTATAGCTCCTGAAAATTATGACCCCAAAGCCTCAAAAAAAGCATGGAAAACCGATAGTCCAGAAATTATAAGAAAAATAAGTGCTATTATACACAGCATAAATCCTTTTACGGCTGAAGCACTACAAACGGAATTAAAAAATTGGATTAACGATAACCAAATTAGTTTTGGTAAAGTAATGATGCCATTGCGCTTGGCGCTGGTAGGCACACTACAGGGGGCAGAAGTATTTGATATTATGTTTATGATAGGCAAGACAGAAACCATTAAACGCATTGAATATGCTATAAACAACTTATAGCAACTATTTTAATTTATTATGCGCCCTTGCTTTTTGTAAAATTAAATTTTGCGAAAAACTGTAACAAAATAAAGTTTTAGTTTACTAACAAGATACAGAACTTTTTTGTGAGATTACATATAATTTACAACAGAACAAAATTTCAACATAAAGTTTTGATTACTAAACGCTATTATTTTTATTACACAAAAATATAGCTTACATTTATAATTCAATTTTTTAACCTTTTAATACTTTTTTACTATGCAAAACTATATCTATGCTATTCCTTTTATTTTAATTATTTTATTGATTTTATCAACAACTATATTTACGGTAAAGCAACAAAGCGCAGCAATTATAGAGCGATTTGGTCGATTTCAAAGTATCCGTCAATCTGGATTACAATTTAAAATACCGCTTATCGATAAAATTGCAGGACGTTTAAGCCTAAAAATACAACAGTTAGATGTTATTATAGAAACAAAAACTAAAGACGACGTATTTGTTAGACTTAAAGTTTCGGTACAATATAAGGTTATAAAACTAAAAGTAGAAGATGCGTTTTATAAGCTAGATTACCCACACGATCAGATTACTTCCTACGTGTTTGACGTTGTACGTGCCGAAGTTCCTAAAATGATTTTGGACGATGTATTTTTAAAGAAAGACGATATCGCCATTGCCGTAAAACGGGAGCTAAACGAAGCTATGTTAGACTATGGTTACGATATTATAAAAACGCTAGTTACAGACATTGATCCAGACGCGCAAGTAAAAGAAGCTATGAATCGTATTAATGCTGCAGATAGAGAAAAAACAGCAGCTCAATACGAAGGAGACGCACAACGTATACTAATTGTAGAAAAAGCAAAAGCAGAAGCAGAAAGCAAACGTTTACAAGGTCAGGGTATTGCAGACCAACGTCGAGAAATTGCTCGTGGACTAGAGGAGTCTGTAGAGGTACTAAACAAAGTAGGAATTAACTCCCAAGAAGCGTCTGCACTTATTGTTGTAACTCAGCACTATGACACCTTACAAGCTATAGGCAGCGAGACTAATAGCAACCTAATTTTGCTCCCAAACTCGCCACAAGCAGGTAGTAATATGCTTAACGATATGGTAGCCAGTTTTGCTGCTAGTAACGAAATTGGAGAAGCCATGAAAGAAGCTAAAGCCAATAAAAAACTGGAACGTTAAACCTTATAAATGTTACTTTAATAACGTTATGTACACGATAAACGATCTAAGTACATTACAAAAACTGAAATGCGCTTTTATTAGTTTGATTATGAGAGTTAGATAACACGTTGTGAACCATTTTTACAAACAACCAATCAAAAAGATTAACGACAGCAATATTGAATAATTTCTAAGGATAGAAAAAAAATCACAAAAAAAGTGAAAATAACAACTTGGAATTTAAGGCACGGTGGCGGGAAAAGAATAAACGCTATAATTTCTGCATTACAAAAAGAAACTTCAGATGTCTTGGTTTTGACAGAATATAGAAGTAATAATAGTGAATTATTAAAAAAAGCCCTAAAAACGTGTGGGTATAGATATCAGTACTCAATATGTACCGAACCTAAAGTTAACTCTGTATTAGTTACTAGTAAAATTGAATTTTCATCAGAAACTTTTGACGAGCTTAAAGAACATAAAAGTCGTGTTATTAAACTTCAAAATTCTGATTACACAATATTTGGCTGCTATTTTCCCTTAAAGAAACAAAAGAAAAAGATTTTTGAATTTTTACTCAAGCAAATTGACAAAAATGAAAATATAATAATTACTGGAGATTATAACACGGGAAAACATTATTTAGACGAAAAAGGCGCAACATTTTATAATTCTCAATATTTAGATGAATTTGAAAAAAAAGGGCTATTTGATGTTTGGAGGATTCTAAATCCAAAAAGAAAAGAATTTTCTTGGTATAGCACTGCTGGAAATGGATTTAGATTAGACCATTTTTTCATTGATAAAAAGTTTAAAAACGATGTAATTAATTGTTATTACAAACACATTTATAGAGAGGAAAAAATTAGCGACCATTCTTTAATGAGCCTTGAACTCAAGTCTTATAAAACCAAAAATGGCATAACATAAGGAAGAACTTATTATATAAAACCGTCTTAGTTTAAAAAATTACTTTTGCGTATTTTTATCTTTAGTTACGCACGGGCTTTGGATTATTCAATAAATTGCTGTTTTATGCTTAATTACTATACGTAGCCAATACAACCGAGTCATTTTTAGAAAATGCAAAAACAGATTTTGAAAATGCTAATTTTGAAAATCTGTTCTTCAGCAGCAGTGCTTTACTAAAAGAAATGATAAAGGTTTTTGAGTATGCAGACGACAGTAATAGAAATTTAGGCTATTTTATAGAATCGGCATAGAGTTATTTTCAAAACCTTAAAGAAAATATTGAAGCCGAAAAGTTGGAATCATTTCTAGAGGAAATCATAAAAAAATTACACCCAAGGGCAGATGGATGATTAGAGAAATTTGCAGTAAAGCGTAGTGGTGGTACAGGTTATTTCTTATACTAAAATAGAACCTTTCTTTGGAAAATATAAAAACAGGAACTGTATTTATCAAAAGACGATTCTGCTTAATTGATAGAGCTGTACAGCGAACGGGTTGTAAGTTATATAGAACGATATATTGACCAAAATCATTACCAAACAGCCTGTAGGTACTTACGTAGAATAAAAAAATGAACTGAAAATAAACAAGTTAATAAACTAATAGAAGTACTTAAAAAACAACACTCAAAGCGCAAAGCACTGCTCGATGAGTTAAACCAAGTGTAAAAACACACAAGGTGTATACGCTGATAAGTCGCTGCAAAATAGACTCGCATAGTTTTCATCAAGCTTGCGTAAGTGTTTTCTTGCACTTTTACAGCTATTTGTCTTCACAAATGTGTTAAAATTTGGTTTATGAATTGAATTTCATTTCAAAAAAAATTATTACTTTAGGAACTTAAAAAAATATAGCAACACTATATCACAAAAACTATGAGTAATCACTTATCAAATATAAAATTGGAAATAAAAAAATATGCCAATGCATTGGATATAACAGAGATTGAAGTTGTCCATAAACTAAAAATACATTACTTTAATGTAGAGGTCAATAAAAATTTAGCCTTATATAAAAAAGGAAAGAAAAAGGTTAGAGAAATCACTAAAGATTTAAAAATATCGCACCGTAAGTTTTACGCTATTTTAGAAAAGAAAAATATTAAGCATAAAAAATACAATAAAGCGAGTAAGGTAGATGTTACCGATGGTGTTGAAAAAACCCCTTTGGCATAAAGCTAAAGAGGTTTTGTTTTGAGGCGTCTAGCGGATTCGAACCGCTGTAGAAGGTTTTGCAGACCTCTGCCTAGCCACTCGGCCAAGACGCCAAATTTTTAATACGTATGCGCAAATGTAAAAATAAAAATGCGTTGCACCATAGTTTAAATTCCTTTTTTTCGTTGCTTTAGTTTTACACTAACCATCTCTACATCGCCCCCAATAGGTGGGTTGAGTTTAGAGAGCTTTACAGAAGCTTTTGTAACGAGCTTAGCCTCAATAAAGATACGGTCTATAATTCGCTTAGCCACAGTCTCTAACAGTTTGGAAGCCGTTGCCATTTCCTGCTTTACAATAGTATTAAGCAACACATAGTCTACAGTATGCTCTAATTGGTCCGATATGCTAGAAGGCTTTAGGTTTGCATTAACACTTACATCCACTCGGTAGTCGCTTCCAATAGCAGTCTCTTCACTTAAACAACCATGATAGGCGTATATACGAATGTTTTTGACCTTAATGCACCCCACTTTTATTTCTTTCTTTTTAGTTGTAATAAGTAATCCAAGCTAATCGTATCTTTATCAAAGGTCATTCCTATAAATATTAAAAACACAGCTCTTACAAGAACATGCTGCGTATCCCATACCCCAGACTTTAGGCCGTAACCAAACGATACAATTAGTAAAATTAAGCCAATACCATACCAAGCATATTTTCTAAACAACCCTAAAAGCAATAATAAGCCAAAAGTAAACTCCCCATAGGTTGTAAAATAAGCAGCAAACTTAATGGCAAAGGTTGGCAAAATAGTCTCTTCGTAAGCTTCAAAACTTTTATAAACAGTATCAAAACCCCATTTAAAGATTTTTGCAGAACCCTGAAAAAAGACAATAAGCCCTAATAATAATCTTGCAAATAATGCAACAAACTTTGTATCCATAATGTATATTAATTTTTGTAAAAATATGAATAAAATTTATCTAATTTTGTGTACTAATTAATTAATTATGTCTGAAGATACCAAAGCCTTACATTTTATAGAGCAAATTATTGAAGAAGATTTAGCTAACGGAATGTTAAGTAGTGAGCTCCGTTTTCGTTTTCCTCCAGAGCCCAATGGATATTTACACATTGGACATACCAAAGCTATTGGTATTAATTTTGGCTTAGGAGAGCGCTATAATGCTCCCGTAAACTTAAGATTTGACGATACAAACCCAGCAAAAGAAGAACAGGAGTATGTAGATGCTATAAAACGTGATATACGCTGGATGGGTTACAAATGGGATAAAGAATGCTACTCGTCCGATTATTTTGAAACTCTTTACCAATGGGCAATTCAATTAATTAAAGATGGTAAAGCCTATGTCGATTCGCAATCTAGCGAAACTATGGCATTACAAAAAGGAAGCCCGACCCAAGTAGGTACCAATAGCCCCTTTAGAAACCGTACTGTTGAGGAAAATTTAGCTCTGTTTGAAGCCATGAAATCTGGCGAATTTGATGAAGGCACTCATGTGCTACGAGCCAAAATAGATATGGAAGATCCCAATATGCTAATGCGCGACCCTCTAATGTATCGTATTATAAAAAAAGCGCACCACCGCACGGGGCATGACTGGTGCATTTACCCAATGTACGACTGGACTCATGGAGAGAGCGACTACATTGAGCAAGTATCACACTCCTTATGCTCTTTGGAGTTTAAACCCCACAGAAAACTCTACAACTGGTTTAAAACACAAATATACCCCCATACAAGTAACACCTTAAAACTACAACCTAAACAACGTGAGTTTGCACGGTTAAATTTAAGTTACACGGTTATGAGTAAGCGAAAATTACTAAAATTAGTAACCAGCAATATAGTAACAGGGTGGGATGATCCACGCATGCCTACCATTTCTGGGTTGCGCCGCCGTGGTTATACTCCAAACGCTATCCGAAAATTTATAGATACCGTAGGCGTTGCAAAACGCAATAACATTATTGACGTATCATTACTAGAATTTTGTGTGCGTGAAGACTTGAACAAAACCGCAAACCGAGTGATGGCTGTTTTAGATCCCATAAAATTGGTTATTACAAATTACCCAGAAGGTAAAGAAGAAATTTTAAAAGCAGAAAATAACCCAGAAGCTCACACAGTAACATATAGAGAATTACCTTTTTCGGGCCAATTGTATATTGAAAAAAATGATTTCAAAGAACAAGCAAATAGTAAATATTTTAGACTTGCTCTAGGTAAAGAGGTGCGCCTAAAAAATGCATATATTATAAAAGCAACAGAGGTCATAAAAGACATTAATGGTAATATTTCTGAAATACACTGTACCTACGACCCCGATAGCCTAAGTGGGAGCGGCACAGAGGCAAGCACTCGAAAGGTAAAAGGAACCCTGCACTGGGTGTCTATAAAGCAAGCTATAAAGGCAGAAGTAAGAGCCTACGACCGTTTGTTTATGCACGAATCTCCAGACGGCGACAAGCATAGCGATTTTATGTCTTTTATTAACCCAAACTCCCTAAATATAATAACTGCCTTTGTAGAGCCAAGTCTACAAAACGCCAAGGTTGGTGAGCAATTTCAGTTTCAACGCTTAGGGTATTTTAATATCGATAACGACAGTTCCGCAAAGCAGTTAGTATTCAACAAAACCGTTGGACTTCGCGATAATTGGGCAAAGCAAATACCAACGCAAAAGACCAAACAAAACCAACCAAAACAAATACAACAAAAACCTGCAATAGAACGAATTAAACAACTAGGGAAAAAATACACCAACCTACCAGAAGCAAAGCAACAAAGCATAAAAACTGAAATTAAAACACTAGCACAACAAATTACATACCAAGACTTAGAACCCCTGTTTGCTACAGCTACAAAAAAAACAGGAACACGTATCGCTACCCTTATTGCGCTAAGTACATTACTTAATAATGGGCAAGAACAGACTACAGCCATTAAAAACGTTATCTCTAAAGCTCTAAGCGACACTAATGAACTACTTGTAGCAGAAGCTAAAAAAATTAGTTAAAAAAACAGGTTTTATAAAAAAATTGTGTTTTTATTAACAAGTACTATTTTTTTATAGTATATTGTGCTTCATATAGAATGTATATAGTTACTAGTAACTATATACAGATGTTAGCAACAAGGGACGTAAAAAAATGCAGTAAATCATAAGAAATTTAGAACTATTAGATCAGGCACATTTGTTTTTTCCAACACACAAGCCAAAACTAAAAAAAAACAAAAGAGCCTTTAGAAAATGATAAACATAAAAAATTGGAAAAGCATTTAGACATTTTAATAGAATATCTTAAAACTAAAAGTTATCGTGTAGATAAACAGAACTTTAAAGAGCGTTTGTTTAGCGACCCAGATAAAGGTGTTGTTTCCATAACAAACACATTAGATTTTTTTGATATAAAGAATTTAGTTGCTACAGTCCCAAAAGATGCAATAAATGAGCTGCCTAAGTTTTTTATTGCACAAGTTAGTAATAATAATCAATTTAATCTTGTTTTAGTGAACAAGCAAGATGATAGAAACCTAAAGATTAATACTGGAAACAAGCCACCTATATTTATTAATATTGAAGAGTTTTTAATAAATTGGACTGGTTTGATAATAGCTATAGAAGAAAATGATAGATCACAATCTAAAAACCTCAAAAAACCAATAACTAACATTACCATTGTAGCTTGTACATTATTTCTAATTCTGTATATTGGGTTCTCTTCGGATTCTCTTCTAAAATCTCTGTTTTTGGCATTTTCCATAGTTGGAGTCTATATAAGTTACTTAATTGTAAATGAAAAATTAAGCATTGAAGGCTCCTCTTCAAAGTTTTGTAGAATTTCAGAAAATACAGACTGCCAACCCGTTTTAAATTCTAAAAGCGCAAAGCTTTTCAATATCATTGATTTATCAGATGCATCAATTATTTATTTTTCATTTTTATCACTAGCTTTTATAATTAAACCTTACATGACTTTTTTCAAAATAGCATCTATTTTGTCTTTGCCTATTGTAATTTATTCAATTTATCACCAGTATTTTAAAATCAAAAAATGGTGTCCATTTTGTTTAGTAATAGCAGGTATTTTGATACTGCAATTTTTTCTCTCACAACTTATACCAAAAGAGTCAACATTTAATTTCCTCATACTTTTACCTACTTTATCAATTCTTATAATATTAATTATTTCTTGGTTAAACTTGAAGAAGTTAATGTTTAATAGTCTTGAAAACATGAAGTTAAGAATTGAAAATTTGTCTTTAAAAAGAAATCATCATTTGTTTTTGCCTTATTACAATTCATTGCCCAATATTGATATTAAAGAGGATAAAATATTTGATATATCTTTTGGTAAGCCAAATGCAGTCGTTGAAATATTAGTTATAACAAATCCGTTATGTGAAATATGCTTTGAAACACATAATGTATTAATGAAATTATTAGAGAAGTATGAAAATCAAATATCTGTTAAGTTTCGTTTTTTTGTGTCTTTTGAAAATAGAGACGACCCAAAAACACAAATTGCGGAGCGTTTATTAGAATTATATTTAAATAACAACAAAAAAACTTTTTCGGAAGCTTTTAACCATTGGTATTCAAGAGTTTCAATAAATGAATGGCTAACAAAATGGGGAATATGTATGGATAAAAATATAAATTCATTAATTAAAGACCAAGTGACTTGGTGCGTAAAAAACAATTTTAATTATACACCAACCGTTTTAATTAATAAAAAACTGTTTCCAAATTTTTATCATCCAAAAGACATTACTAATTTCATCAAAGAATTGATTGATTTTCATACTACTAATAAAACAAAGACATACCTTGAGTGTCTATAATGGTTCAAGGATTATTAATCTATAAATCTATTTTTTTATGTTAGACAACATTTTAAACATTAAAGGAGTTTCTGTATTAGACAAGAAACAACAATCAGAGGTGGTAGCGGGAACATGTAGTGTTTTCGTCCACACAGAAAACGGAAGCTACTGGAGTGCTCAAACGTATTCTGTTGAATGGGCTCAAAAAGCCTATGCAACTGGAGGCGATGAACTTTACGGAGGCTATAGTGTAACAGGTTACTGTTGTGCTAGTTGTAACGAGTTTCAAAATCATCCAAGTTGGGATGGTTTATTCCCTACCAGGCCTCTTAGCAGGTGATATGTGCAAAATATTCTAATAAAGTTGCTAGATTTTTCTAGCAACTTTTAATCTTAAAACAAAATCTATTTTGAAAACTTGTTATTATTTAATTTTATTAATTCTATTCGTGTATTCTTGTAATAATACAGATAAGAGAAAAGATGATACTAATTTTGTAAGTGAGGACATACAGGAAGATAAAAAAATGCATGAAATAGGTTTTTTAACTGTAGTATCTAGAACAAAAATCAAATCCCCTATTTTAATAACAACAGGGAAAAGCTTTAAAGATTTACAGAACTATCAGAATATATTGAATGACAGGTATGACACCCTAAAAATCAAAATTCAACCTTACCAATTTATTGAAGTTCATAATAAGTACTCTTACACTGACAGTTTAATTGTGAAACATGGAGACACCTTGGTTTTGAGTTTTAATGACAGTACTTTGATAAAAGAGATTCATAATAAATCAAGCAAGATTGCAGAAAAAATAAATTATAAAAAAATAGTTGATACTACCTTTACAAATTATTTAAATTCTTTTATTAATGAGTTCTTCATCACTGACTATGAAAACCCAATGGAATTAGAGAATGACCTTTCAAAAATACGCTTATATACTCTTAAAGGTAACTATGAAAAAATTAAAAACGATAATGAAGTTTCTAATCTTATAAAAACTTACGATAGCCTTTTTATTCAATACAAAGCTATATCAAACAGTCGTTATAATGATTCAAGGAAAAAAATATATCAAGATTTGTTCTTAAAAAAAATGTTTGATGATATAATTACAGTATATAAATTATCAAAAAATCCAAAATTAAAAAATTATCTGCTTTCAGAAACTTTTATGAATAGTAAGGTCGATTCTCAATTTACTTATAGTATGTTAAGAACTATTCTACTTAACATTTTATATAAAGATAAAAAAGATAAATCTCGATCAAAAACTGTATTTAATATCCCAGAAATATATGAAGATCTACCTAATACTATTTCAGATACTACAATTTTAAAAAAAGCCAAAATAATTTGTTTAGAGGAAATGGTTGGACAAGGGAACTCTTTAAAAGAAGTAGCTCAATTATTTGAAAAGTTTAATTTAGAATATTCAGATTCCAGTTTCCAAAATTATTTTGAAACCAAACATTTAATTGGCTTAAAGAAAAAATATAACTCAACTACTGAATTAAACTTATTAGATTCTAATGGAACAATAAAAAGCTTTAATGATTTAAAAAATAGTTTAAGAGGCAATGTCATTTATATAGATTTTTGGGCAAGTTGGTGTGCTCCTTGTAGGAAAGCTATGCCCGCTTCAAAAAAATTACTAAATGAATTGTATGAAAAAGAGAATGTCATATTTGTTTATTTATCAATAGATAAAAATAATGAAGCGTGGAAAAATGCCTCTATAGTTGAAGGTCTTGATTCATATAAGCATAGTTATTTAATTCTTAATCCAGACCAATCTAAATTTATGTATGATTTAAAGATTAGAGAAATTCCGAGGTATATGATTTTTGATGCAAATGGTAAGTTGGTAGAAGATAATGCTCCTGGTCCAACTAGTAAAAAAATAAAAGAAACTATATTAAAGTATAAAGCTAAATAGATTTGCTCAAATTTCCATTTTACAAACAAGCTGAATTTAAAGATTGTGGACCAACTTGTTTAAAAATAATAACTAAATTTTATAAGAAAAGCATCTCAATTCAAAAAATCCGAGCTATAAGTGAAACTACACGCTCTGGTAGTAGCTTATTAGGATTAAGTGATGCTTCAGAAAAAATAGGATTTCGTAGTCTTGGAGTTAAAATGACTTTGAGTGCTATTCACGAAACACCTTTGCCTTGTATTTTACATTGGAACAAAAATCACTATGTAGTTTTATATAGAATAAAGGGCGATAATTTTTTTATTTCAGACCCTGCCCATGGTTTACTAAAATACACAAAAGATGAATTTTTAAAGCTTTGGATAGGCAATAATGCTACAGAAGAAACAGAGGAAGGGATTGCTCTTTTATTAGAACCTACAGCCAAATTTTATGATACTGATTTTGATAAAGACAAGCCAAACTTTGGCTTTAAGTTTTTGTCGAGATACGTTTTTAAATACAAAGCTTTTTTATGGCAGTTAGTTATTGGTTTGATAGCTGCTAGTTTATTACAACTCATTTTTCCTTTTTTAACCCAAAGCGTTGTTGATGTTGGGATTAAAAACCAAGACATCCATTTTATTTATTTAATACTTTTTGCCCAATTAGCACTTTTCATTGGGCGTACTGCTATAGAAGTTATTCGTAGTTGGATATTGTTACACTTGAGTACACGTATTAATATTTCATTAGTTTCAGATTTCTTTATAAAACTAATGAACTTACCGATTTCTTTTTTCGATACTCGGATGACTGGCGACATACTTCAACGTATCAATGACCATAAACGGATAGAGCAAATATTAACGACTTCTTCATTAAGTGTTTTATTTTCTATGGTTAATTTGATAGTATTTGGTTTGGTACTTGCTTATTACAGCTTAATGTTATTTGGCATCTTTCTTTTAGGTAGTTTCTTTTATTTCTTATGGATTATAATTTTCTTAAAAAAGCGAAGAGATTTAGATTACAAGCGTTTTTCTGAAATAAGCCAAGAGCAAAGTAAAGTTATCGAGCTTATTAATGGAATGCAAGAGATAAAACTCCACAACGCAGAAAAACAAAAACGTTGGTCTTGGGAGTTTGTACAAGCCCGATTATTTAAAGTGTCTATTGAAGGTTTGGCATTAGAGCAATACCAAAGTGTCGGCTCGGGTTTTATTAACGAATTAAAGAACATTTTAATTACAGTTTTATCTGCAAAATTGGTTATAGATGGCGAAATAACTTTAGGAATGATGTTAGCCATAAGTTATATAGTCGGACAACTTAATTCACCCATAGCACAACTAATTAATTTTATTCGTCAAGTACAGGATGCTAAAATATCCTTAGATAGGCTTTCTGAAATTCATAATAAAGAAGATGAAGAGCAACAAGGTGTTGAGAAAATAACAGAAATTCCATTGGATGCCAATATTGAATTATTTAAAATGTCGTTTCGTTACATTGGTTCTGACCAATTAGTTTTAAAAGATTTAGATTTAACCATTTCATCTAATAAAGTAACAGCTATTGTTGGTGTAAGCGGAAGTGGAAAAACTACCTTAATGAAGATTTTATTGAAATTCTATGAACCTAACACAGGGCAAATAAATCTAGGCAATTATAACTTGCAAAATATCTCACAGAAAATCTGGCGACACGAATGTGGAGTAGTGATGCAAGAGGGCTATATCTTTAACGACACCATTGCCAATAACATCGCCATTGGTGAGGATTATGTGGATAAAAAAAAGTTAGCCCACGCTGTTGATGTTGCCAATATCAAAGAGTTTATTGAAACTCTACCGCTATCCTACAATACAAAAATTGGTATGGAAGGTGTAGGTATCAGTACAGGACAAAAACAACGATTGTTAATCGCAAGAGCAGTTTATAAGAATCCTAATTTCTTGTTTTTTGATGAAGCTACGAGTGCTTTAGATGCGAACAACGAGAAAGTGATAATGGAAAAACTCAATACCTTTTTTGAGAACAAGACCGTAGTGGTTATTGCACACCGATTAAGTACCGTAAAAAATGCCCATCAAATCGTGGTATTGGATAAAGGGAGAATTGTTGAAAAAGGCAATCATAATGAACTTGTTAATCAAAAAGGGAATTACTACAACCTGGTCAAGAACCAATTAGAACTAGGAAATTAAATGCCTGATAATAGTTTAAATAATATCGAGTTACGAAGCGAGGAAGTCCAAGAGATACTAACTAAAGTACCGCATTGGATGATTCGTTGGGGAAACGTCTTTTTTTTATCTTTAATCTTAATGTTAATGCTTATATCTTGGTTTGTAAAATATCCTGACATCATCCCATCTGAAGCTACAATTACAACTCAGATACCACCACAAAAAGAGTATGCTCAAATCACAGGTAATATTGATGCCATTTTGGTAAAAGATAATCAGAAAGTAGTAAGAAATGAACCTTTAGCAATATTGGAAAATACAGCTAATTATAAAGATGTCTATAAACTTAAATCTATGATTGATACTATAACTGTAAATAGCAAATCCTTTAGCTTTCCAATTGATAGTTTGCCTATTTTGTTTTTAGGCGATATTGAGTCCCAATTCGCATTATTTGAAAACAGTTACATTCAATATAAACTAAACAAAGACTTACAACCTTTTTCAAATGAAGCATTAGCAAATCAATATTCAATCTCTGAATTAAACAGGCGTTTACAAAGTTTAAAATCGCAACGTGATATTAACAAAACAGAACTTGAGTTTACTCAAAAAGACCTTAACCGACAAAAAATATTATTTGAAAAAGGCGTAATCTCTGCACAAGATTATGAAAACAAACAGTTACAGTATGCCCAAGCTGAACGAAACTACAAAAACTTTGAAGCCTCTATATCACAAATAAGAGAAGCCATAAGTACTGCTCGTATGACTTCAAAAGGAACGGAAATAAATAGAGTAAAAGAAGAAATGACTTTACTAAAGGGCGTAATTCAATCCTTTAATCAAATTAAAAAAGCTATTAAAGATTGGGAGCGTTTGTATGTGTTAAAATCCAATATTAATGGCAACGTATCTTTTTTAAACTATTGGAATGTAAACCAAACCGTAAATCAAGGTGATTTGGTGTTTACAATTATTCCTAGTGAAAATTCATCATTTGTAGCCAAATTAAAAACACCAGCACAAAATTCAGGCAAAATCAAGATTGGTCAAATCGTAAACATTAATTTAGAAAACTATCCTGATACTGAATTTGGCGTACTCAACGGAACTGTTAAAAATATATCATTAATTCCAAACGCTGAAGGCTTGTATTATATTGATGTAGAACTTCCCAAAAAGTTAATTACTTCTTACAACAAAGAAATTGACTTTAAACAAGAAATGCGAGGAACAGCAGAAATAATTACTGAAGATTTGAGATTAATTGAAAGGTTCTTTTATCAGTTGAGAAATATCTTTAAACGAAATTAATCATAATTACCGTGCTAAAACCGCAAACACATTTACAATTTTCCAAAACTCAATCCATTCTGAAATTGTAAAAAAGTTTGCTACTATAGAGAAAATAAAGAAAGGGCCTAAATAAAAATAAAACCCCAGTTGCTAACAAGGTATATAAAAAATAGCGGGTTGAGTGCTAAAACTAA
>CALLUG010000051.1 GCA_938011315.1 uncultured Flavobacteriaceae bacterium
AAATAAGCTATATCATTCGTCTATATTACGTCTATCTGAAATATATTCTAAATCCATTATAACTCGTTTTAAACAACTACTTGGTATAATAAAATCAATAATACTAATTAATGTAATCAAACTCGATAATTGATCTAGGGAGACTTCTCTTTAAAAAATAAATCTATTATAGGAAGAAGTTCCAAACGATACCAAAACGGACTACAAAATCTCGGTATGGATAATTTGGTGCTGAAAAAAAATTGTTGTCCCCTAGTGAGGAATTAAAATGTTCTGCTTTGAAAAAAATTCGTGCTTGACGCACTTTTAGATTAACAAAGAAATCTAATCGAGGGAAGTTTCCAATTTCTGTTTCGTTTTGTGTAAAAAACTCTGCCAAAAGTGGATCATAACCATTTGCATTGTAGGCTGTGAAATAACTTAAGGTTAGTCCTGCTTGTATAAATAATGCTTTTTTAAACCATTTATCGGTATAATATAATGTGCTTCTGATATTAAAATCTGGAACATTTAAAACGCCCTCACCGTTTATAACATTTTGATAACGAAAAGTATTATTTAATGCTAACTTTTTATATTTAATTTCTCTAACGGCTTTTAGTCTAAAGTAATTAATAGTTTGTTCTGTTTGTATTGGTGAAACTAAATTATTCTCTCCTTGTCTAGTAAAATAAGCATAATGTTCTATAGTTGTATAATCTAGTTCTAAATTTGCTAATTTTTGAGAGTATAAATTCAACTTAAATTGTTTTGTTTCTACATTTTCAAAATCATTTTGCCAATTATAATTTATATAATCACTTTGATTTAGCAATAGATTGTAATTAGGGGCATTGGAATTAAAGTTAACTCCTAATGCTAATGATGTATTCTTTGCTAATTGATACTTGCCTTTGGCATTTAAAAAATTTGCATCCAAACTTCCTGTGACATTAATACCAAAATTACCTTCAATTTCAAATTTTTCAATTTTATTTTTATAGCCTCCGCCGATAGATGTTATATTGCCCGTTATACGGTTTGTAATTGTATCACTTAAAACAATTGCAATACTATTATACCCATAATCAAAATTACTGTGACTTAGATTAAAATTTAATATTCCTAGAGTATTATTAGCATACTTAGCATTTAACTCAGCATATGATTCCCTTAAAACAACACGATCGTCTATATCTGAATTCACGAAAGCGGTTCCAAAAAAGTCATTAGGGGCTTCTTGATTAAAGTCGTACGTTTTTTCTTCAAAAGATAATACATTACCAATACTTAGGCTATTTACGTTTGACGAATCTTTTATTTTGTAACTATGATTTAAGTAAAGACGTGTTCCCTCTAAATCATTTTCGGCATCTTGAAAAACTGGATCAAAAACAGAGCGATCGTCAAACTCTTCTGCTCCCGATTGAAAATTAATAACATCCTCGTCTGTTAAGCCTCCGTTTTCTTGACTAGATAGACCTTGTGATGTTATGTGGGTATTCGCATTATATTTTTTATTTTTTGAGTTGTAACTAATTCCAAATTTGAAATTACGTGTACTAGTGCGTATGTTTTGATATTTACCTAAGGATCTCAACCCCTTAAAGCCTATAAAGACGTTTAATTGTTCTGAAGTGTTTACTGTAAAAAACGAGTCTAGCAATTGACCTTGTTCAAAGGTCGTTTTAAACATTAATTCTGTAAAAGGTGTAGGAACATTATAGTAATAAATATCTTCTACATCTTGATAGTTAAAATGTCTTGCTTGCGCTGCAAAACCAGGAAGCAAGTTACTACTATTAAAATCATAGCTAAGAGAATTATATGTTTGTCCTGTATTTGAAAAGGCTAATAAATCAAAAGCATCTTCTCGTAAGTAGTTAAATTTATAATCTTTACGTACCGTTAAAGATGTATCAACAATTGTAGTATCATTTAAGTGAGATATAATTTTATAGTCGTTTATGCTTATGGTTTCTTTTTTTTGCTTTTTGTTTTTGGACGTATTTCCTAAAGTTTTTATAGATTTTGTACTGTCTATTTGCTTTAGGTTAAGATTTAGCAAATCTTGTTGAGAATAACCGAAACAAGTGTAGCAAAAAAATAATACTATTAATTTATATTTCATATGATCTTATTGATTAACAAAAATATGTTTTTTATTACAAAAAAGATTGAACACTGTCCTTAAAAACAAAAAAGCCTACTCTATATAGAGTAGGCTTGATAAAATATTTAATATTATCTATTGCATAGGTGTTAAGACAACATCCACGGTAAAAGTACCCATAAATAATGCTTGTGTTAATTGATATGTAAATGTATTTGTACATCTATCATAAGTTCCTGTTCCTCCTGTAAAGAAACCACCATCACTTGATAAGGTTACTTGCTGAGTAGCGAAATCTAATGTTAAGGTAGTTGGGTAAAGAAATTGACCAGAAAATCCTGGGGTTGCTGTAATTTCAGCTACAAAATCTGGCCCCCATGCACTATCAATAGTCCACATATTGTCGCCTACCTGCGTTAAGTTAGCTGTAAATGGGCTAAAAGTTTCATCACCAAGATTAAGTGAAGGCACTGCTGCCTGCCCAGTGTAAGAAGCAAGTACATTTGTAGAACATGCATTAATGCTATGGACTAAATTTCTTGAACCATCTACTAAACCTAATTGTACATCCGGTCTTCCAGATACTGATGTTAATACAACATCAAAATTAGAAAACCCTGAAGTAGCGTCAGGTCGTATTGTTATTGGAAAGTCGCCAATTCTAGTCCCAGCAGGGATAATTGCAGTTCCAGAAGTCGCCGTAAGTATTTCTGAAGCAGAAACCCCTCCCATATCTACAACTTGATATTCTACTATCAAATCTGTAGGATTTAATGCTCCATTAAAAAATAATGGAATTGTTATCTCAGAAGTAGTGCCAGGTTCTCCAAATATAATCATTTGAGAGGCTCTTGTTCCTCCTGGAGAAATTTCTACAAATCCAGCTTCTAGATTTTGATTATTTCCAGGGCCATCATCATCATTGCTACATGCTAGGTTAAAAGCAAATAATAATGATAAAGCTATTATTTTAACTATATTTTTCATATTATTTATATTTATCTTTATTAATTTATTGTTTTGTAAATCTTACTAAAGCATCATAAGGATCTACTCCACATCCACCATCTCTGCCTTCGGCAAAGTCAGTTATTGTGATTTCAAACATATCATCTCCATCAGGTACACTGTAGAATGATGGTACAGTTCCTGTTGTTTGACCAATTTGTGTAGCTCCATCGCAACTTAATGATCCTGTTTGAATGTCTCCATTTACTTGAAATGTATCACATACTAATGATATTTGCAATTGAAAATCTGAAGCAAAAGTTGATGGCGAGTATTGATAATCGAAAACACGAACTAATTCATCATTAGGATCAACAGTAATTTCTACAGTTTGTACATCGAAAACAGTTTGCAAAGTAGCAAAAGGTCCCACTCCAGAGAGTTGCTCCATTAAATATGTTCCAGTAAAAAAGTCACTTCGGACAGGACATACTTGAAAAACACTTACAATAATTGGTGTGTCAGTAACAATTCCGTTTTCTTCGACAAATTCTAAAACTAATGTTTCCGCAGCAACCTCAACCGTTACATCTACTCCTTGTATAGTTAATGTTCCTAAAAAGGAATTCGCAGGAACTATAGCTTGACCCAAAGTGTAGTTTGCTGGATCTGCAGTAGTTTGATCTTCATCAATATTGACATTAAATACTCTATCTTCTGTAGAAATAGTTGTCACTTCAACTTGGATATCAACGCTACCAGTACCATTAAGTAGTATTGGTAAATCTGCCGTTGCCGTTGCAAAATTAACTAAGGTTTGCCCATTAACAGGGTCAAATAAAACATTATCTTCGTTTACACTACAGGAAAACGATATTAATGCTATTAAACATACATATATTACTTTTTTCATTTTTTTCATTTTTTTCATTTTTTTATTAATATCCTGGATTTTGTGTAATATCAGGATTGGCATTTAGTTCATTGACAGGGATTGGCATTGCAAAACGCTGATCATTAATTGGTATTCCTGCACAATTTACTCCTCTTGATCCACAATCGTCAGAGACTCCTGGTATTCCTAAAGTCCCATCTTTAGTAATCCCTTCTCCTGTGATATCTCTTGTACGTCTAAGATCTATATAACGATGACCTTCAGCGAACAATTCGATACGACGTTGTTCTAATATGTCTACAATTGCTTCTTGAAGATTGTTATATACGGGTACAGGCTGAGGTGTCCCAAAACGCGCATCAAGCAAAGCACTAACGCTAGCTGCTGCGCCAACCAAATTTCCTAATCGCGCTTGTGCTTCTGCACGTATTAAGTATTGTTCGGATACTCTAAATACTTTTATATTATTACGACCATTCTCCCCTGGACGCCCAAAGTATTTCCCTACACGAGTTTCTCCTGGCTGACTTGTGGTTAAATCTAAAACTACAGAACGTCTTACGTCAGCTGTTCCCATAGGCACTAAATTCGCCATTTCGTTAGACACTTCTGTATGTGGTCCTCTTGTATTTGTAAAGAAAAATAAGCCTCCTGGGCTACCACCTGCAGCTTGGTTACGAATTAATGACCAAATTACTTCTGTTTCATCCGTATCCGTTCTAAACATATTAAAATACTGTGTGGTATTTGCTAAAGGAAATTGATTAATTAAAACATTAGCTTGATTAATAGCACCAGCATAATCACCTGTATATAATGCTAATCTTGCACGGATTGCTGTAATCGCTTCTTGTGTTATAAAATCGTTATCGGTAGGATTTCCTAGTAAGCTAGAAGCTCTATCTAATTCTGAAGTGATAAATTCTGCAACTTCACTGACAGTACTTCGCGATGGTAACCTTGTTACATCTACATCAGTTGTAATAGGCACTGCTAGATTAGTTCCTGCATAGATATCAAAATCAGTTAAAGAATTTCCTGCTGCAAATAATAACATTAAATCTAAGTGTCCAAGCGCTCTTAGAGTTAAACTTTGAGCAATAATGCTGTTTAGTGTAGCCTGCTCTTGAACATTTTCTGCCACAATGCTCTCTGCAATAGGTAAGTATAGATTAATATCGGTAATCATACGATATCTTCCTAACCAAACTGCATTTGGCAATACACTACTAATGTTTAACTCTTGTCGAAGAAAATTTAGATTTTGTCCTCCACTTTGAGAACCGATTCTAAAGTCGTCAGTGTACAATTCAGTCTGTATCAAAAGTTCTGGTACATAACGTAAGTAAGCACTATTTAAACCTTGTTGAATATCGCCTATTGTTTGAAATGCATTTTGTTCAGGAATCAAATCTGTTGGGCTTATATCTCTAGCATCACTACACGATGATAGCATTACCGATAGAGATAAAACACTTAAAATTATTTTTATATTTTTCATTTTTATTTTTATTTATTTTTAGAAATTAACATCTAACCCTAATGTAAATGTTCGTGATACAGGGAAGTCAAAAAATGAACCTACACCAGAAGTTTCTGGATCAAAGCCCTTCCATTTTGATAGGGTAAATATGTTTTGCCCTTGTGCATATATACGAACACTCTTTAAGGCATCTTTTAATTGTTCAGAATTAAAGGTATATGCAAGGGTTACGTTACGTAATCTCAAAAACGAAGTGTCCTCTATAAAACGGTCTCCTGCTGCTACGCCTCTTGAGAAGAAAGCTGGGTTTGGAATATCTGTAATATCGCCTGGGTTCTGCCATCTCCTTAGTACTCTAGTCGATTGGTTAGATATCCCTACTAAACCAGGGTCTTCAATAACTCCTAAAGTACCATTAGACCTGTATTGTTCTGCTGCATAACTAAATAAAGAGGTTAGAGCAAAACCTTTGTAACTAAAATTAGTTCCAAAACCACCGTTAAATTTAGGGTCTCTAGGCTTATCCTCATTAAATACTCTATTGGCTTGGTCTGTGCTTTCTGTAATGTTCCCGTCTAAGTCTAGAAAAAGCGGTCTTCCGTTAGCAGGATTGACTCCAGCAAAACGTGTTGAAAATAATCCCCCAAAACGTTGACCTACTTGTAAATCGTTAAATATACCTGCCCTATCTTGAAAATCCGAACCATCAATAAACAATACTTCATTTCTATTATAAGCTCCGTTTGCAAATATAGACCAATTTACATTTTTATTATTAATAATATTGTAAGTCACAGACAATTCTACACCTTCGTTTCTTAACTCTCCAAGATTACTATTAAGAAGTGTTTGACCAGTTGCAGCTGGTGATACAGGTGCCCCAACAAGAATATCTTCTGTATCTTCTTGATACACATCTAAAGCCCCTGATAATTTTCCATTAAAAAATGAATAATCTACACCTATATTAATACTCTTTTTCGTTTCCCATTTCAAGTCACTGTTACCTAACACATTACGCGTTGTCCCTGGTGCTCCACCTATTGCTGTTTCAGATTGAAAACTAGTAATGGCACCAAAAACTGCTGCATTATTAAACCCAGTATTTTGATTACCTACTTCGCCATAACCAACCCTAAGTGCTAAATTATCTAACCAGCTTACGTCACTTAACCAAGCTTCTCTAGTTAAATTCCATCGTCCTGATACTGCAAAAAAGGTTCCCCACTCATTATCAGCAGTAAAACGAGAAGAAGCATCACGACGAATACTTGCTTCTACAGAATATTTGTTATCATAATTGTAACGTCCTAAGGCAAATACTGAAAACAAACCTGTATCTAAGGTAGTCCCTCCTATCACAGGAACAAAAGGTGTTGTCATATCTGGCTCTACGGTTTGTCCTGAAAGCAATCCACCTACAGAACGTGCTTGTCTAGGATCTAAACCAAAGCCTGTAAAGTTGTCCGATCTAAAATTACGCTTTACATATTCCACAAAACCCGAAGCTTCAAGATTATGCTTATCTGCAAAAGTGTTTTTGTAAGTAATGCTGTTTACCCAGTTTATTCTAGCATCTCTAAAAGTATTACGTCCTAAAGACCCTCTACCAAGTGTTGCTGTACCATTAGGCGTATCGTTAATTCCTCTTAAACCTCTAGGGTCTGTAATAGCGAGTCCATTACCTTGGTCGTAATCCAACCCGAAATTAGAACGCAAGGATATTTTATCTGTTAGCCTATACGTCCCCACTAAAGTTGTAAGAAATCTAATGCCTTCGGTTTCAGCTGTATCAAAAGCTGCTACGTTTTGAGCTATAAAAGGGGATTGCAAAAAGCCTGTTGGCGTTTGCGTCGCTCCAGTTATAGGGTCTCTTAACTGCCCATCGGAACCTACAGGTAAACCAAATAAACTCAAATCACCATTAGCATCGAAAGGTGATATAAAAGGCAAACTAATAAACGCCGCCAAAAATGGATTATTTAAACTCCCTGAATTTGCATTGGGCGCCGTAGCCGTTCTAGTAAAACTTGCACTTAGATTTGAACTAAAATCAAAACGTTTCCCTTTTAGATCTGTATTAGACCTTAAAGACAATCTTTGAAAATTAGACCTAAGTGTCGTGCCTCCTTGCTCGAAGTAACTTAAAGACGTGAAATTTCTTACATTTTCGCCCCCCCCAGACAAAGTAACTTCATGAGATTGAGTTTGCCCAGTTCTTAACAAGAAGTTTGTCCAGTCTGTATTAATTTGAGAAAAGGCATCAATTTCAGCATCTGTTAAGTTTGCTCCTTGACCAGCACCTATTGCTCTTTGGTATTCTAAAAGTTGTCTAGAATCTAAAAAGTTTATTTGCGGATTAACTTGGTTAGAAATCCCAAATTGAGTTCTGTAACTTATTGACAAATCTTGATTAAACGTTCCTTTTTTAGTCGTTATAATAATTACCCCATTTGAGGCTCTATTACCATATATAGCAGATGACGCTGCATCCTTAAGCACCGTTAAGGTTGCAATATCATTATTATTAAGGGAATTAAAAATCTCTTCATCGACAGGAGTCCCATCCACAACATATAATGGCTCTAACTCCGTACCAGGATTAAAAGAACTTCGCCCTCTAATAATTGTTGATGCAGCAGAACCTGGTTCTCCAGAATTTGCTGTAACATTTAAACCTGCTACTTGACCTTGCAGCACTTGATCTAATGAGGGGATTGGCACATTTTCAATCGTTTCAGCCTTAATGGTTGTTTGTGCTGCCGTAACACTTGTTTTCTTCACCTCACTATACGCTACAATAAGCACATCGTCTAAAACTGCAGTATCTGCCTCCATTACAACATCGACAGTGTTAGAGTTCGCAACTACAATCTCAACAGTTTTATACCCTAAAAAAGAAAACACTAATGTTTCTCCTACACTAGCTTTAAGCGAGTAATTTCCGTCGAAGTCTGTTTGCTTCCCTCTTTGTGTTCCTTTTACGATTACGTTTGCTCCAGCTACAGGCAAACCATCGTCGGATCCGGTTACCGTACCAGTAATTGTCTTCTCTTGTCCGAAAGAGAATTGCACTATTAAAACCATAAATATGGTTAATAATGATGATAATTTTAATTTCATAAAATAATTATTTGAATTAGTCTGCTACAAACATCTTAATAATAAATTAAATTAGCAAAATATTAACTAAAAAAAATACGTTAAAATGTCATTTTTATTTGAAATCCTTAGCATTGTATTGAAAAGCAATCCTTTAATGAAAGTAAAATCCTACATATGCTAGTACTAAATTCTTCTAATTACACTTTAGATTGCGGCACGGACGAAGCAGGTAGGGGTTGCCTAGCCGGTCCTGTAACTGCAGCAGCTGTTATTTTACCTAAAACGTTTGCTAATGAGGGGCTAAACGACTCAAAACAGTTATCGCCTCATAAAAGGGAATGTTTAAAATTTAGTATTGAGTCGCAGGCCATTTCATATGCTGTGTCACATGTTTTTGAAGCAAAAATAGATACAATTAATATCTTAAATGCCTCTATACTAGCTATGCACCAAAGTATTAGTATGTTAAGCAAAGTCCCTGAGTTTATAAGCGTTGACGGGAATGCGTTTAAGCCTTATAAGAATATTCCTTATAAAACTATAATAAAAGGCGATGCTAAATTTTTGAATATTGCAGCAGCGTCTATCTTAGCAAAAACGTATAGAGATGATTATATGAGTAAAATTCATGAAGAATTTCCTATGTATAACTGGAAACAAAATAAAGGGTATCCTACAAAAGAGCATCGTAATGCCATTAAAACTTACGGTGTTACAAAATATCATCGCAAATCGTTTAAGTTACTCCCGGAGCACTATTGTTTTGATTTTTAAAACAATATCTTTGTAACTTATATATAAGCTTTGTTTTGTAATGAAATTTTTTTTATCGCTTTTTATAAGTATCGTTTTATTTGGGTGTAATGGTAATGGTCGTAACAATAGCAACTCTAAACTGGAGGATTTTATTCCTAAGCAAAGTGAATTAATTATAAGTATTTCTAATTTTGAGTACTTTAAAACGGCTATTAAACAAAATTCTTTTTTGCGCTCTCTAACAAAATTTGAGCAGTATTTCCCTATAGCCAATACTATTGCTAATATAAACGTTTTAGACATACAACCTCGTGTTTTTATTTGTTTTCAAAACGATAGTATTACGCCTTACTATTCTGTCATAGGAACGCTAAACGCTAATGCTTCTGCTATAAAACAAGATAGCTTACATTATGTTACTAGGGATCGTGTTTTTATGATTTCAAACTCAAAGCATCATGCACAAGAGTTTAAGATTCAAAACGACGCAACACTTACAAGTTACACCAAAGTTATAGACTCTAATGCCTTGTTTTCGGTTATTATCCCTAACACTAGCAGTAATGCTTTTGAAACTGTATTTACAGACAATACAATTGCTAATGGTAGTGGCACTTCTACATTGCTTAATTTTAATTTTTCTAATGATAGTGTTAGTCTAGATGGCGTGTATTTTACTAAGTCTAACGCAATTGACAATTTGCTAAATGCTTTTAAAAATACGGCAGCAAAAAAAAATAGTTTTCAAAATATTACCCCTATTAATGCTAAGGGTTTTTTAAGTTTTACTTCTGATAACTTTAAGCCCATACAACAAGGTTTAAAACCATATCAAAACTATGCAAAGGATTCTTTATCTATAGTTACTAATACCTTGTTTGAATCCGTAAATGAGTTAGGAGAACTCTATCTTAATAATGCTACTGTAGTTGCTTTAAAATCTACTAATCCTCAAGCTACCCAAGAGGCCTTATTTAGGCACGAAACTACAAAAACAACATACAAAGGTATCTCAATTTACGATTACCGCAAAAAAGACATATCGTTTAAAGCATTTAATCCATTAATAACAACTCTTTCGGCTTCCAAATATGCTGTTTTAGATGATATTTTTATCTGTTCTAATTCTGAAGCCAGCCTTAAAACTGTTATTAGCAATTATCAAAATGGAACTGTTTTATCTAAATGGAACGCTTTTGAGCATAGTTTTACCCAGCTCAATGAGGCATCTTCCTTATTGGTTGTTGCTAAGCGCATTAAACTACAAGGCGTCATTGAGCGCCTTTTTAAGGTTACTTTTTCTGCTTCTGCTTTTAGTGATTATAACTTAAATATATTTCAGTTTGTTAGTGATAACACATTAATTCACATCAACGGTTTAATGACTAAAGCCGTAGCATCACAAACCTCAAAAACGGAATTTAAAGAACTTTTTAGCACTACAATAGGTTATGCTGTAGCAATGTCACCACACTTTGTGACTAATCATAATACAAAGCGTAGCGAAATTGTTGTTCAGGATATCAACAATAATCTATATCTTATAAGTAACAACGGAAAAATACTTTGGAAAAAACAACTTAACGGTAGTATTTTAGGTTCTGTGCAGCAAATAGATTTGTATAAAAACAACAAATTACAGTTTGCCTTTGCCACACCAAAGCGTGTGTATATTGTAGATCGAAATGGTAAGGATGTTACTCCCTTTCCGCTTAGGTTTAACGACCTAATTACACAACCACTATCAATTTTTGACTATGATAGCAACAAAAACTATCGCTTTTTGGTAACCCAAAATGATGCTATACTTATGTATAACAGTAAGGGCAAAACTGTATCTGGCTTTAGTTATAAAACAGCAAACCCCATTACTACGACTCCAAAACACTTTAGAATTAAAGGTAAAGATTACATCGTTTTTGCTGCTGGTACTACTATGAAAATTTTAGACCGACAGGGAAAAGATAGGATTATAGTTGAGCAAAATATTAATTTTTCTCAGAATGCTATTTTTAATTACAACAATCATTTTACCACGTTATCATTAAGCAATGAGCTTGTTAATGTTAGTTTAAATGGGACTGTAACCAAACAAAATTTAAGCTTAGATGGTATTACACATTTAGATATTAACAACAATACGCTAGTAACACTAACAGATAATGTGCTAAGTATAAACAATACGCCTACAACCTTAAATTACGGTACTTACAGTGCGCCAAAAATAGTTTCCTTAAATAACAAAAGCTATATTAGTACCACTAACTTAGAAACACAAAAAGTGTTTGTCTTTGATGACAAAAGCAAGCTAATGCCTAGTTTTCCCTTGTATGGAGGTACAGCAATAAGTCTTGCTAATACTAAAGATAAGCTACAGCTTGTTACAAAAGCAGATAGGCATACTATTGTCGTTTACGAACAAAATAAAACTGCAAAATAAAGCGCAATTGTCTTCAATTTTAATACTATTGCAAAAAAAACACAATCCTCTAAATATCAAGAATGATAAACCGTAGTAAAGCTTCCATTTCAAAATTTATAATTCATAAAGTCGGTAACAAATTTAATGACACAAAAAATGCATTTTCAGAACAATTAGTACATTTTGACGAGGCTAGTTATGAACTTATGCTCCCCTTTTTATTACGTCCATTTCCGGCTGCAGTACAGAGCTATCGGTTTAATCACCACTCAGACCTTAGTCTTAACGAAATAAACAATTACAGCACACAAATATTTAATGATGATGCTAGTTTTATTGAGATTTCTAAACATATTGTTAGTCATTTATACGAACAGTCAAACGCATCGCAAATAAAAACTGGTGATGTTTTAATTGCGCTTTTTGAAGGTATTACACACAATGAAATAACGAGCAACGCCTTAGGCATTTTTAAAATTGAAAATCGATCGCATTTTTTTCAAACTTACCTCGAAAACAACAGTTATGATGTTTTGGTACAAAAAGGAATTAGTTCAAAAAAACTAGATAAGGGTTGTTTAATTCTGAATCAATCTGACACTGAAGGAAAAATAATTTTGAGTGTCGATAACAACAGTTATGATGCTCAATACTGGATCAATAATTTTTTAAATATTAAATACGCAGACGACACCAACCAACACACACACAGCTATATAGAGTTGTGCAAAGAATTTTCTAAAGAAATTATTAAACCGCACTTTGGCGCACAAGAACAAAATACTTTTTTAGCAAAAACTGTAGATTTTTTTAAAACTAATGAGGTCGTTACTATCGAAAACTTTAAAGACGAAGTTTTTGAAAATGACAAGCACAAAACACTATTTGATGATTATAAAAAAGAATTTGAAGGAGACCATGCTGTGCATATTAGACAGCAGTTTGACGTTTCAGAACGTGTACTAAATAAAGAAAAACGAAAGATTAAAACCGAAATAAAATTAGACACCAATATACAAATAAAACTAGATATTGATACCCCTGAAGCTTCTAGTGAATTTTTGGAACGTGGTTACGACGAGCAAAAAAAAATGCACTACTATAAAGTATTTTTTAATGCTGAAGACTGATGGTAAAAACATTAAGTGACATTAGCTTAAACTCTTCAAAATACTCATTTTTTTATAAATTCGACTTCAAAAAGCATTTTAAAGTGTTTTAAGAGCTTTTTTTTGACTTCAGACCCTGAGACTCGTTTTTTTTGTAATTCCACATTTAAGGAGGTCACTTTTTTACCTTTTATTCCGCAAGGTATAATATGATCAAAATATCCTAAGTCCGTATTTACGTTTAGTGCAAAGCCGTGCATAGTAACCCAACGGCTAGCACGAACTCCTAAAGCACAAATTTTCCTAGCAAATGGTGTCCCTACATCCAACCATACGCCTGTTTCTCCGGGACTACGTTCTGTTTTTAATCCATAGTCTGCAAGGGTAAGAATAATTACTTCTTCTAAAAAACGAAGGTATTTATGAATGTCTGTAAAAAAATTTTCTAAATCTAAAATAGGATAGCCTACAATTTGTCCTGGACCGTGGTAGGTAATATCTCCCCCTCTATTTATTTTGTAAAAGTTAGCTCCTTTGTTTTTTAACTGTGTCTCATTTAGCAGCAAATTATTTATATCACCACTTTTACCTAAAGTGTATACGTGTGGATGCTCCACAAACAAAAAATGATTTTCTGTTTCTAACTCTAGAGCTTCTCTTCTATTCTTAATTTTAGTATCTAAAATAGACTTAAACAACTGTTCTTGATAATCCCAAGTGTCTTTATAATCTCTAAATCCTAAATCTTGTAGTGCTATCGTTTTATTCATTAGTACAAAGATAAGTGTTATCCCTTTATAGCTAAACAACGGGTTGTATCAATATCATCTTACTTGTAACAAAATGTCTTAATACATTGAGCAAGCTCAAAACTTATTTAAATATTTTTACGAATTTGAATACAAAATTCTATTACTCATCTACCTTAAATTAGTCCATTTTTACTTTGGTAAGATTTCAAAATTGATTGTAATGCCTTTATTATTTTATAGTTTTTAGTAGTACCTTTGCTTGGTTTAATATCTATACACACAATTATATGTCGCAGTTATCGGATCAAGAGCTTGTAAGACGTGAAAAATTAAAGCAATTAAGAGCTTTAGACATTAACCCCTACCCCGCAGATTTATTTCCTGTAAATCAAACTTCAAAACAAATAAAATCTGATTTTGAAGATGGAAAAAACGTAATTATTGCAGGACGTTTAATGTCGCGGCGCATACAAGGCAAAGCCTCGTTTGCAGAATTGCAGGACGCTGAGGGGCGTATACAGGTCTATTTTAACCGAGATGAAATTTGTACAACTGAGGATAAAACACTTTATAACGACGTTTATAAAAAGTTATTAGATATTGGTGACTTTATTGGTATAGAAGGAACATTATTTACTACACAAGTAGGAGAAAAAAGCGTTAAAGTAAACCACTTTAAATTATTGAGTAAGGCTCTTAAACCCCTTCCGCTTCCTAAAACTGATGCTGAGGGAAATACTTACGATGAGTTTAATGACCCTGAAACACGTTACAGACAACGCTATGCCGATTTGGCTGTAAACCCACATGTAAAAGAGGTTTTTGTAAAACGCACAAAACTTTTTAATGCCATGCGCAATTTTTTTAATACTGCTGGATATTTTGAAGTTGAAACGCCTATTTTACAGCCCATTCCTGGAGGGGCTGCCGCACGGCCTTTTATGACCCACCACAATGCGCTAGATGTCCCTTTGTATATGAGAATTGCTAACGAGCTGTACTTAAAACGACTCATTGTTGGAGGATTTGATGGTGTTTATGAATTTTCAAAAAACTTTCGTAACGAAGGTATGGATCGAACTCATAATCCTGAATTTACCGCTATGGAAATCTATGTTGCCTATAAAGATTACAACTGGATGATGACTTTTTGTGAGCAACTACTAGAACATTGTGCTATAGCCGTCAACGGAACTACCGATGCTACTTTTGGGGCACATCAAGTAAGTTTTAAAGCCCCCTATAAGCGTATTAGCATGGCAGACGCTATTAAAGAATTTACAGGCTTTGACATTTCTGGAAAGACAGAGTCTGAAATTAGGGAAGCTGCCAAAACTATGGGAATTACCGTAGATGATACTATGGGTAAAGGAAAACTAATTGATGAAATTTTTGGAGAAAAATGTGAAGGCAATTATATACAACCTACATTTATTACAGATTACCCCAAAGAAATGAGCCCCTTATGTAAAGAACATCGTGAAAACCCTGAACTCACCGAGCGTTTTGAACTAATGGTTTGTGGTAAGGAAATAGCAAATGCTTACTCTGAGTTAAACGACCCTATAGATCAGCGTGAACGTTTTGAACACCAGCTTAAATTAGCTGCCAAAGGTGATGATGAAGCTACCGAATTTATAGATCACGATTTTTTACGTGCCCTCGAGTACGGCATGCCCCCTACCTCTGGTATGGGGATTGGTATGGATCGGTTAATCATGTTCCTAACCAACAACTTATCTATACAAGAGGTACTATTTTTTCCGCAAATGAAACCAGAAAAAAAGGCCGTTAAAATAACTGACGAAGCTAAGCTAATTTTAGAACAGCTAATTGAACTAGAGTCTATGAATATCAACGAACTAAAGGGAAAAACTGCGTTGTCTAACAAAAAATTTGACAAACATCTTAAGGAACTTAGGAATGTTAATTTAATTAAGGTGGAAAAAACAGATACTGGTGTAATTATTAGTAAGATCTAAGGCTTTGTTGAACATAAAATAGTTTGGCTTAAATGGGGGAGGCAATGGCTGTTTTTTTAAGTCATTCATTCAACACAAAGTGAATTTATAAATATTACTCAAAATAAGCTATACAATTCGTTTCTATTCGCCTGTATATCAATAAAAACCTAAACGAAACTAAGCATCTTTAGGCTTTATATTTCGTCTAAACACGATATATTGCAAATCATTTATAGCTCATTTTAAATAACAATTGGCATAATCATATTTTTTTATCTTCTTGAATATTGTTGTTCCGATGATTGAAAATATATTTCTAATGTACTTAGCCTAGTTAATTACTAAGGCTTTGCAAACGGTCTTTTTCTTCTAATTCTTTTATATTTTCATTGGTTTCTAACTTTGTATTTCCAAATTTATAACGAAAACCGAGTTTAATAAAACGATTATCTACATCAGAAAACCTAAAACTATCTTGTCCAGAGAATCGTGTTGTAATTCCTGTATCCTGTTGGTTAAACAAATCGCTAATAGACAACGATATCACTGCTTTATTTTTTAAAATCCGTTTACTAAGCGAGAGGTTAGTAATCAAAACGTCATCTACAATTTCTAAACCTTCTAATCTTTTTGACGCATATCTTGTAGAAAAAGTAGCGTTTAAGCTATTATCTTTCAAGAAAGAAAACGTGTTATCTATTGCTAAAAAAAAAGTCCATTGATCTTGTATAACACGTTGGTTATTAAAAACAGAACTATCTTCAATATTATACGCAGTAGCATAAGAAGATAAACTCCAACGGCTGTTAATGTCATAATAAAAGTCGGCACTAACACCAAAATCTCGAGTTTCTCCCAAATTGGTTTGTGTAAACACAATTAAGTTATTATCATTGTCTTGAAACGGGATTTGAATAATATTATCTTCTTTCGTATTATAATACACTTCTGCCGAAAAATATTTTAAGAAAGAAGCTCCTAATGCGATATTATTTTCAAATATGGGTTGTAATTGTGGATTTCCAGAAACAATAATATTGTCTGTTAGGAAAAACCTAAACGGATTTAAACTACTATAATTAGGACGCTCCAAACTTCGTTTATAGTTTGCATATACACTCAAATTTTCTGAAAACTCATAAGTTATATCTACTGTAGGAAAAAGCTCTGAATAGTCTTGAGTATTTACATCGCCTAATAACACTGATACTCCTTCAATATCGGTATGTTCGAAACGCAAACCACCCGAAAAACTCCATTTATTCCATGTTTTATCTACAGTAATATAAGTTGCATAAATTTTTTCGTCATATACAAAATTATCTGTATTATTAGCATCTAGTATGGAGATGCCATTTTCAATATTGTTTTGTATAATAGCGCTACTACTTTCAATGTCAGATGCTTTTGCACCTACTTTTAACACCGTGTTTTCGTCTATAGGAAGTGTATAATCTAGTGTATAAGTAAAAAAATCGGTGTCCTGCCTGCTCAAAGTTGTAAAAGCTGTTATGGAGTCTAGCGTATTTGTTGCAGAAAAATACTCACTATTCACTCCTTGTGTTCTTTGGTAGTCGTAATCTGTATAGTTAGCACTTAAAGACAACTGACTATTATTTTTAAAATTGTATGTATAATCTATGCTATAATTAACATTATCTCTATCATCACTTGTATTTCCTATTGATGTGAAATTAAACAATGGACTATCTACAGCATCTACAACGCTTGTATTTCCCCTTGTTTGGTATTCAAAATAAGGTAATATTTGCCCATTCACTGAAATGCTTAAGGTACTTGCTTTATTTATAGCATAGTCAAAATTTACATTAAAGTTATGTGTTTCAGAGTCTGTTTCTCTATTAAAATTAGAATTCCATTGCTGTGTTACCGTAGTATTATCTAGAAAGTTAGTGCGTTGAAAGTCGTCTCTATTAATTTTATTTTTCCCGTAATTATAGCTTGCAAATACATTTATTTTTGAATTTTTATAAAAATTGTTAATCCCATAATTAGTTCTCGAAAAAACACCTTGGGTGTAATTTGCAAAAGCACTACCATGGTAACCTGTAATTAAATTTTTAGCCATGATAATATTAAGCACACCACCAGTATCTGCATCATAGGCAGATGAGGGGTTAGAAATTACTTCTATAGATTTCACATTATTAGCAGGAGAACTTTCTAGTAACTGGCTTAACTCTTCTCCTGTTAGTTTTACTTTTTTGCCATTTATATATACTGTTGCTAACTTATTTTTAATCTTGATGTCTTGACCTGTTATTAATACTCGGGGGGTACTATTAAGCAACTGTAATATACTACCTTCAACAAGTGATGTGTTTTCTACGTTAAACGTTAGCCTACCAGAACCAATCTTAATTTTCGGTTTTCTTACAACAATTTCTACACCATCAAGAGCCTCTAAGTTTTCTTGCAAAAAAAGTTCAATTGCAGTAGTGTTTTTTGTTACAGAAATTGTTTTGTAGGCTGTTTTGTAGCCAACAAAACTTGTTTTAAGAACATAGTTACCTTTAGTAATGTTATAGAATGTAAACAAGCCATCTTCATTAGATGTCGTTCCTTTAACCAAAGTAGAATCTTGGATTTTCAACAATAGAATATTAGCATAAGGTAAGGCCAAGGTATCTTTTTCTTTCACTATTCCGGACACGGAGTAAGATTGAGCTTTAGCTAAATAAACCGTAAAAAAAAGGAGTCCTAAAAAGAGTGATTTTAAAATACCCAAAATGAAAGATTTAATGATTGATAACACAAACTTATACTATTTTTCTAAAAAATAAGTCTATAGCACCATCTAATTTATAAAATTTCGACAAAAGGTTTACTGTCCTTAAATTTACTTTACAGATTTTTGTCTAATAAATTTGTGTATTTTTGCGCTTTGGCATAAACACCAAAAATAGCACATGAAAAATATTAGAAATTTCTGTATTATAGCGCACATTGATCATGGTAAAAGCACGCTAGCAGATCGATTATTAGACTTTACAGGGTCTGTTTCTGAAAGAGAAAAGCAAGATCAACTACTCGACAATATGGATTTGGAACGTGAGCGTGGTATTACTATAAAATCTCATGCCATTCAAATGGATTATACGTTCGAAGGTGAACATTATGTGCTTAACTTAATTGATACTCCTGGACATGTCGATTTTTCTTACGAAGTGTCTCGATCTATTGCTGCTTGTGAAGGCGCATTACTAATTGTAGATGCCGCACAAAGTATACAAGCTCAAACAATATCTAATTTGTATTTGGCATTAGAAAACGATTTAGAAATTATACCCGTGTTAAATAAGGTCGATTTACCAAGCGCAAATCCCGAAGAAGTTACCGATGATATTGTTGATTTATTAGGCTGTGATCCTGAAGAAGTAATCCATGCTAGTGGAAAAACAGGTTTTGGGGTCGATACCATTCTAGAAGCTGTAATAAAACGTATTCCAGAACCCAAAGGCGATCCAAAAGCACCCTTACAAGCTTTAATATTCGATTCTGTTTATAACACGTTTAGAGGCATAGAAACTTACTTTAGAGTGTTTGATGGTGAGATAAAAAAAGGTCAAAAAATAAAATTTGTTGCCACAGGAAAAGATTACTTTGCAGATGAAGTAGGTACCTTGAAGCTCGAACAAGTTGTAAAACAAACTATAAAAGCAGGAGATGTAGGCTACTTAATAACAGGAATAAAAACAGCTAAAGAAGTTAAAGTAGGTGATACTATTACTGATTTTGCAAACCCTACTACAAACATTGTCGAAGGCTTTGAAGATGTCAAACCAATGGTATTTGCAGGCATTTATCCTGTAGATACTGAAGATTACGAAGAGTTGCGTAACTCTATGGAGAAGCTACAACTTAATGATGCCTCATTGGTATTTACGCCAGAAAGTTCTGCTGCACTTGGTTTTGGTTTTCGTTGTGGGTTTTTAGGAATGTTGCATATGGAAATCATACAAGAACGTTTAGAGCGCGAGTTTAATATGACTGTAATTACTACCGTTCCTAATGTATCTTATTTTGCATATACTCACAAAAACCCCGACACCCAAATTATTGTAAACAATCCTTCGGACTTACCAGACCCATCGAGTATTAATCGTGTAGAAGAGCCTTTTATAAAAGCTACTATTATCACAAAATCCGATTTTGTTGGTAACGTTATGTCCCTTTGTATTGAAAAACGTGGTCAAATTGTGAACCAAAACTACCTAACTCCAGAACGCGTAGAGTTAACTTTTGAAATGCCACTTGCAGAAATCGTTTTTGACTTCTACGATCGTTTAAAGACAGTCTCAAAAGGATATGCCTCTTTCGATTATTCTCCTATTGGAATGAAAGTGTCTAAACTGGTTCGTCTAGATATTTTATTAAACGCGCAACCTGTCGATGCACTTTCAGCCTTAATACACGCCGATAACGCACAATCTATAGGAAGGAAAATGTGCGAAAAATTACGAGAGTTAATTCCAAGACAACAATTTGATATTCCTATACAAGCTGCTATTGGGGCTAAAATTATTTCCAGAGAAACTATAAAAGCACTGCGTAAAGATGTGACTGCTAAGTGCTATGGTGGAGATATTTCGCGTAAACGAAAACTACTTGAAAAACAAAAAAAAGGAAAAAAACGTATGCGGCAGGTTGGTAATGTAGAGATACCACAACAAGCCTTTATGGCTGTTTTAAAATTGAATGATTAAAACTCATTGAGCAGCCTTTGTCCTTTTTTATTGCCATCCTCTTATTAGTATCTAAGTCTTAAATTTAAGCCTTGCTACACAACAAGTCTAAGCTACAAAATTAAGAAAACATGTGCCTTTCTTCAATAAAGATTATAGCAAAAAGATTCGGTTTGCTTAGTGTTTGGTATTACAATATAAAGGCATTTTTTTTGCTAAAAAGACTTAAATTATTACAATTAAAAAAGAGACTATTCTGTTTTAAAATAGTCTCTTTTTTTAGCTTCTATTCTTTGTTTATCGTCTTAAAGTAAAGTGAGATCTAAACTGCCTTCTTACACCATCTTTAGGCTCATCAAATTCTATCGTAAACCAGTAGTCATTTGTAGGCAATAACTCGCCTCCAACAGTACCGTCCCAACCCGGGCCATCAGGTGTTATTTGAGCTAATAGTTTTCCAAACCTATCAAACACAAAAACCTCAGCATTAAGCACTGCACCACCCTCAGGGATATTCCAAGTGTCGTTAAAACCATCATTATTTGGTGTAAAGAATCTTGGGAAATCTATAATAGTAACTGTATTAGACGCCAAAACATCGCAATTTTGTATGTCTCTTACTAAAACTATAAATTGCCCTAAGGGTAAGTCTGTAAATATCGGTGAGGACTGCCAAACAATATTGTCTATACTGAACTCATACGTTCCACTACCTTCTACAGTAACTTCTATCGTTGCATTGTCTGAAAATGCAGGTGTGGTAACTTCTACACTAATACTCTCTGGCGGGAATGAACCTATAACACTTGTTGTTGCAGGAATAGTACAGCCTGTAAGAATATTTGTTGCTAATACAGTATAGTCACCAACAGCTGTTGGTGTAAAGGTTGGTTGTGTTTCGCCCACTATTAGATTTGCCGCTCGGGGGTCTGTTCCTCGAAACCATTGAAAGGTAAATTCTGCTGAACTTAATTGGGTGTCAATAGGTAGTGTAGGTAAAAATGTTGGCTCTTGGGCTGGTACTGGATTTTCATCTGAGGACAAGCATAATACATATTGATCTTCTATACCAATCTCAGGCACAGGATTTACAATTAAGGTAATTGGCACAACTTGTGCACAAGCATTAGTTGTTGGGGTAACTCTTACGAAAATAGTTTGGCTTACTGCAACAGTATTGGTAAATGCTGTTACATCGTTTATGGTATTGGTATTTCCTGCTAACGCATCTGCTTGAATTTCATAGTAAACAAAGGTAAAATCGGCTCTGTTTAACCCGTTTAAAATATCGGTCTCGCCTCTAGTAAGGTCAAAGGTGTCAAAGCCGTCATTATCGACTTCACACTCTTCAATACCTGTAGGATTTAAGTTTAGATTTGCAAATAATATTGTTTCTAGCGTTAATGTGGTTATAGATTCGCATCCATTTGTTGCTGTGGCAACTACAAGTATATCTGTGTTTAATTGAGTACTGGTATAATTGGTTGGATCAAGGATTGGGTTGTTTGTATCAATATCCAATTGGGATTCAAAATACGCTAAACTAATAGAGGTATCACCTGCAGTAATCATTGCTTCACGAATTGTTAAATCGTAAACTGTACTTGTTTGGTCACTACACATCGTAATACTGTCTGGAGCCGAAACGACAGGATTTTGGTTTACAACTAGTTGAAAACTCATATCGGTATTAAAACATTCATCTGCATCGGCTAGTCCATTGCCATTAGTATCAAACTGCGATCTTACAAAGATAGTTTGTGGATTTGTGGTATTGGTAAAGGGACTTACTAAGGCACCTACATTATTTTGTGCGTCTGCTAGGCTTAAATGGTAGCTAATAAGTAATGTTGCTGTTTGTGCGCCGATAACTTCGCTGTCTTTCACACTTAAATCGAATGAGGCGTTAGTACCATCGTCACTACATAATACGCTATCGGTAATTGTATTGTTTGCTGGTAATGGGTTTACTGTTAGCGTAATATGCCTCCCTAATCCTAAACAAGCATTGACATCATCGCTATCTACACGAACATAAATGTTTTGGTTATTTGGAAAGTTTGCGTTTCTATGGTTAGAGATGTCTGGTATTGCGTTTATTTCTGCTGCAGCATCGGCTTGGCTTTCGTAATAGGTTACGGTAATGCTTTGTCCTGCTGGAAACAGGCTAACAATTTGTGGGGTTGCACTGCTAAAATCGAATGCTGCAACACCGTTAGTATTATCGCCATCAACAAGATCATCATCACAAACTTCAAATTCTAAATTAAAACTTGTAGGGATTTGAGTAGTTCCTACCATTAGGTTGATTTGGGAAGTTCTAATACAACCTTCTGTAGATTCTATTCTAGCAAACACAACACTATTGAGAGGTGTTGGGTTAGGGTAATTAATAATGTTTGTGATTTGGTCGGCAACTAAGCCTGTATCTGCTTCAGATTGCGTTAAATAGTAACTAAATGTTTCGTTTACGGAATTTGTAGATATTAATGTATTGGCCTGTGTGAGATTAAATAAAGAAATTCCATCAGTATCATCATCACACTGTTCTAAGTCTACAATTGCGTTTACAACTGGTAGAGGATTAACCACTAAATTAAACGCCGTTGTGGCAAAGCAAGCTATGTTAGCATTATTTTCTATTCTTGCAAATATGGGTTGTGGAGTTGTGGTATTTGTAATTGGTGCTGTAATGTTTGTTCCTGCGGTTCCTAAATCTGCTTCTGCTTGGCTTAGATAAAACGTAACGTTAAAGTTAGCTGCTGATTGCGCTCCTAGTACTTCGTTTACCCGTGTGGATAAGTCAAATACCACTTGCCCATTAGTATCATCACCATCTGTAGCGTCATCGCAGAGAGCGAAATCTGCCGGTGTATTTGCCACAGGCATGGTTTGTACTTCAATATTGAAGCTTGTAAGGTTAAAACAAGTTTGGGTGGCATCTGCTATACGCATCCATATGGTTTCTTGTTGTAAGGTGTTACTGTAAGGTAGTGTTAAGGGGTTTTGATTTGTTTGAGCATCGGCCTGTGTTGCATGAAAACTTATAGGAAAGTTTCCTGCTGCCTGACCCCCTAATACGAGGTTGGTGTTATTAGTGAAATCAAACACTTCTACCAAATCGTTATCCGTCTCGCAAATGAGAATATCTTGGGGTGTGCTTGCTATTAAAGGCAGAGGGTTAACCACTAAATTAAAAGATGTCGTAGCAAAACAGTTTACATTAGCATTATTTTCTATCCTCGCAAATACAACTTGTGGGTTGGTTGTATTTGTGATTGGGGTTGTGATGTCTGTACCTGCTGTTCCTGAGTCTGCCTCTGCTTGACTTAGGTAAAACGTAACATCAAAATTAGCCGCAGACTGTGCGCCTAAAACATTATTTATTTGTGTCGATAAATCAAACGTCGTTTGACCATTTGTATCATCGCCATCTGTAGCATCATCGCAAAGCGCAAAGTCTGCTGGAGTATTTGCTATGGGCATAGTTTGCACTTCAATATCAAAACTTACCACTTCAAAACAAGCTTGAGACGCATCTGCGATACGCATCCAGATAGTTTCTTGTTGTAGGGTGTTGCTGTAGGGCAATGTCAATGGATTTTGATTTGTTTGTGCATCGGTCTGTGTTGCATGGAAACTTATAGGGAAATTTGCTGCCGCTTGCCCTCCTAATACTAGGTTAGTGTTATTCGTAAAGTCAAACACTTCTACCAAATCGTTATCTGTCTCGCAAATAAAAATATCTTGTGGAGCACTGGCTACTACAGGAAGTGTAATCACATTTAAGTTAAAAGATGTTGTGGCAAAACAACCTGTATTAGCATTATTTTCTATCCTCGCAAATATCGTTTGTGGGTTGGTTGTATTTGTAAACGGGGTTGTGATGTCTGTACCTGCTGTTCCTAAATCTGCCTCTGCTTGACTTAGGTAAAACGTAACATCAAAATTAGCTGCAGACTGTGCGCCTAAAACATTATTTATTTGTGTCGATAAATCGAATGTTGTTTGACCATTTGTATCGTCGCCATCTGTAGCATCGTCGCAAAGCGCAAAGTCTGCTGGAGTATTTGCTATGGGCATAGTTTGCACTTCAATATCAAAACTTACCACTTCAAAACAAGTTTGTGTAGCATCTGCTATACGCATCCATATAGTTTCTTGTTGTAAGGTGTTACTATAAGGGAGTGTAAGTGGGTTTTGGTTAGTTTGCGCATCAGCTTGTGTCGCATGGAAGCTTACAGGAAAATTTATTCCCGATTGCCCCCCTAATATTAAATTAGTGTTATTCGTAAAATCAAACACTTCTACGAAATCTGTATCCGTCTCACAAATAACAATGTCTTGTGGGGCTGCTGCTATAACTGGTGGCACCGTAAATTCAATAAAAACTTGATCTGTAGACATACATCCACTTGCAATCAAAACTTCAGATCTATATAAGCCGTCAGTAGTAACAGATAGTGTTGGGTTTGTTTCGCCTGCTAATAATACACCATCTCTAAACCAGCTATAAACAGCACCTGCCGTTGATAGGGTTGCATCTAAGATAATAGGCTGACCATCGCATCCTGGGTTACCTCCTGCTATAGTAAAATCGTCACCTAAATCTCCTCCAACATTAAAACTTCCTGCTTCTATAAAAATTGCAGAGTCAAATGCTGAATCTCCTTGATCTGCAACAATTAATCTAATTTCGTATTCAACATTTGGAATAACAGTTGCGCTTGCAGTTAGTACAGCTGTTCTACCTCCATAATTGGTTTCTCCTACATCATAACCTCCAAAAAAAGGAATGTTAGCATCACAATTGGGAGCTCCTGCTGGATTGTTAATTAAAGATGAGTTATTTATATTAGTTACGTTTATAGGAGTACCATCTGGCAATACAGCTAAATTTATAAAATTTGCTGTTCCTACTTGTCGCAATAAAAAAGCAAAACCATCTGCAAACATGCATTCTGTCATGCCATCATATTCTTCTGAAGCCATTAAAAACCGAAAATCAATAGTATCGATAAGTGGTGTGAAATTAAAGTTAATAAATGTAGCATCTTGAGTTCCTCCAATTCCAATAGCAGCTTCTAAATCTGTATCGCCGGGCAATCCATTCATATTACTAATAATATTGCCAGGACCTGTGCTTGTGTTCCCTGCCGAAAAAGCGAATCCAGTAGTTAATACAACGCCTTCCGAAAAAGGAAAGTTACTTCCTGCTGGAGTTCTAAAATAGCCGTAACTTTTTGTCATTAAATCTGTAGGGTTTCCACTAACTTGAAAGGAAAAATTATTTACTTCAGAGCACTCACCTGAAATTAAAATATCCTCAATAAGCTGCTGAGGACCAAAGCTAGATTGTGGATCTGCAGCGTTGTTAATATTAATTATTTGAGCTTGAATTTTTAAACTAAAAAAAACAAAGCAAAAACAGATTAACAAAATTTTATTTGTGCTTAGTAATAATTTTTTCATACATCAATATTTTTTTTTAAAAATTTTCTTTTTTTCAAGTAAATATAGCAATTCTATATTATTTACAAGTTTATTTTTATAATTTGTTCTAAAACGAGTAATAATACTTACATAACGCTCATTTTTTTTCGTATATTGTATCTCATTTTAAATATGAATCTTTAATTCACAAAAAATCTAAATGTTAGCCATTCCCCCATATTTGACTTAGAGCTATAAAGTCTTTAACTAACCTCCTTTTTAGCCCTTAGTAAAATTGTTTTAATACACTATAAAATTTCACAATGAGTCGAAATAAAAAATCGTCTAAAAAAATTTCTTAGACGACTTTTTAATTTTTATCAGTTTTTTGCTTCAATATTTTACAACTCGTATCTAAGCCTAAACGTAATGTATCGTGGTTGTATAAATGTTTCGTTTACATTTACAGAAAATGCACTTGATGTAGTTCTGGTTCTAGACGCTGTATCTAGTAGATTTGTTGCTTTTATTTCGTACTCCCATCTAGAGTCATTATTTTTTTTATATGATAGTGAAGCATCCCAAAAATCGAATGTGTTTAAGGTTCTGTCATCATCACTTAATCTAGTATAACTGTAATTGGTTTTAAAGGTTAAGGATTTAAAAATATAAGCATCAAATTGTATTGATGGTGCATTAGTAAAGAACTGTGTACGACGACCTCCTTGATCATTATCTGCTATAGAGTAGTTGTAGGCTAACTGTACATTAGGTGCTTTTCTAAAATTAGTTCGTAGTCTTGCTGTATAAGTTTGATTGTAATTTTCGTTAACCGATGGTCGTCCTTGAATGAGTTGACTAAATCTATTGTAACTAAAATTGGCTCTAAGTGTTGCTTGAACTTTTTTGATTGTACGTTGGTAACTCCCAAATGCCGTTAGCGATTCGTTATCTAGAGTTGAATTAAATGGTGTACGTGTCCTTACTACACTTGAAAAATCTGTTTGGCTTTGGACTTGATCTATACTCTTTCTGTAATTTATGAACCCAAACACATTCGTGTAATTAAATAAATTGAAGCTACTGTAATTTACATTAATATTATGAGATAAGGCATTTTCTAATTCTGGATTGCCAGAAAATATAGAGTTAAAATTATTTAGTACAATCCCTCTAGCAAACTGGTTTACGTCATTAAACTGTGTTTGTACGTCATATCTTAATCTAATACTCTCACTCTTTTTTAATTGAATTCGAGCGGTAAAATCTGGTAAGATTCTAAAAAAATCGTCATCAAATTCTTCGCCAAACTGTCTGTTGTTAACATTGTAAGAATGCAGTTTAAATCCTGGAGTTAATGTAAATATTCCTGTTTTTAGTTGGTAATGAAACCCAGCGTATAAGTCTGTAAAATTATATTCTATATTATTGGTATCTAGCCCGTCATTTATAATAGGTGTAGGATTAAATCTAGGGTCATTTCTACTTGTTCCTAGGTTTTGAAAAAAATCAGAATCCAAATCTTGCTGGCTTGAAATAACTCCTAATGTTAAGTTAATATTACTCTTGTCGTTTAGTACGTTCCAATAGTCCAACTTACTGTCTAATTGGTTTGTTTTTACACGGCGTTCCTGAGAAATATTATAATTGGTTAAGCTTCTATCTAAACCCAAACCAAGTGCTGTAGCATCAAATGCGTCTGGATCGTCAAGCAGATCGTTGGGGTCTGACGGGTTATCATTATTTAATGGATTGTTTTCCAAAAGGGCATTATAAAAAGGATCTTCGTCCTGAAGTAGATATTGAGCAGAAAAAGCAAAGGTATTATTTTCGTTTAAAGTATAGTAATAATTAAGGCTTTGGGTAATGCTATACGGCGTTGACTCCTCAAACTCGTTTGTATTTCCTGTTACAGAAGATGAAAACCCTTGGTCTTGGGAGTTATCGCTTATTCTAGTTTGAATATCGTATTCTAATTGGTTTCTAAAGTTGGGTTTATACTTAGCACTAAGCTTAAACAAACCAATATCGCCTCGTTGTCTTGTTGTGCTTTCTGTATTTTCGTCTGGAGGCGTTTGAGTCGATTCATCTTGTGGCGTATTGGGGTCATCTTCAAACTGAACAAATTGAGATGAACTTACCTCTCGTGTATCTACACGACTTCCAGAAAAGATTGCGAAACCACTTAAATCTAATGCTTTTGTTGGGGAGTAACTAAAGTTTGTTGCAGCTAAGCTTGTATTAACGTCAAGGGCACTATTATTTTGTATGGCTAAAAATCCAATACCGTTATTTCCTAAGTTAATACTAGTACCGCTATTATTGCTGGGTGCTCTAAAGCCGCCTCCAAAAGTAGAAACATCTCGTCTAGACAACACAACCTCCCCTATATTATTTAGATCTCCAATAATATTAAGGCTGTATTTTGGACTGTAATAAAACAATTTAGGTTGAAATAAATAAAGACCATCATCGTTTGATACGCCACCGCCTGCGGTAATATCTCCAAACCAAAAATTTTCTTTTCCCTTTTTTAATTTTATGTTTAATGCGACATTGTCTGAGTTGTCTTGTACCCCTCGTAACTGTCCTATTTCTGCAAAGTTTTTTAACACTTCTACTTTATCGACTGAATTTGCAGGAATGCTTTTTGTTCCTAATTTAGTATCGCCATCAAAAAAATCTTTCCCATTAACCATTAGCTTTGATACTGTTTTCCCTTCGACCTCAACCTCTCCAGCTTCGTTAACTTCTACTCCTGGCAAATTTTTTAATACATCACCCAGCTTTCTATCCGTTGGTTTTTTAAATGAGTCTGCGTTATAGGTTATTGTATCTCCACTAATTTTTACAGGAATTTCATAGACTAATTCGACAGCTTCAAGACTATTGTCTTCTTTTAAAACAAAACTTTTAGTGATGTCTGTCGCTTTAGTTAACAACTCTTCTTCAAGTGTTTTATAACCAATATAACTTACCTGAATGTTGTAGGTGGTATTCTTCTTTAAAACTAGCTTAAATTTCCCTGCTTCATTAGTAATTCCGTAAGACTCTAGCTCGCTTGTTGCTTTGTTTATAGCAATAACATTAGCTAACTCTAGAGCGCTCCCTGTACTATCTTTTACAGTACCTTCTACTTTAATTTGCGCAAAGGTTTGCCCTGTTATTGCTAAAAGCATAGCGATTAATAAGTGTTTCATTATATTTTAGGTTAATTTGGTATTATAGATATACATTAGTTTCTGCGACCGCCACCTCGACCGCCACGCGATCTAAAGTTTTCTCGCATTTCTACCATTTTTTTGTTTATAATTTTGGTGTATTCAGCTTTAGTAACTTCTTTGCCTTTGGACGGCGCTTTAATGACTTCTTTCTCTCCTGGGTTAATTATTATTTTAGAACACAATATGCTTGTTCTACCTTCATTAACTTCAAGAATTAAGCCAGGTAACCCCCAATATTCTCCTGGTCCTTGACTTACTGGTATTTGAGGGGTGTACCATGCTGTAACCATAACTTCTTTTGACTTTACAAGTTTATCTTCCTGTGGTTTGGTTGTTGTTGAATCTTTTGTTGTTTCGCCAGTATTTCTTACTCTACCTCGTCTAAAAAAATTACCAAAGTCTGCGTTTTCAACGGTCTTTATCGCTGTAGCCTTAAAAGCTAGGTATTGTCCAATTTGTTTAGATTCCTTTTCTATTTTCCAGTTTAATTTTTTCAGACCTTCTTTTATTAAAAACTGTTTTCCAAAAAACTCTTGTTCCTGAAGTAGTTGGGCTTCTTTTACATTTTTATATTGATCGCCTGGTGCAAAACTATTAGCAAAACCACCAAAGCCTCTTCTACCTTGACCTCCTGCTGTTGGCGCCTGCAATTTTGCTTGTTCTTTATACATAGATTCAGTTTTATTAAAACGTAGGGTATAGGTTTTTTCTAAATTTCGCCTTAAACGTTCTGCAAATTCTTTTTTTTGTGCTTCAGATAGCTGTCGTCTTCCAGTGCCAATATTATCTAAATCTATCGTTGTTTTAGACTCGTAAGTGGCCACGCCTTGAAAATCTTGCTGCGCATTGGTTACATTAAAAGCTAGTGCTATTAATAGTAGGTATTGTATTTTTCTCAAAATTAATGTCATTATATTGTCTTTATTAAGTATTAAATTTAGACTTTAAAACTAGTATAAAGTTTAATTTTGAACTGTTAAATTATGATTAATTATTGTAACCCTACAACTAAGCTAGCTTAGATTGATAAAAGCTATTTTACTTACGCAAACTAATTGCGTTAAAAAAAATTAACCTCCTATAATTTGGAATGAAGATTCGGTGCCTCGCTGTCTAAAGTTTTCAATCTGTTCTTTGGATTTTTTTTCAATAATAGCATCATATTTTTCTTGGCTTACTTTTTTTCCTTTTTTAGGTTCTTTTATGTCTATGTCATCGCTTGGGTTTAATACAATTTTACTACATATCGTTGTAGAGACACCATCATTCAATTCCAGAATTAATCCAGGTAAGCCGTGGTAATGCCCTGGCCCTGCATTTACTGGTATTTGTGGGGTGTACCAAGCTGTAATTATTTTTTCTTCGGTGTCTTGCTCTTCTTTTTTAGAACTCTTATCTTCATTCACGCTAAAACTTGTGATGCTGCTTCTGTTTAGGGTAATTGTTTTTGTAGCCTTATAGACGGTATATTCTCCTATAGTTTTGGTTTCTTTTTCTAATTTCCAATTGTGTGTTTTAAGCTCGTCTTGTATTAAAAACAGTTTTCCAAAAAACTCACTCGAGGTTGTATAGCGATTTTCTTTTATGTTTTTGTACAAAATATCTCCACCTATAGTTCCTGACCCCGAAAAACTAATCGAAACACTTACATTAGAAGAGTTTGCTTTTGGCTTAGATAATTTTTCGACCTCTTTATAAACAGATTGTGTTTTATCAAACTTAAGTTCATAGGTTTGTTTCGATCCGTTTTTAATTACTTCCATTAATTGCTCTTTCAACTCTGAAGGTATATTCGCTTTTTCAAACTCACCGTCCTCTAATTCTATACTCGATTTAGAATGTGTTATATAAGTTGCCTTACCTTGAAATTTTTGCTGTGCTTGCAAACTAAACGTCGCAAGAGTAAAAAGGAGTATTCTAAACATTGTTTTCATAATTTAAAGTGTTTTAATTGATTATTAGTTTCATTGATACAAAGATGTGTTATGTTAATCAATTATGATGTTAAGCTAAGTTAACTAGTGTTATCTAGTGTTAAGCAATTAGTTTTAATAGTTTTTAACATTTACTTTTGAAAAATGAATGCAACAAGATACAGATGGATTTTATACACTATTGTTTTTGTGATTATAAGCACCGTTAGCATACAAGTCTATTGGAATTACAAAAACTACCTTATTAATAAGCAGCAATTTATTAACGATGTGCAAATAAGCTTAGACAATGCTGTAAACACCTATTATACAGAACTCGCCAAGGAAAGCACTTTAGGATTTTCTTATGACTCTAGCAACGACTCTATACTCCAACAAGGCTTTTTTAAAAATATTTTAAAAAAAACAGAAGGCGAAGATATCGTTTTTAATGAGATAGACTCCATTAAAGTTATAGCTGAAGATGTAAGCCTTTTTAGAGGCATAAAAACTGATTCTTTATTAAGGGATCAAAAAAACAAAAAAGAACTCGTTGCTAAGCAAAACGACACACTACGCATTGAAAGTATAAAATCGCTTAGCTCAACAATTATTTTTTCTTTAGCTAAAGACTCATTAAACCTTAAATATGTTGATTCAATTTTTATTAATGAATTAGATCGAAAAAACATTAGTTTAAAACACGGGTTATCGTTTAAAGAAAATTATAAAAAAACATTATATGTTAACAAACAATACACCGAAGATGCTGTTTTGTTTACCTCATCAAAATCTGGGTTTTTACCCAAAAATGGAACTTTAAAAGCTCATTTTTTTAATGAAACAGGCATTGTATTAAAACGCATTTTGTTAGGAATTACACTTTCGTTTATATTAATTTTAGCAGTTATAAGTTGTTTATTTTATTTACTTAGGATTATAAAAAAACAAAAACAACTTGCCGAAATTAAAAATGATTTTATAAGTAATATTACCCACGAATTTAAAACACCAATTGCTACTATAGGCGTGGCTCTTGAGAGTATTAGAGATTTTAATATTATAAACGATAAACAAAAAACCAAAACCTACTTAAATCTTTCTAGCGAGCAGTTATCTAAACTTAATGTTATGGTAGAAAAACTACTAGAAACAGCAACTTTAGATAGCGAAAACTTAAATCTTAATAAAGAAAACACTAATATTACAGATACTATTACTCTGCTAACTAATAAGTACAAAATACAACACAAACACAAAACTATTACACTCATAAAACCTTCAGAAAACATAATTGCTAAAATTGATTCTTTTCATTTTGAAAATGCCATTAATACTGTTTTAGATAACGCAATTAAATATGGAGGTAGCAGCATAACTTTATACTTAAAACAAGATACAATAAGCTTTAGCGTATGTATAACAGATAGCGGGACAGCGTTGTTTAATACGGACACAAGTCGGATTTTTGAAAAATTTTATCGCATCCCTAAAGGAAACACACACGATGTAAAAGGTTTTGGCATAGGCTTGTATTATGCCAAAAAAATTACCGAAAAACACGGCGGCAACATAAGTATGGACGCAAAAAATACTGAAACCACTTTTAAACTCTCTTTTAGTAATGGATAAACCAATAAAGATACTCCTCGCAGAAGATGAACCAGGCTTAGGCTTAATTATCAAAGAAAGTTTAGAAACCAGAAACTTTAATGTTTTACTTTGCGAAGATGGAGACATTGCTTACAAGGTTTATCAAAAAGAACAACCAGAACTATTGGTCTTGGACGTTATGATGCCAAAAAAAGACGGCTTTACTCTAGCCAAAGACATACGGCTTGAAGATGATAACATTCCTATTATTTTTCTTACAGCAAAATCACAAACACAAGATGTCGTAGAAGGATTTAGTATTGGCGGAAACGACTACCTAAAAAAACCTTTTAGTATGGAAGAACTTATTGTGCGTATTCATAACCTATTGGATCGAACCAAAGACCAAAAAACAAGCCATGTAGTTCGCTTTGGCAACTATATATTTAATTTTCCAAAACAAACATTACAATTTAAAAATGAAACAAAAATGCAGCTTACTCATCGTGAAGCTCACCTGTTATTTCATTTATTAAAAAACAAAAATGAAGTGTTAGAACGCTCTGTAATTTTGAAAAAACTTTGGGGTAACGACGATTTTTTTAACGCAAGAAGTATGGATGTATTTATTTCAAAATTAAGAAAAAAAATAGCAAAAGATAAAACTATTCAAATCGTAAACGTTAGGGGCCATGGCTATAAATTAATATACTAAACAAATTGACTTAGCTCCCTAGGCCTTACTATGCAATACTTAAAATACATATTACTCTTTTTTTGTACCGCTGTTTTTTCACAGCAAGACACACTAAGTCTTAGACTTATTAGTAAAACAGTCTTGCCTGCGAACCTAATTGTAAATGTCGATACTTTTGGTAGATTGTACTATACCAAAAACACAAGTTTAATCAAAAAACTAGAGCACAAAGAGCTTCGTTACAGCAACGTTCAGTTGGGCGAAATAACATCTGTAAGCACTTATAATTCATTAAAAATTGTGCTATTTTACAAAGATTTTAATTCGGTTGTGATTTTGGATAATCGATTGGCAGAAATTACACGTATCGATTTTAATACCTTAACTCCATTTAGAAATATAACACAAGTCACTACAGGAAACGATACTACGATTTGGATTTTTAATGAAGCAACTCAACAATTGGAAGTTTATGACTATAAAAATAATAACACTCGGCTTGTAACCCTACCCATTGAAGGCGAAATTATTAGCTTAGTAAGTAATTATAATTTTTGTTGGGCACTTACAAAAACACATCTATATACTTATAGTTATTTTGGTAGCTTACTATCTAAAATTCCTAATAACGGCTTTACGCAAATATCAGAAAATAATGAAAACTTACTGTTATTAAAACAAAACGAATTAGTTTTGAAAACTAAAAACAGTACAGCATTCGTCCCTATTAAACTATCAAATTTGTTAATAAAACAGTTTTTTGTAACCAACGAAACCTTGTATATTTACGACGGTCAATATCTTTATCAATATCGATTACAAATAAAATAGATTTATGCACGTTGCCATCGCTGGAAATATTGGAGCAGGAAAAACTACACTTACAAAACTACTTGCCAAACATTATAAATGGCAATCACAACTTGAAGATGTTGTAGATAACCCCTACCTAGACGATTTTTATAACCAAATGGAACGTTGGAGTTTTAATTTGCAGGTTTATTTTTTAAACAGCAGATTTCGTCAAGTATTACAAATACATGAAAGTGGTAAACATATTATACAGGATCGAACTATTTATGAAGATGCTCATATCTTTGCCCCTAATCTTCACGCCATGGGGTTAATGACTAACCGTGATTTCAAAAATTACAAATCTCTTTTTGATCTTATGGAATCTCTTGTTAAAGGCCCAGATTTACTCATTTACTTACGAAGTTCTATTCCTAATCTCGTATCGCAAATACACAAACGTGGACGAGACTATGAAACGAGTATTAGTATTGACTACCTAAGCAGACTTAATGAGCGTTACGAGGCTTGGATACATGGTTATAATAAAGGAAAATTACTTATTATAAACGTAGATAACCTAAATTTTGTAGATAATCCAGAAGACTTAGGCACTGTCATTAGTGCTATTGATGCAGAGATAAATGGTTTATTTTAATGGGTAGCCTTTGTTTGTTTTTCTTACTTGGTACCACACTCGTTACAAACGAGTGCTAGCTGGAGTAAAAAAACTACCATAATTTATTTTCTCTATAAGCAATTATCTCTTTGATTATTGCACTAATCATGTATATTCCACTAAAAACAGGAATGAATATATTTATAAAAGAAAATAATATTAAATCAAAAACAAGAACGAAAAAGAATATGTATAACCAGGCAAATTTATACTTAAAACCATATTTCATAAACCTATTGATGAAAGGATATATATAGTCTTTTTCAAGACTCAATAATTCTTTCTTATCAATTTTTTCTAATTTTTTATTATTTATGATATTTAAATATTCTAATATTGATCATTCCCCCAAAATTAGGACAGTAAGTTAAGTTCAAAAAAAAGTATTAAATTTACTGATATGACACGGAGAAAATTCACTTCAAAATTCAAGACAAGAGTTGTCTTAGAGGCTCTAAAAGAGCGATTAACTACAAAGGAAATAGCGCAGCG